>DASVKG010000203.1:0-15226 GCA_036385495.1 Anaerolineales bacterium | reverse complement strand
CGCTGCATCGCTTCCAGTCGTGTGATCTCTTTTGGGCTCATTTGTATCGTATCCATTTCTCGTCCCTTCTCTCTGGGAACGATTCTAAAACACGACATTTCTATTTGGGACAAACACGACATTACTACTTTGTGCTAACATTTTTCCGTTCAAGCGTTGACGTACGGTTGGAAAACGCTATAATCATCCCGATGACTGACCTGAAACTCGCCCGCGTCCTTGCCATCGAAACCTCATGCGATGAAACCGCTGCGGCTGTCATTGAAAAAGGACGCGTTTTGCTGGCTTCCACTGTTGCCTCACAAATGGATATCCACGCCCGCTACGGGGGGGTATACCCGGAAGTGGCCGCACGCCAGCATGTTCTGTCCATACTGCCGGTCATCGAACAGACTCTTGCCCGGGCGCACCTGGCACTTTCGGATATTAATGTCATCGCTGCCACGCGCGGGCCCGGTCTAGCCGGATCTCTGGTGGTCGGGCTTAATGCGGCCAAAGGCTTGGCCCTCGGGGCGGGTCTACCCCTCGTTGGGGTGAACCATTTGGAAGGCCATATCTACTCTGCCTGGGTATACAACGCGGATGACAAGCCAATCTCCAAGCCTCATTTCCCGTTGATGGCCCTGCTCGTCTCGGGTGGGCACACTGAACTAAATCTCATGGATGCCCACCTATCCTATCAGCGTCTCGGCGCTACTCTCGACGATGCCGCTGGCGAAGCCTTCGATAAAGTCGCCCGTTTGCTAGGTCTCGCCTACCCTGGCGGACCCTCGGTCCAAAAGGCTGCCGAAGAAGGCAATCCCGCCGCCTTCAAATTCCCGCGTGCATGGCTGGAAGGGACTTGGAATTTCTCGTTTTCGGGTCTCAAGACCGCGGTTCTCAAAGAGACAAAAAGACTGGAGGGCAGTCCCTTGCCCGTGGCCGATCTGGCTGCCAGCTTCCAGGCGGCGGTCGTGGATGTTCTGTTCAACAAAACTATAAATGCCGCTCGCGAGTTTAATGTGAAGCAAATCGTGGTGGGGGGCGGTGTCTCAGCCAATAAACCCCTGCGTGATGCCTTTCTGGGACAGAAGGAATTCCCGATCAACATCCCGCCTCTATCGCTCTGTACAGACAACGCAGCCATGGTTGCAGCCGCGGGATATTTCCGTTACATTCTCGGTCACACCGACGGTTTGGAAATCGATATTTTGCCCACCTGGCCATTATCCTGATTGCCAATTAAAAACACAAACCCCGTGGAGGACTGGCCCTAGTCCCTGCGGGGTTTGTTTAAGGAGGAGAATAGTTTCTATTATATGCTTTGAGATAAGAACGGGATGAACAAAGGATAAGACGCAGATGAGAAAATTAAGGGCGGGAATAATGGTTTTGAAACAGGAATGGAGGATCAAAGGTCATTTTCAATTACCGCTAATATCTCCTTATTGGGGATAGGCCCGGCCCGCAATACTTGCAACTGACCACCAGAGCAATCCACAACCGTTGACGGGACTCCGCCCGGGGTCTTACCTCCGTCGAGGATCAGGGCAATCCTTCCGCCAAGTTGGGTAAATACTTCCTGCGCTGTAGATGGATTGGGCTGACCGGAGAGGTTGGCCGAAGTGGCTGCCATGGGTCCAGCCAGGCGCAGCAAAGCGCGAGCGACAGGATGGTCCGGCATGCGCACGCCGACTGTCGCCGAAGCAGAGACAGCCTCGGATAGCTCAGGGTGTTTTGGTAACACCAGGGTCAAGGGTCCGGGCCAAAAACGGGCAGCCAGCTTCAGGGCAAGTTCCGGTACTGAAATGGATATTTTCACCAGGTCGTCCGCATCTCCGATCAAAATCGGGATGGCTTTTTCAACAGGACGATCTTTTGCTGTATAAATGCTCTCAACCGCTTTCCTGTCAAAGGCCAGCGCACCCACCCCGTAGACCGTATCAGTTGGAAAGGCCACCAGCCCTCCCGATTGAAGGACTTTAAGGGCACGCTTCAGGGCAACGGGGTCTTGTGCCGCCAAGATTTCTGTGTTCATAACTGTACTTCCAGTAGTCGATCGTAACCGGCGAGATCTTTGAATATACGAATCTGGGCTTTCGGAAAAGCCACAGTCGCCAAAGAGTGCACTGCCGGGCCTTCTGAGGCCTCGATTTCCATCAACAGCGAGCCTCCCCGGAACAGCCTGCCGGGAGCCTCTCTCAGGATGCGGCGGATAAGATTCAACCCGTCGAAGCTGCCATCCAGGGCTAGAGTCGGTTCACGACCATAAACTGGGATTTTTTGCAGCGTTTTGGTTGGAATATATGGGGGGTTGGCAACGATCAGGGAAAAGGGATCCTGCAATAAAGAATTGGAAAACAGGTCGGCCTCCAGGAAGTTTATGCGGTCGGAAACATGCATTTTTTCAGCATTACCGCGCGCCACCTTCAGGGCGGCAGGGGAAATATCGGTGGCTGTGATGAGGATGCCTGGGACATTGGCTGCCATGGAAATGGCGATGCAACCAGAGCCAGTGCCCATGTCCATTACTCTTAACACACGACCCTCACGCTCCGGCTTCCTCAACCAGGCTATCGCCCTTTCTACCAGAAGTTCTGTCTCCGGACGGGGGATGAGCACATCGGGTGTTACGTCGAATTCCATGCCAAAGAATTCCCAGAATCCGAGGATGTACGGAAGCGGCTCACCTCCTTCCAAGCGGGTAACTTGCTCTTCCAAAGCGATCTCCTGGCTTCTGGTCATGGGTGCTTCGGGACGGGCCAGCACCCAGGATCGCGGTCTGTCCAGCAGGCGCGCCACCAACACCTGGGCATCCAGTCCCGGTGTGTCACTAATTTTTTCTAAACGGGAAATAAGCCCTTCGAGGGTTTCTCCAATGGTCTGCCCCCTACCCTTAATCGTCGCCATCCCCCACCCCGCTGGCAGACAGACGATCAGCCTCGTCACGGGAAGAGAGTTCTTCAATAAACTGATCAATGCTTCCCTCCATGACAACTGGAAGATTGAAGATCGAAACATTGATTCGATGATCGGTGACGCGGTTTTGCGGATAATTGTACGTCCGGATCTTTTCGGACCGTTCGCCAGTCCCCACCTGCGAGCGGCGGTCGGCATCCTGGGTGGAACGGCGTTTTTCTTCTTCGATTTCATACAAGCGCGCCCGTAATATGGACATGGCGCGCAATTTATTCTGCAGTTGTGAGCGTTCATCTTGGACGGCGACCACCATGCCGGTAGGCAGGTGTGTGATGCGGATGGCAGTGGCATTCTTCTGGACATTCTGGCCGCCTGCACCGGAAGAACGGAAAACGTCAATTTTCATATCAGACTCGGGGATTTCCACATCCACATCCTCAACCTCAGCCAGGACAGCCACTGTGGCAGTGGAGGTATGAATTCGACCCGAAGACTCGGTGGCCGGGACACGTTGGACCCGGTGCACACCGGACTCGTATTTGAGTTTTGAAAAAGCGCCTTTGCCCTTGACCTGGAAAACGACTTCCTTGAAACCGCCTATGCCGATGGCATTCGAGTCCATCAGCTCAACTTTCCATCCCTGGCGTTCGGCATATCGTGTGTACATGCGGTACAGGTCGGCGGCGAAGATGGCCGCCTCCTCCCCCCCGGTTCCGGCGCGGATTTCGACAAAGACGTTTTTATCGTCGCGCGGATCCTTGGGCACAAGCATTTGCTTGAGTTCCTTTTCGAGCACTTTCGCCCGCGGCTCCAGATCAACAATTTCCGACTCGGCCAGGAGTCGCATTTCGGTATCATCTTCAGATTCGGTAATTGTATGGGCTTCTTCCAGTCGCGCCATATCACGGCGGTATTCTCTGGATTTTTCGACCATGGGCTCCAGATCCAGGCGTTCCTTATTAAGTTCTGCGGCGCGTTGATAATCGTCACCCACTTCCAACAGGAGGCGATGAAGTTCATCATAGCGTTTTTCGATCCCAGCAAGTTTATCGAGCATAACCACCTTTTCTAATATTGATGGACCCAAATATCCATCCTCTTTAGTCTTGCGTCCCGGTCTTTTGGGGGGTTGTAAATTGTTATTTCTTTATCACCAAGCCCTGCGATGACCTTTGACAACTCCCGCAAGAGGATATCAAATCCCTTCCGAGGCTGGGATTTTCACAGAGAGTCGCCCAAACGAAATCACCATTACTTAATCGTTATCGTGAGTGATAAGATCATGGTTAGGAGCACAATCGCCGAGATAACAATAATAATCACCCGATAGGTCCGCGTTTGGCGCTGCTCTCTGGTCGATTTTTTTACATTCTTACCTTTTGCCATCTATTCATCCTCTATAGTTATTGTTTAGATTTTCTAAATTTTCATCACTTAAATTTCCCAAAGACTCCTTATTCATTCTCGCCGTGCGCCCTGAACGCTTTTTTTATGGCCTTTTCCAGTTCCTCTAACGCAACCGGCTTGGTTACATAAGCATCCGCGCCAAGGTCCATGGCGTGATCCACCATCAGGTCTGCAGCCTCGGAGGAAAGCATGACAACCGGGATGTTTGCCGACTCTTTGCGGCGGTGCAAAAATTCCAGAAAATCAATCCCGCTCACCCCCGGCATGTTAATATCCAGGACGAACAGGTCGGGGCGCTCTCCATCAAAAAGAGCCTGGGCTGCCAGGCGCGCCGAGAAGAAATGCCGAACTTCAAAATCCAGCAGTTTGAGCATCAACCGCACGGCATAGATCATTTCCTCGTCATCGTCAACGATCCAGACAGTTTTCATTCCAATTGTGCCTTAATACTTTCTGCCAATGCCTTGTTTATTCCTGGCACGGCGCTCAATTCTACCACCGAAGCTCCTCTAATCTTATCCACAGATCCGAAATGATTCAAGAGGGCTTTTCGCTTGACAGGCCCAATACCGCGCAGGGAATCCAGGGCTGAAGCCATGCCCTGCTTCGTCCGCCGCGCCCGGTGCGCGGTTATAGCGAAGCGATGTGCTTCGTCGCGAATGCGCTGTACAAGGTATTGCCCTTGCGAATGGCGTGGCAGCAGCAATGAATCGGGCTTGTTGGGAAAAAATATCTCTTCCCTCTGCTTGGCCAGACCAACCACCGGCACTCTCTCAAATATTTGGAAATTTTGGAGCACCTCCATCGCCCGGGACAACTGGCCTTTGCCTCCATCCACAATCAATAAATCCGGGAGAAAGGCGAACGATTCGTCCGGTTTGGACCCCGGTGCTGCCTTGAGCGAAGTCGCCGGGTCAGTCTCCCGCGCTGCTTCCCAGCGTTTGAAGCGCCGCGTCAATACTTCCTCCATGCTGGCGAAATCATCGGGAGCCCCAATTGACCCCTCAATATTAAACCGACGATATAGTTTTTTGTCCGGCACGCCTTGGGTGAAAACAACCATGCTTCCAACGGTTGCCACACCCTGGGTATGAGAAATATCGTAGCATTCGATGCGGTTGGGTGGATTGGGCAATTGCATCGCTGATTGTAACTCGGCCAGCGCTTGTTCCTGCTTGTGCGTGTCCGCCTGCCATTGAGTCCGCAAGGCGTGCAGTGTTTCGGATGCATTCTCTGCAGCCATCAGGACCAGGTCATGCGGCTGACCTCTGCGCGGCACAACCATCTCGGTCTTTTCGCCGCCGCGTCGTGTCCGCAGCCATTGACCGATGATCTGCGCTTCCTCGATCTCTTGAGGCAGAAGTACCTGTTGGGGGATTACCGCCGCCTCGGTATAGAATTGCTTGATGAATTCGGTAAGGACTTCTTTATCCGCGGCATCTTCCGTCCCTTCCAGCACGAAATATTCACGCCCGATCAATTTGCCCCCCCGGATAAAAAATATCTGCACGCAGGCTTCATTATCTGCTCGCGCCATGGCGATTACATCCGAATCCTTATAATCTGAAGCAAAAACCACCTTCTGGCGTTCAACGATGGACTGCATGGCCATCAACTGGTCGCGCAGAGCCGCAGCCTTCTCGAAGCGCATATCTTCAGCGGCTTTTTCCATTTCTTGTTGAACACGTTTCATGATCGGCTCAGAGTGACCATTGAGAAACTCCTGCAGGTCGGAGATCATTTGGCGGTATTGGTGCTGGTTCACCACGCCAATGCAGGGCGCCAGGCATAGTTTGATATCGTAATAGAGGCAGGCACGTTTATCCTGGCCGGTGATTACCCGGTCACAGGTCAGGTAAGGGAACACCCGTCGCAGCACGTCCAGGGTCTGGTAGACAGCCCAGGCTGAGGTGTAAGGCCCAAAATAACGCGCCCCATCATCCAGCATCAGGCGCGTTACAGTGACTTTTGGAAATGGATCCTGCCAGTGGATTTTTATGTACGGATAACGTTTGTCATCTTTCAGCCGAATGTTGTACTTGGGTCGGTGCCTCTTGATGAGGTTCATCTCAAGGATAAGTGCCTCGAGTTCCGAACCTACCAGAATCCATTCGATGTGAGATATCTCGCTCACCAGGCGGCGCGTCTTATGATCGTGACCGATATCGCCATGGAAATAGGAACGCACCCGGTTCTTCAGGCTGATCGCTTTGCCCACGTAGAGGATCGTCCCCTCGGCATTTTTCATCAGGTAAACGCCGGGCTTGGGGGGAAGGGTATCCAGGATACCCTTGATATGCTCGGAGATGTCCATCAATCCAATTTTATCACCCTGCATTGTTACGTCCGGGGATTCTTATGGAATCGCAATCTGGTTATTATTTCTCTGGGTTTGGATATTTTCCCCGGAAGCGCGAGAATATGAATTCTGAGGCGATTCCGATTTCCGGCCCAATACCCGTTCCCCTTCTGGTCCAGGTCACGTAGTTGTACTTTCAGCCGTTTCACATCAGACGTGGTATAAATGCCGGCATGGACGTTCCTCTCGAACAAACGATTGGCCCGCTTCTGCGCCACCGTGGCCTGAAACTCGCCACCGCCGAATCCTGCACCGGTGGTTTGATCGCTGACCATATCACGAACGTCCCTGGATCGTCTGAATATTTCCTGGGAGGAGTGGTAGCGTACGCGTATGAGACCAAAGATGCCCTGCTGCACGTTTCGTGGGATACCCTGCAACTCCACGGTGCAGTCAGTCGGGAGACCGTAATCGAAATGGCGCGCGGCATTCGTACATTGCTGGGGGCGGATATTGGCATCGGGGTGAGCGGCATCGCCGGGCCCGGCGGGGGGACCCCGGAAAACCCGGTTGGCACCACCTGGATTTGTCTCTCTGCGCCGGATGGTGACTGGGCTCGAAAGTTCGTTTGGGACGGTAATCGGCGCTTCAACAAAGAGTCCTCAGCACAAGCCGCGCTGCAATTTGTGCTGGATTACCTGGATAAAAAACTGGAAAATGGCTGATCAGCGTATCATCGTACTGATCTCGGCCAATTCAGAATGGCGGGCGGTCAAGGAGATTCTCACACCAGCTCTAGTAAAATCCTCACCGTTTGGTGAGATGTTCGACGTTCAAAAAATTACCTATTTCCATGCCGGCTGGGGGAAAATTTCCGCTGCTGCTACCACACAATATGTTATTGACCAATTCCATCCTCTCCTGCTAGTCAACCTGGGAACCTGCGGTGGTTTCGAAGGCCGTATCGAGCGCGGGACGGTCATCCTGGTCACAAAAACGATCGTTTACGACATTCTTGAAAAAATGTCCGACCCGGATGATGCGATTGCCCACTACTCCACCGAGCTCGACCTTTCCTGGATCAAAAACCGTGAATTGCTACCCACTACCCTCGGTCATTCTGCCATTGTCTATAGTCCATTAATTTCTGCAGATCGGGATATCGTCCCGGAGGATATTCCCAACCTGGTCCAAAAGTATGGGGCCGTTGCGGCCGACTGGGAATCCGGTCCGATCGCCTGGGTTGCAAAACGAAATGGGGTGCGCTGTCTCATCCTGCGCGGGGTTACCGACCTGGTCAGTACGGAGGGTGGTGAAGCATACGGGAACATCGACCTGTTCCACCAAAACACAAAGTCGATCATGAGAACGTTGATTGACGGGTTGCCAACTTGGCTGGAGGAATCGACTAAGGGAAGCCATTTACCCCCCATTGGTCTGCTTCATGGAAAAAGGCTAATTCCCTTGACCCGGGTGGGACGTTGTGGCTGACCGCCGCTCTGCGGCTGCTGGGGTTTTTGCTGTTCTTGATCGGAAAAATAAGATAAGAGTTAGAGGGGAATAAAGCCTTGGAAAAAAACCATGCATATTTGAAGTGCGCCACTTTCTTACTTTGGTTTATATCCCCAACCTCGCCCTTTCCTCTTCAATTACGCTTTCATCCAATTTCTTGAACAGCGGCGCGGGCTGGTTGAGCTTCGCGCCGGGGCTCAATTCACTTGGTTTCCACTGGATTCCTTCGACCCCACGATATTTCAGCACCTTATGCTCGCCGAGTGAGTCCAGAACAGTCTCGATGTACGATTCGCCAAACAGCGGTCTCTCCCACCCAAAGTATCCATTTAGTATCTCGCAGGAGAAGGGCAGGAAGGGGGCAAACAGCACCTTCAGCGAGTCGATTGCTTTCAGGGCAGTGTAGATGGTCAGCGCAGTCGAATCCTTGTCTGTCTTGATCGCCTGCCACGGTGCCATCTGGTCCAGATATTGGTTTACCGTCGATGCCAGCCGGAAGGCCTCCTGCAGGGCGGCCCGCAGTTTCACCGCATCCAGTAATTTCCCCACTGATTGGAAACCGGCCTCGATGGATGTCAGCAGGTTTATATCCACAGGTCTCAATTTCTGCAGGTCAATTTTCGGTACGAATCCATCCCAGTGTTTATAGCAAAATGAAAGTACCCGGTTTGCCAGGTTACCCCAGGTGGCCACCAGTTCACCATTATTCTTGGCAACGAACTCTTTCCAGTCCCAGTCGGAATCATGGTTCTCTGGCATATTTACTGTCAGGTAGTAGCGCAATGCATCCGGATCATAACGGGTCAGCGCGTCCCTGCCCCACACCGCCCAGTTGCGTGAGCCGGAGATCTTCTGGCCTTCCAGGTTCATGAACTGGTTGGCAGGTACGTCGTAAGGCAGGCTGAGAGCGCCGTCTTCTTCGCAAAAGATCCGCAAAAATTGTTCGCCCGCGCCCATTAATTCTGCCGGCCACAAGGCAGTGTGAAAGAAGATGTTGTCCTTCCCAATGAAGTAGAAGGCCCGGGCCAACGGGTTCACCCACCAATTTTTCCAGGCCTCCGGATTCCCGCTGATCGCTGCCCATTCGACCGCAGCCGAAAGATATCCGATGACTGCTTCGAACCAGACATACAGGCGCTTGTCATCCCAACCTTTCACCGGGACCGGGATACCCCAATCCAGGTCGCGCGTGATGGGTCGCGGTTTGAGACCCTCGGCTTCGATTTTCCGCAATGATTCTCCCAACACCGTCTCGCGCATATAGCTTGAGCGTTTGCGCAGGAAGTCGGCAACCTCTGGTTCGAGCTTGGAGAGTTCAAGGAAGAAGTGCTCGGTTTCGCGCAGTTCAGGGGTGGAACCGTCCACTTTCGATTTCGGGTTAAGCAGTTTCTCGGGTTCCAGCACATTGCCGCAACTGTCGCACTGGTCAGAGCGCGCTCCCTCGAAACCGCAAATGTAGCAGGTGCCTTCCACATAGCGGTCCGGCAGGAATCGTTTGGCGGCAGGCGAGTACCATTGCATGGATTTCTGAGTAAACAGGAAGCCGTTCTTTTGCAGGGCCAGGAACATGGACTGCGCCACTTTGAAATGGTTTTCTGTATGTGTGCTGGTGAATAGGTCGTACTGGATACCTAATTGCCGGAATAAATCAATGAACCCGTGATGGTATTTTTTATATACTTCTTCCACAGAAATACCTTCTTTATCCGCAGCAATCGTCACGGGTGTGCCGTGCGAATCCGTACCAGAGACCATCAGCACGTGATCTCCCTTCAGGCGGTGGTAACGGGCCACAATGTCGCCCGGCAGGTGTGAGCCGGTGATATTGCCCACGTGGATCTCGGCGTTGGCATAAGGCCAGGCTATGGCGATCAGGATGTTTTCAGGCATGGAGTTCTCCTACAGGATACTGCATTCATATCTACATCAAATTTAATCAAACAAAAAGGCCGTCCAATTTGCGGACAGCCCTTTGTATAGGTAAACGAATTCTTACCCTTTCCGGGTAGCTGTCCGTGCGCGGCATGACATTGCCATAGGCATCAGCATGGATGCGGGTAAAGGTATGTTGTTCATTGCGTTGAGTTTACTATGTACTGCGTTAAGTTGCAAGTGAAAACAAGAAATCCCGTGTTGGAAACAAAGATGCCTCTCAATTTGACCTCATTGTTGCTATAATAACCATCAGGAACCATCTAAGCATGGCAAATGGTTCTGGAGGCACAAAGATGAAGACCCGAAGTGTTTTCCATCCGATCATTCTCCGATATGTTCTTTTAGGGCTTGGTTTTGGTTTGCTCTTTCCAGTTATTGGAACGATCTTTCAAATCCTCCTAACCGGATTGCCCTTCACTCTGTCCTCAATTATTCTGGCACAACAAAGCCAGCCTCTTTTATGGATAATTGATTGTGCTCCCCTGGTCCTCGGAGTGGTATTTATCCTGACTGGTGTGCGTCAGGATCGCCTGACGAGGTTGAAAAATGAACTGGAAACCATCGTCGAAGAACGCACTGGAGAACTTCAAAGCGTAAATAAACAGTTGAATCACGAATTGGAATTGCTCCACCAGGTTGAAGCAGTGGTTAGCCGCGGCAAGAAAGAATGGGAAGGCACTTTTGATGCTGTTACGGACCTGATCTTTATCATCGATACAGTTGGGAATATCGCCCGCTGCAATAAAGCAGTTATTCAGAAACTGAATTTATCCTACAATGAAATAATTGGGAGTCCGCTTCTGGAAGCGCTGCGAGCAAAAGATCAATTAACACCCCTGGACTTGCATGCCGGGGAAATGGAAATCCCACGGCTGGGTGGTTTTTTTGAAGTGCTTATTGAACAGGTGGCGCTGGGAGGTTCATCGCGTTCAATACATGTTCTGCATGATATTTCAAAAAGGAAACGCATCGAAGAGGATATCGCCAGACAAAAGAAATTCTTTGAATCTCTGGTCGTAAACAACCCGGCTGCCATTATTGTCCTGGATGAAAAAGAACGGATTTCCTCCTGCAACCCGGCCTTTGAAAAATTATTCGGATATACGCAAGATGAAATTATTGAAGCCAACCTAGATTCCTTGATCACCACCGATGCCACTCTGCAGGAGGCCTCCCAGTATACACAACAGATATTGACCGGCGGTACCATCCATGGCATAGGGAAACGGCGGCGCAAGGATGGCACATTGGTTGATGTGGAAATATTGGCGGTCCCGGTTATTGTCGGTGAAGAAAAGGTGGGGGCACTGGCAATCTATCACGATATCAGCGAACTCGTCAGCGCACGGCAGGAGGCGGAGGACGCCAACCGCGCCAAGAGCGAATTCCTCGCCAATATGAGTCACGAGATCCGAACACCCATGAACGGTGTGATTGGCATGCTCGAACTGGCGTTGTATACAAGCCTGACAGATGAACAGCGTGAATACCTGAATATTTCCCTCCAGAGCGCTGAAGCCCTGCTGGCGCTGATCAACGACATTCTCGATTTCTCCAAAATCGAGGCCAAAAGGATGGATCTGGAAACAATTAGCTTCAATTTGCGGACAACCGTCGAGGATGCTGCAGCCTCTCTGGCCCAGCGCGCTCAGGATAAGGGGCTAGAACTTGCCTGCTTGATCCATCCGGATGTGATGTCCGATCTACAGGGTGACCCGGCTCGCCTCCGCCAGATTATTATCAATTTGATTGGGAATGCCATTAAATTCACACACCAGGGTGAGATTGTCATCCGTGCCGAACCGGTCAGCGAAACCGATACTCATGCCACGATCTATTTCTCCATTCAGGATACCGGCATCGGCATTCCAACTGACCGTCAGCAATCAGTTTTCGAACGTTTTATCCAGGCCGACGGATCCACCACGCGCAGGTATGGCGGCAGCGGATTGGGCTTGACTATTTGCAAGCAATTGGTGGAGGCAATGGGTGGCGAGATTGGCGTGCAAAGCAGCCCTGGGATGGGAAGTACATTCTGGTTTCAAGTATCCTTTGAAAAGCAGCCTGTCGAAAAGCGCGGGACTTCCCCGTTGATTATTCAACCAGTCAATCTTTCTGGGATGCGCATTCTTGGCGTGGACGATAATGCCACCAACCGTACCATCCTGACCAAAACTTTGGAAGGATTCGGTTGCCGCGTGGATTCCGTGGCCAGTGGTTCCAAATCCATTGAAGTGTTACGCAATGCCTTGCGGAACGGTGATCCATACCAGGTGGTCCTGCTCGATATGCAAATGCCCGGCATGGACGGTGAGCAAATCGTTCGGGCCATCAAAGGCGACCTAGCTTTGAAGGATGTTCGCATTATTGTCATGACCTCCATCGGTCAGCGTGGTGATGCTTCCCGCATGGAAGCCCTGGGTTGTTCAGGTTATCTGCTAAAACCTGTGCGCCAGCATATGCTCTACCAGGCCCTGGAAGCCGTCCTGGGTAGAGAAGAAGAAGAGGAACCGGCCATCATCACCCGTCATATGCTCGCCGAGCAGAAGCATCACTCCAATCAACGCATCCTGGTGGCGGAAGATAATCTCATCAATCAGAAATTGGCATCGATATTGCTCCAAAAGGCCGGTTATTTCGTGGACGCGGTTGAAAACGGCCTGCAGGTCATCGAAAAAGCAAAAGATGGGAAATATAATGCCATTTTGATGGACGTTCAGATGCCGGAAATGGATGGCTTCGAGGCCACCCGTCGTATCAGGGAATGGGAGGCCGGTTCCCAAAAGCACATCCCCATCATTGCCATGACTGCCCATGTCATGAAAGGTGACCGGGGGCGCTGCCTTGCAGCAGGGATGGATGATTATGTTCCCAAGCCGCTTGAAATACACATTCTGCTGGGCATGCTCGACCGATGGCTGGAACCTTCGCAACCGGAAGAAGCACAGCCGGTTCGAATCGAGGAACCAGTCGCAGTTGCACCGCATTTTGTCGCACCTCCTGTCGAACCATCCATCCACCTTGCTGACGAACTTCCGATGGATATCGAACGTGCCCTCGAACGTTTCGGCGACGACCGGCCGTTCCTTTACGAAATGAGCCGTGAATATATAGCTGGTATCCCGCAACGCATCAAAGACCTTAGAACCGCCCTTGAAGTTCATAACTCCAACGATCTCAGCCGGCATGCTCATAATTTGAAAGGCGTTTCGGCAAACTTCAGCACCGCTCCGGTAACAAATCTGTGTGAAAAACTCGAAACGCTTGGTCGCCAGGATGACCTGGCCGCTGTTCCTGAACTGCTTGCTCGTCTCGAGATCGAAACAGAGCGACTGGGAATATTCTTGAAAGAGGTCGGAATCACTTCATAAATACCTTGCGGTCTACAAATAAAGGTCTCATCCAATAAGGACTGCACTTTGTACTGGCAGTCCTTTTTACTGTATTTGAATCATCACCATGGATTATGTGACTGGTTGTACAATCAACCCTGAGGTCAATAATGAAACCCTTTCAACTTATTTTCAACTATGCTCGCAAATACACCCTTTCGCTTGTTGTAACCGCAATTAGTATGTTGGTCCTGGTGGGAATTCAACTGCTCATACCCTGGATTGTCAAACTGCTGGTCACCGAAGTTACCGGACCTGCTGCCGGGTTGGTGGATATGAGCTATATCACTAAACTGACACTCATCGTACTGATAGCCTATGTCGGACGCGCCGGTCTGCAGTTTGTCCGCTCGTACATCGCCCACGTCGCAGGCTGGGGTGTTGTGGCCGATGTCCGCAAGTACATATACGAACACATGCAGCGCCTTTCGCTTCGTTTTTATGAAGATAAACAGGTTGGTCAGTTGATGTCAAATGTGGTCAATGATACTGACCTTTTCGAGCAGCTCATTGCCCACGCCATCCCCGACGTCGTCGTTAACGTGGTCACCCTGTTTGGTGTGACCGCCGTCCTGCTCAGCCTGAACTGGAAACTGACCCTGCTCAGCACCATTCCCATCCCCCTGGTCATCATTTCCCTGCAAATTTATGCCAAACGGGTCCGCCCGGCATTCCGTAATCGGCAGAAGGAGCTCGGCAACCTGAATGCCCTGCTTAACGATAACTTGTCAGGAATTCGCGAGATCAAGGCTTTCACCCGTGAAGAAGAAGAGGCAAAGCGCGTCACTACCGGGATAGATAACTACCGTAAGTCGCTACTCAACGCCTTGAAACTGATGGCCACCTTCCAGCCCTTCGTGGAATTTACTTCCTCGATCGGGACACTCATAGTCATTTATTTTGGAGGGCGGCTGGCACTCCAGGGCATACTACCCGTCGCAGACCTGGTGGCATTTTTCTTGTACCTGGAAAGCTTTTACTCTCCGGTTCGTAACTTGAGCGGTGCCTGGGAGGCGGTGCAGGCATCGCTGGCAGGCGCGGATCGGGTTGCCGGCCTTTTGGCGGAGCCTCGCGAACCGCAAACCGTCCGCGGCGCCGCGCCGGTGATGGATCGGGTGCGCGGAGATTTCATTTTTCATAATGTCAGCTTCGAATACTCCGAGGGCGTTCAGGTTCTGGAGAATGTCTCCCTCGAGATTTCGGCCAAATCGGTGGTGGCGCTGGTCGGTCCGACGGGCGTGGGGAAGACCACCCTGGTCAGTCTCATCCCGCGCTTTTACGACGTGACAAGCGGAGTAATTACGCTGGACGGGCGCGACTTGTGCGATTACACGCTTGACAGTCTGCGCCAACAAATCAGCATCGTGCTGCAGGATGTATTCCTGTTCTACGGGACGGTGCGGGAGAACTTGCTCTTCGGTCGCCCGACCGCCGATGAGGCCGAGATGATCTTAGCCGCAAAAGCCGCCAATGCCCACGATTTCATCGCCGACCTGCCCGAGGGATACGACACGCTGATTGGCGAGCGCGGCGTCAAGCTCTCTGGTGGACAGAAGCAACGCCTTTCGATTGCGCGTGCCATCTTGAAAGATGCCCCGATCTTGATTCTTGACGAGGCCACATCTTCCGTGGATACTGGCACCGAGCAAATCATCCAGCAGGCACTCGAACACCTTATGCAGGGGCGCACTACCATCATCATCGCCCACCGTCTGTCCACCATCCGAAACGCCGACAAGATCGTGGTACTGGAGGATAAGTCCATCCGCGAGATGGGCACCCA
>DASVKG010000202.1:0-4247 GCA_036385495.1 Anaerolineales bacterium | reverse complement strand
GGCGGGGGTCTCTATCGGCTCATGGACGATCAGAAGTTCCGTTGGCTGCGGCACGAACATAGCAATCCTGGTGACCATGCCTTCCAATACCCTGCTCAAGCCCGGGCAGCATTACCTGGCTGCGGCAACAGGTTCGAGTGTGACCAACGCAGACAAAACCTTCACAGCCGGGATCGACGATAACGGCGGGGTGGGATTGTTCAATTATGCCGGCACGGTACAGGACATGGCCGGGATGTGCGCGGCCACAACTTACCGGGAGGGGAACTTCCTTGCGCCCCTTTTGGAAGAAAACCAGAATTTAAACCAGAGTTACGAGCGCAAGCCGGTGGGTGCCACCAGTTGTTATGATACCAATGATAATTTCAGAGACTTTGAGCTGATCCAACCGGCCGACCCGCAAAACAGCGACAGCCCGATCGTGCTGTGTACGGGGGTGGTGCCCTTTACCCCCACCTTCACACCCACGCGCTCTCCAACCCGAACCCCCACGCGCGCCCCCACTGCCATCCCGGGCAAAATTGCGATCAACGAGTTCCTGCCCCACCCGCGCACCGATTGGAATGGCGACGGAACAATAGATACCGGCGACGAGTATATTGAAATCATCAACATGGGCACGGAATCCATCAACGTGGCAAATTGGAAACTGGACAACGGAGCGGGAAGCACCAATTTCTTTTTATTGCCCAACCTGACCCTCCTGCCGCGGCAGATCGAGGTCTTCTATCATGCTGACACGGGGCTGGGCTTGAGCGATATGGGCAGCACCGTCCGCCTGCTTAAACCGGACGGGCGGACGGCGGATATCTTCAACTATCCCCTGGTGAACGCAGCAGACCGGACGTGGTGCCGCCTGCCGGATGGGAGCGGGGCATGGGCATTTGTCTGCTATCCCACGCCCGGGAAGCCGAATGAGCCGATCAAATCGGGCACACCCGGAACGGGGACGGGAGAAGGTACCGGGTCAATCTGCGTGAAGAATTTAGCTCCACAGACGGTCCTTACGGCGGAATGCAACAGTCCCGGTGGGATGATGTGGGGGGAGGCCTGGAACAGCGAAATTTGGCTGAAGAGCCTCTTGAAATGGGGCGTTTTCGTGGAATAAAATAACCGGGGGGCTCGCGGGGTGGAATGGATGCGTCAGATTCTTTATCGGATCGATAACCTCACGAATAGCAGCACCTGGTGGTTTGACTCGGCAACTACCCGATGTTCACCCGCCTGTATTGGATTGTCCCGAAGCGCGGCTACGGCGCCCGGAATAAGAAGCGCGGGGTTGGACCGCCCTTGTATACCATCTCATTCCCGCCAATTGAAATTAATCCGGAATCTTCCGGTGGATCCATGCGAATCGTGAACGGGACTTCGATGCCCCCTCCCGGTGCCCAAACTGTGGCGCATCCATCGGGACCGGAAAGATCTCCAAACACAAAGGCTCCTCCCTCGTAGATCCTGAGTCCCATTTTTGCACCTTCAATCGGCGTGTCGAATTCGTCCCATATCCTGTTGCCGTTCACATCCAGGAAGGCACATGCAGAGAAGAAAAAATCTGCCATTATCACCGGCGTGAAGGTCGCTGCAGCGGTCTGTGTCTGTGCATGTGCCTGGGCGGCAGTTGCGGTGAGTTGTTCAGAAGATGATTGACAGGCACCCAACACAAAAATAATGAATACAATCCAGATGTGTTTGGACATACGAGACCTCTGGCGACAAACCAATAATTTCCAAGCCGCCCATCCAGTTACTCTTCTTGCGTTTGATGACTCGACAGCTTATGTACTCTTCTAAAGTAAAGCAATATTATGGAGAGAATGCAAATTCCATGATCGCCAGGATCCGATGGAATAGTTGGATATTTTTCTGCTCGTGGAAATAAAAATCCCGGGGCTTCCGGGAAATTTTATTTTAATCGCAGGCCGCGCGGGCCACTTCTTCGGGGTCGAAGATGACCTCCTCTTTGCCGGTCAGCCTCTCCTCCACCTTCTGGGCGATCAGTTCGAGGTGCCCGGAATGTGCCACATAATCAATATCGTCGGCAGGGACGGTCAGCACCGGGCAGAGAGTGAAGTTTTCGATCCAGGTCTCGTACAGGTTGTTCAGGCTGGTCAAGTAATCGGCAGGGATGGTGCGCTCGTAATCGCGCCCGCGCCGTTCGATGCGCTGGCTGAGGGTGGGGACGGAAGCGCGCAGGTAAATGACCAGGTCGGGCGGCGGCAGAAACTCTACCAGGGTCTGGTATAGTTCGCGGTAGGTCTGGTAATCGCGGGGGCGGATGTGTCCCTGGAGAAACAGGTTGTGGGCGAAGATCTCGGCATCCTCGTAGACCGAACGATCCTGGACTGCCGAAGACGGGTAGAGGGCCAGTTGATGGTGGGCGCGCAGGCGGTGAGTGAGGAAAAAGATTTGCGAATGAAAAGCCCAGGCCTGCATGTCTTTATAAAAGTCAGCCAGGTAGGGGTTCTCGGCCACCGGCTCAAAGAACGGCGTCCAGCTTAATTTTTTACATATCATTTCAACCAGTGTGGACTTGCCCACTCCGATATTGCCTGCAACCGTGACAAATTTCTTCATCTGACCCTCTTGTGAAGCCCAGGACGGGCGTCAATAGAATTACGGCTTGGCAGCCAATTCCTCGTCAATAATGGCCTTGAATTGATCGAACGGGACCGCCCCGATCAAAATCCTGCCGTTGATCACAAAACTCGGGGTACCGGTCAACCCCAAACGGGTCGCATCTGCGGCATCTGCCTTGACTTCAGCCTGGGTGTGGTGGTCATCCAGGCAGGCGGTGAAGGCGGCTGTATCCAGCCCCAGATCGACAGCATACTGTTCATAGGCGGCGCGGCCCAGTTGGTACTGCCCGCTGAAAAGGGCATTGTGGAACTTCCAGTAGGCGCCCTGTTCCCCGGCGCAGTTGGCGGCTTCGGCAGCCGGGAGCGACTCAGGATGCCCGGGCAGGGGCAGGTCGCGGTAAACGAAGCGGATCTTGTCCGGGTAATTAGACATCAACTGGTCAAAAGTCTGTTGATACCAGGCCTGGCAGTACGGGCATTGATAGTCACTGAATTCAACAACGGTGACGGGAGCATCCGCCGGGCCGATGGAAGGGTCGCCATCTGTCGAAACGGTCACGCGCTGGGTCCCGGTCGTGCCTGCCGCAACCGGAGCGGCCTTGGGACTCCAAAGCAAGTAACCAGACCCCAGCCCAAGGACGAATGCCACCGGGATGAAGAGGTGCAAGTAGGGGGAAAGTGGCTTGCTTTTTTTGCGCGGGGAGGGAGTAAGCATGGCGGCGATTATACTGCGTCTTCTATGAAATCGTAACTCATAAGTGCCTGGGCATCTGTCAAATGCTATATTTCAGGTGGCTGTGACGCGGTTCCCAATATTATGTCTTTATTGGAATCGTATCCTGGCTGCTTCAGGAATTTGCCCTGAGGAAAACCTTCCTCAGGGCGTTGGATGATATATTGATTAATGGACACGGCCCAGGGTCTCGGTGCCGGAGTCACCCTGGTCGTTCCACCAGTTGGCGAACAGGCTGTCGCCGCTTAAAGAGGTGGTCTGGTAAGAGAGGGTACTGGAGCTTTCCGGGATGTAGTAGGTCCACGTCAGGGAATTGTTCGCCCAGGACTGGGAGGTAACCTTGTAGGTTGTCCCTTCGTACACAACCGACTTGACAACATACTGGTTATTCACCCAGGCGATTACGAAGGTGTCAAATGTTTGCGGGTCCTGCCAGGTCCCTGCCAGACCGGGCATCGCTTCGAGGCTGACTTGTGGAGATGATGAAGCGGGGATGATCGAGTTGTACGAGCAGGCAGCCACCAGCATCGCCAGGGTAAATGTCAAAACGGCAATTAACACTTTCTTATTGAGGCTCATGCTTTTCTCATCGATATAAAAGTTAATTACGGTAGTGTTATTGTACAATATTTGCGGAGAAATAATTCATCCAGTTGCCAGCCATTTAAACGACAATTTCCTGTACCCTTCCAACCTGCCCGTCCATCAGGCGGACCTTGATGCCGTGCGGGTGCGTCGCTGAACTGGTCAGGATATCCTTGACGATGCCCTCGGTCAGTTTTCCGGTAGCCTGGTTCTGTTTAAGGACGATGCGGACGCGGGATCCGGGATTAATCTGGGAGCGGGTGGGAATATTCATCTTATTTCAAAAGCCCCTTCGCAAACTTCAAGAAAGCCTGGGCATCCTCGAAGTTGCTCACCAGGCCCACCGAAACGCG
>DASVKG010000201.1:0-10712 GCA_036385495.1 Anaerolineales bacterium | reverse complement strand
GGCGGCGGCGTAGCTGGTGCCGGTCTGGACCATATAAGTCAGCCCGGTCATCTGGTTCAAGCAATCGGCAATTGCAGTGCTGGCTGTAGCGATGACCCCGGATTCACCAGATGGGACAAAAGCCATGGTGATCGGCTTATCCGCTGCGCCAAGCTGGCCGGCTGCAGGTGCAGCTGGAGCGTCTGACAGTTTGGTGCAAATTGGCGGGATTGGGGTCGGGACGGCTGTGGGGACCGTGGTAGGGGTTGGCGGGACTTCTGTCGGAGGGACAGCAGTGGGGGGTAACGCGGTCGGTGGGACAGTGGTCGGCGGGACCGATGTCGGGGGTTCGGTAGTTGCGGCAGGACCACATGCTGTCAGCAGCATGATGGCCGCAACCATTAACGAAACAAATACAAAAACTTTCTTCATTTTTCTTCTCCTCTCAAGGGAATAGGGTTTTGGGGACGATCCCCAGCGATAAAAGATGATATATCTAAACTTCAAAAAATGCAAGGGACAAGTCTCGTAAATACGTTATAATGATATTGTGTCCAAAAAAACCAGTATAAATTCTTATAAATTTGTCATCTTGATTGTCCTGATCCTGGCCGGTATTGCAGCCATTTGGTTCGTGGTGAATCAGGTGAATACCAGTATCAGCAACACCCTTAATCCTTTACAACAGGTAAATCATGACCTGGGTACCCAGGTTGCCAAGCTATTGCACCCCACACCCACGATCATTCCGGATCCAGTAACAATTATCAATGAAGTTCAATCGCTTGCCCGGCTGGAAACGATCCGCTATACAGTGGAAAAAGTTGTTACCGCGGATGTTAATCAGGGTTTGCTGGGCCCTCTTTTCGGGGACCGGTTGATCTTCGTGGCCCATGGTTATGTCATCGCCGGGATCGACATGAGCAAGATCAAGCCGGGGGATTTGTGGCTTGAAGGTGAGCTGCTCAATGTCCGCTTGCCGACAACGGAAATCCTTGTGGCGACCCTCGACAACGACAAGTCTTATATTTACGACCGGCATACGGGTCTGTTCACACGCGGTGACCCGACCCTGGAAACCCAGGTCCGACAGGTGGCCGAGCAGGAAATACTCAAGGCCGCCACAGCAGAGGGAATTCTCAACCAGGCGACCACCAACGCCCAGACCTATCTGCGCTGGTTCTTTGAATCTTTGGGGTATAAAAATATTCGCTTTGTCCCTCCCAAACCGTAAAAAGTTAGTCAGTTATAAAATTAAAGTTGATGGCGATAAGCCTTCAACTTTTTTGTTTTCGGTTCCAGTCGGGGGAATAATATTTGTTAGCCGCCAATTGCCCGGCGATATCTTTTTCCTGCTGGCTAAGTTCACCCGGCTGGAGGTCCAGGGCAAACACGGTCCGGAAAGCCGAGGCAAAAGCCTGCGCTGCCTCTTTCCAGGAAACTACGCGTCCCAATACGGCCTCCACGGTCGCTGCCCGCTTCAACAGATTGCTGGCGGCGCGGGTGCGAGCATCTTCATCGGGGAAAACAAGAACCTGGAGGATGCGGGTTAGATCCCCGGTTAGTGGCAGGGATCCATGCTGGAGGATGCCTTCCTTGCGGCGGGCCTGCGCCGAGCCGATCAGTTTCTTTCCCCCCACCGTAATCTCAGAGCTGGACGGGAATTCGAAACAGACAGGGTTGTGGGTGTTACTGTTCCCTGCAACATGATCCTGTATTTCCACCTCCAGTTTGAGCAGATGCAAGGCCTCCACCAAAGCAGTCGCCAGGCGGCCGTAGGATTCGAGTAACGTCCCTGCCACCCGCGGATCTTCCAGGGGAGCGCTAACGGAATAAGTTATTTCATCGGTGTGGAGGATAGCCCGCCCACCCGTGGGACGGCGGACCAGTTCCCAGCCATGTACATGCAGGCGCGATATGTCCACATCGGTAAGGGGCTGGGCATATCCCAGGGAGAGACAGGCCGGTTCCCAGGAATAAAGGCGCAGGGTGGGTGGAGATTCACCGCGGCCCACAGCAATGAGGACGGCTTCGTCCACGGCCATATTCCATGCACCTTGGGCTGGAGAATTGCTGAGTAAGCGCCAAATATCTTTCATGCGGTTACCGCAATGAATTCTTCCATCAGGGTTTCCACAGATTCCGGCGGGATATCTTCCAGCGGTGGGCGGACAGGCCAGCGCGGGAAGCCATATTGTTTTGCTAGAAGCGCTTTCAATGTTGGCGGGAAGGGAAGATACTTCTCCAAAATTTGGCGGATTTCTGTAATACGCTTCTGGAGTGCCGTCACCTCCTCGCCTCGCTGAAAAGCGTCCCAGACCCGCCTTAGATCAGGCGAGATCAGATTGGCAGGAGCGGTAATACAACCCCCCGCGTGGTTCTCCAGCGCCAGTTGCAGGTAAGAATCGGTACCGTTCAGCACCAGCAGGTCCAAACCGAAACGATCTCCCAACCGGCGGGCAAATTCGATATCGTGCGATGAATCTTTTATCCCGGCGAACTGGTGCGGGAACGCGTCTTTGAGCCGGGCCAACAGGTCGATTGAGAAGCCGATCCCGGCTGCACCTGGGATATGATAGCCCAGCAGGTATCCGTCAGCGGGGACAGCTTTGAGGATTAGTTCGCGGAAGAAACTGAATAGGCCTTCGTCAGTGGCTTTGCGGAAATAATAGGGTGGCAGGACAACAACACCATCGCATCCCATGTCAAAAGCGGAATGGGTTAGCGAGATGGTTTCGGTGAGGCTGGGTGTCCCGGTTCCGGCGAGTAGTTTATAGCCCCCCCCCTCAGCCGGCTGGTGCATTTCACGGGCCTGGCTGGCGACCCGAATAATCCCCTGTCGTTCCTCTTGCGAAAAGGACGGTCCTTCGCCGGTCGTTCCCAGCAGCAAAATGCCATGGCAGCCGCGTCCTGTGAGGAAGCTTAACAGGGATGGGACTGCCTCCAGGTCAGGGAAAAAGTCCTGTTTCATCGGGGTGACAGCCGCAGAATATACTCCAGCCAAAGGATGCATTATTTAACCTCTTCAAGGAAATCTGTTGCGGCCTTTCGGGGTGGAACGAGTTTTTGGCCTTTTGCGTGAAGGTAGCGCTGGCGATCGAGCACCCACAGGTACAAGTCGCCTTCGGTCTTACCGGGGAACTCTTTCAGGATGCCACTGTGCTGGATGTTGTTGACAATGGGCTTATAGACTTTATCATACCAGTGTGCCACGGCCTCTTCATCCGAAATATCACGTTTTAAATCCAGTCCCATGAAGTAGCGGTGAACGGCAATGTGTTCGAGCATACGGTCGAACCCGCCAGCAATGGTTAATTTAATTTTGGCTTTTGGACGGATGTGGTCCAACCCGGTGCGTTCGAGGAAGTCCACTTTTTCGCCAAGGATTTCCAGGTCTTCCAGCCTGAGCGCGGGAGTGATATTAATTTTGGTTGAGCACTCCCGTACTTCGGCATCAATGTAAATCTGCCGCTGTTCGCGTGCCACCGAGACGCGGTGGTGACCATCTATTACAAAATATATCTCCCCGACTTTATACAGGACGACCGGGGGGAGGTTGACTTCCTGGTAGAAGGCGCGATCAATGCTTTGCCAGCGGTTGGCGATCTGGTCTTCAAGTGGTAAAAAGGCGCGATCGAATTGGTGGTAGCGATTCAGACTGCCAACGATTTTCTTTACTTCCACCGTCCGGACTCCGCGGTAAATTGGTCCGCCGATGTGTAATTTCTCCTTGACAGCGTCGAAGGAAAGCAATGTAGTCGGTTGTCTGCCCAGGATACTTAGAATGCGGTTCCAAAAGGCTTTGAAACGAGCATGGGTAAAATCGCTCTTTACGCGACCAGCCATATCATCGAACATATGGCTCCACCTCAAGCAGCTTGTAAGGGTAGACGTTGATAACTGTCGTGGTTCCCATCCGTGTCTCCGTTGGCAGGAGATTACTCTTATATACCAATGTGTGCCCATGCAGGAAATAGTGCGGCTTAAATATCCGGATGAAATCCCGAAATGCCAGGAAACCGACATGGGCCGGATCGCTGTCATCGTGGATTCCGCGTGGAGGTGAGTGGGCAATCATGATGTCCAAAGCACAACGAGTTTGGATTCGCTGCTTAAGCAGTTTGGGAAAGAAAGATAAGAGACGTAAATACATCTGTGTCTGTGTATACTGGTTGGGAGGGTAGGGTCTGTAACGGATACTCCCGCCCAGACCAGCCAGATTCAAACCCTTGACCCGTGTCACGCGCTGATCGAGAATATCACAGCCTTCGGCACGGGAGGATGGGTTCTGCGGGTCGAATTTTGGGTCGTGATTGCCTGGGACGTATAGCAGGGGCACATTAAGCACCGATACTAGAAATTCAAGATACTCATATGGCAAATCGCCACAGCCGAGGATCATTTTTACATCGCGGAAATGATCTGCGATCTGAGATGAGTACAGTCGGTCAACAACGACATCACTAACAGCCAATATTTTCAATAAAGCTCCACCAGCCGTATTGTGCCCCATAAATTAGTTCCACGCAAGGTTGGATAATTTCTGATAACTCCTGTACCATCGCAACACCCATTTTCTTCGGTTTTCCCTTTTAGGTAATGCCACCCCTCGTTCTCATGGGGAATACTTGAGAGATAACACTTCTATTGGGATGCTTCGCGATACTATGTTTTGGATTTAGTGTCGAGAATCTAAAGAGGTTGGTACCAAATCAATAGCAGGCCCGTCCAGACAGGTTGCCAATCCAGACAGGGGTGACTATAATTCATTCAAGTTCGTCCTTCTTAGGAGATTGCCCTGGAGACAAAAAAGAACATAACGCCTAAAGAGAATGAGACACCTGATGCCGGATTAAACCAGCAACTGACTTCAGGGATCACCCTCGTAAATCGGTATGTGATCCAAGAAGTGATTGGTGTGGGAGGCATGGGTTCTGTTTATCGCGCCCGTGACCTGCATTTCCCCAGCGTGGTCAAACTGGTGGCTGTGAAAGAAATGATTAACCGCGCTCCTGATCCGCTGGTAAGAAAAAACATTGTCCAGAACTTTGAGAGGGAAGCCAATATCCTGGCAACCCTCAACCATCCTTCCATCCCCCGAATTTATGATTATTTTAGTGCAGATAATCGTTCTTACCTGGTCTTGGAATTTATCCATGGTAAAGACTTGGAAGCTATTATCTCTGAAACGGGCGGTTTTCTGACGGAAGAACGGGTCTTGGGCTGGGCAATTGAACTGTGCGACGTGCTTTCCTCTCTCCATGCCCACAAGCCGGACCCGATTATTTTCCGGGATATGAAGCCATCCAATGTTATGGTCAATCCGACAGACCATATTATCCTGGTGGATTTCGGAATCGCCAAACCATTCCAGGTCGGTCAAAAAGGTACGATGATAGGCACGGAAGGGTATTCGCCCCCGGAGCAATATCGGGGCGAGGCAGGACCTCTGGCCGACATCTATGCTCTGGGTGCCACCGTTCACCACGCCCTCTCCCGTCGTGACCCGCGCTTGGAGCCGCCGTTTTCCTTTGGCGAACGTCCCCTTCGCAAGATTAACCCGGCCATCTCTTTGGAATTGGAAGCAGTCATTGATACTGCGCTTCAATACAATCCAGAAGATCGGTTTCAGAGTGCCGAATCCATGAAAGAGGCACTGGTGGCTGCTGGACGCAAGACCGGAATCTTGAATCGCACCAGCGTTCCGACCGCCAGCGTTCATTCGACTGCCGGGATAAAACCGTTATGGATGTTTCAATGCGAGGATGAGGTCCGGGGCGCTCCAATGTTCCATGAAGGGGCTGT
This sequence comes from Anaerolineales bacterium, assembly GCA_036385495.1. Taxonomy (GTDB): domain Bacteria; phylum Chloroflexota; class Anaerolineae; order Anaerolineales; family Villigracilaceae; genus UBA877. The sequence continues at coordinate 4,928 of DASVKG010000201.1, read as the reverse complement.
CTATATTGGGTCTTATGATCACAATCTCTATTCCCTGAATGCTGCCGATGGAAAATTGAATTGGAAATATGCCACCGATGGGGGTGTGGTGACCCGCCCGGCAGCGTTCGAAGGTGATATTTTTATCGGTTCCGAGGATAAACGATTGCATGTTATCAGCGCCCGCACCGGTAAGGTAAGCTGGACATATTACACCGAAGGCCGGGTCCATTCATCGCCGCGTATTGCAGAAGGTCATGTTTTCTTCGGTTCTGATGACCAGCACATTCATGCTGTAAACCTGTTGAACAGACGAGCTGCATGGCGTTTTGAAACATCTGCACCAGTGCGGTCCACTCCATTTGTGGCGCATGACTCTGTCTATGCTGGCTGTGAGGATGGTGATTTTTATTGTGTGGATTTCCGGGGGGAGATGAAGTGGCATTACAAAGCCAAACTGGCGGTTACCTCCTCCCCTTGTGAAGCGGATGGCGTGGTTTATTTTGGCTCACTCGACACCAGTTTTTATGCACTGGATGCACGCGCAGGTTGGGTCATTTGGCGCTTCCGCATGGGTAAAGGTTCCATTGCTTCGCCCTCCATCTCGGAAGGACTGGTTTTTATTGGTTCTGCCGACGGGAATATCTATGCAATTGATGCACGTACGTCTAAAGAAGTCTGGCGCTTTAAGACGGAACACCAGGTAAGCAGCTCTCCGGTCGTTTACAAGGACGCCCTCTACTGTGGATCGGCGGATGGGAACGCTTACTGCATCGAAGCCCGAACCGGTCGATTGCGCTGGAAATTTGCAACAAAAGGTCCGATCACCGGTTCCCCGTTGGTTTATGACGATATTGTTTACATCGGCTCTACTGACCACTTTTTATACACTTTTCTTGCATAAAGGCGTTTATCTAAGGAGATTATCGTGAAATCATTCTTTGATCGGTTACGTGGCAAAAAGACCAAGCCTCTATCTGCACAGGATAATGTGGGTACCTATCCCCTGCCGGGCGAGCCAATTGGGACGAATTCCCAGGTTGGTTCGCGATTTGAACCTCAGCAGTTAATTTCTGGTTGCGGACAGTCAATCGGCAAACAGCGGGACCATAATGAGGATTGCCTGTTTGCCTTTTCAGCCACAACAGGTGGGGAAGCCAATAGTGCCTCGCTGGGACTGTATATAGTAGCGGATGGTATGGGCGGGCATCAATATGGCGAAGTTGCCAGTTCTGCTGCGGTACGGACGATTGCCAATTACATGTTGAAGCGTTTTCACACCTACCTGATCAATCCGTCTGAAGGGATGGAGGAACCACTCCAGGAAATGATGCGTGCCGCCATCACCGAAGCACAGCGGGCTGTGACCCTGGCTGCACCTGGCAGTGGTACAACTCTTACTGCCGCCCTGGTGCTTGGACACCAAATGACCATCGGTCACGTCGGTGACAGCCGCGCCTATGCCCTCCGCCCGGATGGCCGCATTGAGATTTTGACGCGCGATCACTCTCTGGTGAAACGCTTGGAGGAACTCGGCCAAATCTCTTCAGACGAAGCCGCCGCCCACCCTCAGCGCAATGTCCTCTATCGCGCTCTGGGGCAGGGGGAAGTCCTTGAACCGGATATATTTACCACTCCCTTCCCGCAACCGGGATTTTTGCTGATTTGCAGTGATGGGTTATGGAGCGTTCTTCCTGATGACAATATTAGCCATCTTGTTACGACAGCCCCCAATCTTCAAGGCGGATGCCAAAGCTTGATCGGTGCTGCGAACGATGCCGGGGGACCGGATAACATCAGTGCAATTTTGGTACAATTGATAGGTTAATGACCATTCCACAGGACTTCTACACCATTCTTGGATTGACGCGTAACGCCTCCGCGGAAGAAATTCGCCGGGCATATTTCGAAGCTTCGCGGCGTCTTCACCCCGATACAAACACTGCTCCAGGTGATACGGAATTCTTCCTCGATGTACAGCAAGCGTACGAAGTTCTTTCGAATCCCAAAAAACGCTCCAAGTATAATTTATCCTTGCCGCCCGAGAAACCAGCTGACACTCCGTTGGAGTATCGCGCCATTTTCAGTCGCCCCAGTTTGGTACGTCTGGCGGAACCGCAACTGATATATGTTTATTTGGAGTTTTCTCCTCCGGCAAATTTACAGGCTCCTGCAGCACCCGCCCTGAACTTATGTCTCGTGCTTGATCGCTCGACTTCAATGCAGGGCGCCAACATGGATGTGGTCAAATCCACTGCTCTGCAGATTATGCGCAAAATGAAGCCAAAGGATATTTTCTCGGTGGTTGCCTTCAGCGACAAGGCGGAGGAGATAATCCCTGCCAGCCGCAGCGCCGACCTGAGTAAACAGGAAGCGCGCATTCACATGCTGCAACCCTCCGGTGGGACAGAGATATTCTCCGGTCTCGAAATGGGGTACAATGAAATTATTCGAAACGTAAACTACGCCAAAATAAACCATATCATTTTACTTACCGACGGGCGTACTTACGGAGACGAAGAAAAATGCATGAGCCTTGCCCACCGTGCGTCAGAACAAGGCGTTGGAATAAGTGGCTTGGGCATAGGTTCTGAATGGAATGATAATTTTCTGGATAACCTGGCTTCCTGTACCGGGGGCAGTAGCATGTATGTCTCTCGCCCGCAAGATATCCAGAAAACCCTGCTCGATAAATTTAACCAGCTTGGCAACGCCTATGCCGAAGAAACCCGCATAGAATTTAAAATTCCGGATGGAATTGAATTACGCTATGCCTTTCGCCTTCAGCCCGAGGCAGGTGTACTCTCCTATGAAAGTCCCATGATTTTGGGACCTGTTGTCCGTCAGGCCAGTCTCAGGGTCCTGATGGAATTTGTTGTTCAGCCCCAAAATGCTCTGCAAAATTCCGTTACCCTTTTTGACGGAAAAGTATCGGTTACTTTGATGGACGAACGCTCCCCTGCCAGCACGATCCCCATCCATCTGGACCGTCCGATTGATGACCGGGCAAGTACGGATGTTCCACCCACCGAAATCGTGGAGGCGCTTTCTTATTTAAAATTATATCGTCTTCAGGAGGAGGCCCGTTTGATGGTCACGGCTGGTGAATATGACCAGGCTTCCGAGCATCTGCATCGTCTGGCGACGCATCTACTTTCCAAAGGGGAACGCAACTTGGCGCGTACAGCACTGTTGGAAGCCGAGAATATTCAGCAGAATAAATCCTTTTCACAACAAGGCGGAAAAGAGATAAAATATGGGACACGCGCCTTGTTGACTTCTGGGAAAGGTTCAAAAGACTCATGATTATTTGTCCGAATTGTCAGCATAAAGAGATGAGTGGCGCCATCTATTGCAGCGAATGCGGAGCACACCTTTTAGATATGGCCATTGCCACCCATAAAATTCACACAGCTGAAACTCGTCAGGAAGCCCTGCGCGATACCAGCCGAAATCATCCCCCGCCGCCTCTGCCTGTGCATTTGCAGTCTTGGATATCCCTGAATATGATCGAAAGCGGTCAGATCCTGCCCCTTGCTGACCGTACTGAATTTACATTGGGACGTTCTGCCGAGGGGCAGCCCATCGTTCCGGATGTGGACCTATCGTCCCATAATGCATATGCCAATGGCGTATCCCGCCTCCACGCGGTTCTGAAATTGATCCAGGATCAAATTATTATCATGGATTTGGGTTCTTCCAACGGCACTTATTTGAACGGAAGTCGGTTATCGCCTTACGTTGAAACGGCGGTGGCTCATGGGGATGTAATTTATCTGGGTAAATTAAAAATCCAAGTGCTGATTGAATAGTAAAGGTCGGTTCGAATGGCCCACACGGTAATCGTCCATATTTCAAACGAAGATCCTATTTGCGGCGAGTTGGATCAGCTTCCTGCGCCAAGCGACACGCTAATTACCATTCACAACCCTCGTCGTCGTGACGGCAAAGATATCCACTATTTGTCCAACGATATTATTACGGTGATCTGGCCGGTCAATCAAGTCTCGTTTATTGAAGTGATGCCCAGTGAGGGCGAAGAACGCATCATTGGCTTTGTTAGAGAATAAGCATGGACGAGGAATCCCTAAAACGGCGTAAGATCCTGGTGGTGGATGATGAAGAGCGCATGGTGCGCTTCATCCGCTTGAACCTGGAACACGATGGCTTTGTCGTAATCGAAGCTTTCAATGGAAAGCAGGCTCTTCAACGCTTGCGCGATGCCACCCCGGACCTGATCCTGCTGGATGTAATGATGCCAGACCTGAATGGTTTCGAAGTATTGGAGATGATTCGAGAGATCAGCAGTGTTCCGGTAATCATGCTCACCGCCAAAGGCGAAGAGGACGACCGAGTCCATGGACTGGAAAAGGGAGCCGACGATTATATTACCAAACCATTCAGCCCGCGCGAATTGGTCAGCCGTATCAAGGCAGTCTTGCGCCGTACCGAAGGAGCCAGCGGAGGAATGCACGGCTTGATCGAAGTTGACGAACGTCTGAAGATAGATTTTGACCGCCGCGAAATTTGGCTGGAAGGAAAAATTGTCAAATTGCGCCCCACCGAGTATCGCCTTCTCTATCACCTGGTGCAAAATGCCGGCTGGGTCATCTCCCATGACCAGTTGCTCTCCAAAGTCTGGGGGTATGAATACCGTGACGAGCCGCACTATGTCCGCCTTTACATCAACTATCTTCGCCAAAAGCTGGAAAAGGATCCTACTGATCCCAGGTACATCCTGACCGAGCGCGGCGTCGGTTATCGGTTCGTTGACTTCCGGCGCGAAAAAATCGAATAGATATTATTTATCTGTCAACCCCAAATAGAAATGTCGTCTATTTCTCCAAAGTAGAGATGTCGTGGTGGATGGGTGTGCCGTCCAGGTGCATGCCGTAGGTATGCCAGGGGTGGGTAGAAGCAGGTACACGGGCGTTGTTTTGGTTTCGGAG
>DASVKG010000200.1:0-4799 GCA_036385495.1 Anaerolineales bacterium | reverse complement strand
GAGAATGCTCGACGAGCTGAAATGCCTTTCGGATGAAATGGTCGCTTTTCTGGCTACCCTTCCAAATTCCTTTGTGGAACGCAAATCCAGTTACTTTTTGAATGCCGTCCAAATGCTTGAACTGGAATCGCACACTATTTCGCATGTCGAACAGATCAATGCTGCACTTGCCGCAGCGGGAAAATCCTAGGTGAAGAAAAACGACACCAAAAACAGGTAAGCTTATCGTTGTTATTGGCACCTCCGATGTTGACAAAACAGCGCTGGTGAGGGCACTGTGCAAAAAAGGTCCTAACGAGTGAATATTGCTGAACCGGGAGACATTCCCAAACTCGTCTCTTTCCTCGACCAGCGGCCATACACATTATCCCCCGACCACCTGATAGGGCTGGCTGTCTCCAAAAATGATTTCGGTTATCGGTAGCTGCTCCCATCAATACTAAAAAAACTTAATCCATATTGCAACCAGTAAAACAATGGAACCCGAGTTAATAAATATCATCTCTAAAAGGTGCGAATCATGAAACTCAAATTCTTTATCGATACGAATAAAGGTGTAACCTTCCTCGTTATCCTGGTCTTTATGGCAATTTATCACCAATGGCATAATCCCACCGCATGGGTCTACCTTGCAATGCACGGCACATATGGACTACTTTGGGTGATCAAGAGTAACATCTTCCCCGATTCTTCCTGGGAACGAAAGACCAGCCTTTGGTTTGGGTTGGTCTCCTGGGTTTCGTTGGTACTGTACTGGTTTCCAGCGTGGTGGATCACATCGAGAAGTGTCATTACTCCTCCATGGCTTTTGGCACTTGCTGTCAGCCAGAACGCCTTCGGTATCTTTTTTGTCTTCGCTGGGGATATGCAGAAATTCACTGCCCTGAAAATTCATCCCGGCGTACTCATCACCGACGGCCTGTTCAGGTTGTCGCGCAATATTAATTACTTTGGGGAATTCCTGATCTACAGTGCCTTCGCTCTTTTGGCGATGACCTGGCTTGCCTTCCTGCCGCTGACTGCCTTTATTGTCACCTTTTGGATCCCGAACATGATCCGTAAAGAAAAGGCACTTGCCACCCTGCCGGGGTTCCCTGTATATAAGAAAAATACCCGGTCTTTCTTCCCATTCCTTTTCTAGGAGAACCATGGCCAGTATTCGCAGCCGAATAATCCAGCGTATCATGCGCGATACAAAAGATGCCCTTCTTGGTAATCTTCCCATTGAAGTACGGCGCAGGAGGATTGATACTACCGCCCGGCGTTCCATTCGCGTCCCGCGCGGCGTCTGTCTCAAGACCGTTTCGGCAAACGGAGTCCCTTCAGATTGGCTCGAACCAGACGATGCTATACCAGGGCGCGCCATCCTTTACCTGCACGGCGGAGCGTATGTCATTTGCTCACCTTCAACCCATCGCGGTCTGGCCGGGAATATTGCCCGTGCCAGCCAAGCACGCCTTCTATTGATCGATTACCGCCTTGCCCCGGAAAATCCCTTCCCAGCCGCACTTGACGACGCCTTAATCGCTTTTCGGTGGCTCTTGGAAAAAGGATACGCACCCGAAAATATCGCAATCGGAGGCGACTCAGCCGGGGGAGGCCTTTCCCTTGCTACAGCACTTTCCCTTCGTGATACTAATATGAAAATGCCTGCAGCTCTTTTTTTGCTTTCCCCCTGGACCGACTTGACCTTCTCAGGGGAATCAATCCGCACCCGTGCTGATCGTGACCCACTCCTCCAAGTCAACGATGATGGCTGGCTGGTTAAATCTTATGCCAATGGGCTTCCCCTGACATATCCTTATATTTCCCCTCTCTTTGCAGACCTTCACGATCTTCCGCCCACGTTTATCCAGGTCGGGACTGAGGAAATCCTTTTCGATGATTCCTTCCGATTGGAACAAAAAGCCCGTCTTGCAGGAGTTAACGTAACTTTGGAAACTTGGCCGGGAATGTGGCATGTTTTTCAGGGGTTTGCTCCGTACGTCCCTGAATCTCATAAGGCCATAGAAAAAATTGGGGAATTTATCAGGGTTCGTTTGTGATTACAAAAAACAAATGCGGTAATGCAACGCTTTCCGCATTTTATTAATTTTATCTATGTCAATTTGCTTTCCCGACCCAATATCGTCCAGCCTGGATAACCATCTTGTCCGGCACATCTGCCAGGATAATGGCACCATTCCCGATACGCACTCCGGAACCAATTTTAACACCTATCGTCGTTGTGACTCCCATGCCTACAAGCGTCCTCTCGCCAATATGAACATGTCCCGCTAACAAGGCTCCGGGAGCGATATGCGTGTATTGTCCGATCTCACAGTCGTGTGAAATTACCGCGTTAGTATTGATCATGCACTTCGCATGGAGGATTGATTCCGACCCAACATAGGCATTGGCGAAAACTTGTACCCCATCCTCGATAATTGCGCTTGGCTCCACTGTCGCGTGCGGGTGAATTAATACCGGGAAAGAAAAACCCGTTCCTTCAAGGAGCGAAAAAATACCTACACGCAATCCAATATCAATTATCCCCCCCACGCCGTTCGCTGCCTGGTTAACCCCACGCTTTAGAAGCGCTGGCAGAAGAACTCGCGTCCCCAACACCGGGATACCCAGCACCATGTCCCCTTCCAGGTGGCGATCATCATCTACAATCCCGGCAATTGTGTAAACGTCATTCTGCAACACCATTTCCATGACCGACTTTGCATGTCCGCCTGCACCGTAAATGAGCAGGTAAGGTTTATCTGAAATGGGAAATGCAGCCGAAAGAACTTCTTCTTTGCCGGAAAATTGACGGATGACATCCTCCGTCACAAGCCTGTCGCTGGGCAGGGTTGCCAGGTCCACACCGAGCGACTCAGCGAGTACGCGTGCGGGTTTGGTAATCCGCAGATCACCTGCTACTGGTGAGGACAGGTGTCCGCCCGTTTGGAATTCAATATTTTCATCAGCAGAACCGGTAATCACTGCCAACCGCCCCCCCACCGCCAAGGTATCGCCTTCATTTGCTAACAAACGTACGAATCCGGTTTCGGACGATTCGATATCCGATGCCGCTTTGGTAGTCTCAATCGTAAATAAGAGTGCCCCTTTTTCGACGGACTGTCGATCTTTAATATGTATTTTAATCAACCGGGCTTCGGGCTCATTGGCGTTAAGCAGAGGAACGAGAATTTCGCATTTAACCATTTTTTTCACCATAAAGATGACTAATTGACACGAACAATTATGAGGCAAGAGATAGTGCTGCGTTGACAATTCCCTGCACCGATGGAAGTATCAGGTTTTCCAGACTCTTAGCGTTGGCAATCGGTAAATCGAGTGCCGCCACGCGACGGATTTGTAAACCGTTCATCCTTTCTACTGCACGTGCTGCCAATTCCGCGCCCCACCCGAGAGTAAGCGTTCCCTCCTCGACAGTCACCAGTTTCCCAGTCCTCCCCAGAGACTGGAAGAGTGGTTCCAAGTTAAAAGGGCTGAGTTGCGAGAAAAGGATTATTTCGGAGAAAATCTCTTGTTCAATCATCAGTTCCAGGGCAGCCGCGCGTACAAGTTCGAAATTGTAGCCATAGCAAGTGATGGTCAGCCGGGCATCTTCCGTAGGTCGCACTGTAAAGACAGGGTAAGCATCTCCTGTCCGTTCAACATGAAAATCTATCAGGTCATCCTTCCCATTCTCCAGCATTTGACGGGAATAAAGCAGTTTGTGTTCAACGAACAACACCGGGTCATCATCAGCGATGGCAGCGGCAAGCAATTCCGCAGGGTCACCCAATGTATTGGGAGCGACAACCTTCAAACCGGGTATACCCAAGAACATTTTTTCCAGCGATTGGCTGTGGGTGGGACCGTATCCACGTCGTCCCCCCATTGGGGTACGCACAACAATCGGAACACGGACCTGGTCCTGATACATCCAGCGGAACTTGGCAGCATGGTTGACCAACTGGTCGGCAACCAGCGTAACGAAATCTCCGAACATGATTTCAACAACTGGGATCAGGCCGCGCATTGCCATTCCATTCGCCAGGCCAACAATGGCTGCCTCAGAGATGGGAGTTGTCAGGACCCGCTTGGGAAATTTCGATGATAGTCCCCGCGTCACCTTGAATGCACCGCCATATGGATCAAGAATGTCTTCCCCGAGCAGATAAACGCGCTCATCAGACTCCATTGCACGATGTAACGCATAATTGAGGTGATCTAATACAGTTGTCATCAAATTCCATTACTTAAAACGGGAAATGGATCGGCATCTGCACGAATAAAGGCATCTTTTATGATACCGTCAACCTCAGATTCGGCTGTCGAACACTCCCCCGTTGTCAGGCGCACACCATGGACCGTTAATGGATCGAATTGGCGGATCCGGGCAAGTTCTTCGGGTGAACGCGTGTCGTCCCCCTTACTGTGTGCGGAGAAACGATGGGTGTGAAGAATCAGGCACGCGGGTCCAGCTCCGGATCGAACTGAAATACCTGTTTCGGCTGCTGCGAATTTAACTTCCAGAACATCAGTCGTATCTCGTTCCCAGACCGGGATGCCAAACGCGTCAAACCGTGCTGACATGGAACCGGCCAGGTTTATTTCAACCGGTGTTGTCTGGGCATAATGATTGTCTTCGAGCACAAAAAGGACCGGAAGTTTCCACAGGGCTGCGAAGTTCATACTCTCATAGAGAGTACCTTCGCCCAGCGCCCCATCTCCAATAAAAACCAGGGCAATCTTGCCAGTCGCGCGCACTTTTTCGGCCAGCGCCATACCTGTTGCAACAGGTGCGATTCCACCCAGGA
>DASVKG010000199.1:0-15499 GCA_036385495.1 Anaerolineales bacterium | reverse complement strand
TGGTCGAAATCCAGTTCTTGTAATGCAGTTAGCAATCGTTCGCGCTCCGCCAGCAGGGACGAAAGCCCTCGGCTGCCCTCTGCAGCGTGGACTCGTCGCCGTTTAAAAAACGGACGGGTCACAAAAATTACGATAAGAGCGAGTACGAACAAAAGCAGGAAAATCGCGACCGGTTCCATAACAATTATCTCCCCGCCAATAACGGATCGACGATGGCTTGGATTTCCGCCACGGATTGGAATGGTCCGATTTGGATGAAACGCAGGATACCTTGCTGATCAATGACGTAAGTCTCCGGCACACCTAGGTTGCGGTTGAATATTTGCGAAATGCGCGTCCCCATGTCGGGACCATTGGGATAGCTAAGATTAAAATCTTTCATATACGAACGGGCTTCTGGCTCGGTATCCACGTAATCCACGCCCAGAAAGACCACCTGACCCTTGTCTGAATAGGAGCGCCATGCAGTTTCCAGGTCAGCGGCTTCGGTTCTGCAGGGCTGGCACCAGGACGCCCAAAAATTAACCACTACAACCTTGCCCTTAAGATCGGAGAGTTTGACTTCCAAACCACCGTTGTATTCATATCCGCTGTATAAGGTCAGCGTAAAATCTGGCACCGGGGAGCGGACAGCCAGGATTGGATTCTTGGCCTTCAAAAGCCCGGCTGCCAGCAGACCGAGCAGGCCCAATAAGCCGATCCACACTAGTATTTGCGCCCAGAGTGGGACTCCGCGTTTCGGAGCCGGAGCGGTGTTTGGTTCTTGCAACATTATGCCAGCCTCCTAATTTCGCCTCTTGAGTTCTTCTTCGATGCGGGCGACATACTCATCGTCCGCCGCGCTTCCAGGTCCCTTTGCTGGCTTAGATTCCGATCCGGGGGTAGATAATTGACCTGCTCCTGTAATCGGTTCTTTTGCCGTCCGTTTCCAGGTCCGGAATGCCAGGAAAAGCAGGGTCGCACCGGCTAAAAATGCCACTGGCGGGACGACATATACCAACCAGTTAATCCCCGTGCGCGGCGGCTCGGACAGTACGCGGGCTCCATAATAATCCACGAAATACTGCTTGATCTCTGCTGGCGATTTCCCTTCTGCCAGCATCTGGCGGATGAGTTCGCGCCACTGGTGACAGGCAGTGGTCGGGCAAACGTCCAGCGGGATATTCTCACAGACCGGGCAGTAAAGTTGCCGGGCGATGGCATTCACCTCGTCATCTGAGGGCGTTGGCTGCTGGGCGGAAACCGCAATAGACGGAATGAGGGCACCGGTAAAAAGGAGGCAGTAAACTGCGAAAAGAAAGATGTTTTTAATTCTCATAATTTCCCATCCCGTTTTCTTTCTCGCGTTCCGGCCATGCAGCTACCAGGAATCCGAAGATAAACATAAGGCTGCCGATCCAGAGCCAGTTGACCAGTGGATTATGATACACCTTAAAAGGTGCCTGTGCAGCCGAAACGTTTTCCCAGTTGACCAGCACCACATAAAGATCGTCCGTCAGGGTGGAGCGTACGCCCGCGATCGTCATCGGCTGCCCATCCGGGTACACGTCATACCGGGGAAAAAGTTCACCCAGGAATGTTCCATTCCGGAAAACGCTGACCACCGCGCGGGTCACGATCCGCCCATCCGTATACGGAAATTGTGCTAGTGAGTCATAGCGCAGGGTATAACCGGCGAGTTGCATATTTTCACCAACCGCCAGTGTTTTTTGCGTGGTGGTTTGGTACACTTCCATCCCGAGGATCCCAATGGCCATTACCACCATACTCAGATGGATCAAATAACCACCATACCGGCGTGGGTTACGCCTGGCTAGGATCCAGATGGCGACCAGGAAATACATTAAGAAAAGGAATACGACTGGAGTAAGAAAGTTGGATGGATCCGAGAAGATCCAAACCCCAGCGCCGATACTAAACAAAATTAAAAGAATGATTAGAGTCCATTGGACTCGCCTGGAAATATTGATTTTGGATTTTCTCCAGGCTCGCCAGAACTCATACAGCGTCACGAATATCACGAACGCTACCAGGGTGAACCCGACCAGAGCGATCCAATTACGCACCCCAAGGATGGCCAGCACCACCGGGACCATCGCCGTCGGAATGGATGGTTTCCACAGAGCGCGTCCCAATGTCTTGTACGTGGATCGGCCCCAGGCTGAAAGGGGGGCGATTCCCATTAATGCCATCAATGCACCGAATAATGGTCCGTTTGCACGCAAGTAGAATGGCGGCCCGACCGTTACTTTCTGACCTGTTGCCAATTCCGAGATCAAGGGGAAGATCACTCCCCAAAAGCAGACGATCAGAACACCCATAAACAGCAAATTGTTGAGCAGGAAGAGCGCCTCGCGCGAAAATAACGAGTGCATCTCTACCTCTGCTCGCAAGTCTTTCCAGCGATAAATTAATAGGGCGACCGAAGTGACAAAAGTGATCCCAATAAAGGCAAAGAACATCGGTCCGATGGCACTTTGAGAGAATGCATGGACCGAAGAAAGCACCCCGGAACGTGTTAGGAAGGTGCCGAAAATGACCAGCGCATATGTCAGGATGATGAGCAGCATGTTCCATTGTTTGAACATCCCCCGCTTTTCCGTGATCATGACCGAGTGCAGGAAAGCCGTCCCGGTCAACCAGGGCATCAGCGCAGCAATTTCGACCGGATCCCAGGCCCAGTAGCCGCCCCAGCCAAGCACATCATAAGCCCAGCGCATCCCAAGGACCAGGCCAAGCGACAGGAACAACCAGGCTACCAATGTCCAGCGGCGGGTGAGACGGATCCAACGATCGTCAGAGCGCCCGGTCACCAGGGCGGCAACAGCGAAGGCGAACGGGATGACAAATGCAACGAAGCCCAGGTATAACATCGGTGGGTGGATGATCATGCCGGGATGTCGCAGGAGCGGATTCAGTCCCTGTCCATCCACGGGAGTTAATGGAATAGCTCCAGCTGGAGCAAACATTCGTGCGACAAATTCGCCTCCTGTTGTTTGCCACCAGCGCGCAAAGGGGTTCTCATATAGGATTGAAAGGGACAGGAAAAAAGCCAGCGTGACCGAAGTCACTACGATAACCCATGGCAGCAGTTCGCGGTCGCGTTCCCACTTGCGCAGAGTAACGGCAGAGGCGAAAGCTGACATCAGCCACGACCACAGGACGAGGGACCCTGCTTGTCCTCCCCAAAGTGCAGTGATCTTTAGATAGAACGGCATTTCATTGCTCGTTACTGAATAGACATATTGGAGCTCATAATGTCCTGTAACCAGCAGGATTGCGAGTGCCGCGACCGCCAAAGTAATGAGAGGAAAGGTCAATAGCATGGCAAGCCGGGCGGTTTCCACCCAGCGGTCAGACTTGCTAAAGTATCCCGCAACTGCCGCACCCACGCTGAAAAGTGCCAGCAGGAATGTCAGCACAAAAACGCCAAAGCCGAATTGTGCAAGCATGAACGCTCCTAGAAGATTAAAAGTGAGCAGGCTGGTGTCAGTACTGCTTCTTGCAATAATCCATGAACTTTATTTTGAATCGAGGGAATCGAAATAAACGGAAATGCATCTATATTTTGTTCTCTATTCCATAAATCCATTTTGCTCGGATCCTAATTTCCACTGCTTACTTGGCTGGGAACTGCTTCCTGGTATTTGGTGGGGCACTTCAGTAAAAGTTCATCCGCGTAAAAGATGCCATCCTCGCCTAAATGACCAGTGATGATGGCCTGTGCTTCGTCACGCAGCAAATCTGGCTTTGGGCCGTTATAGATTATGGTTAGACGTGCCCGCGTCGTATCTGTCACTGCCGCGTGTAGCACGGCAGCCAACCCGCCGCCCATTTCAATGGCGGCATTATCGCCTGGAACGTGGGCGATGTCGAAGCTCAAATTCATCGTCTGCGGATCGTATTGGATGGTAGTGCCAACCACTGCGCCAGAAATGCGCAAACTTCGTCCAACCATTGTGTTGCCTTTGGATTTCAATTCATTCACCGTCATGAAGTACTCGGCGTTCGCCTGGGTGGCCGAAACGATCAGGTAAATGATTGCTGTCAGGATGAGCAGACCGCCAATAATAAATTTCCCGCGTCCTTGAATACCCGTTTTTAGGGATTTCTGCATTATTTACCTCCAAATATACTTATAACGAGTTCCAGTGTAATTGTACATACCTAGATTAACAAAAGGTGAGAATAAGGAAAAAAAACACAATCAGTGCAGCTGAACCAGCCCGGTGCGAATGGCAAATTTCACCAGTTCGGTCCGGGAATGCATGTTAAGTTTATGCATAATTCGTTCACGGTGGCGGGCAATCGTTTTGGGACTGAGGGTGAGTTGCTGCCCGATCTGCTGGTTATTGGACCCATGCGCCACCAGCTCAAGCACTTGGCGCTCACGCTGGCTGAGCACATCCAACCCAATAACATTCGTCTCTCCCATTTCTGTTTGGGTCGACTGCTGGGTTGAAGATGATTGGCGTGACAGGCGCTGGTAATCTTCAAGCAACCAACGTGCCAGGGCAGGCTGGAGAAAAACATTACCGGCGGAAATCGCGTGGATGGCTGCAATTAGATCATCACCCGCGGCTTGTTTGGTAATGTAACCTGAAGCACCTGCAGCCAGCATTTGCATAAAATATTGTTTATCATCATGGACGGTTAAGGCCAGGATCAGGGATTGCGGACAAAGGACGCGCAATCGCCGGGTGGCCTCCAATCCATCAACTCCAGGCATGGTGATGTCCATCAGGATCACGTCCGGATGAGCTGTCAAGGCACGGCTGACGGCATCTTCCCCATTACTGGCTTCAGCCACCACCTCGAAATCTTCTTGGGTCTGCAGGAAATTCTTAAGGCCTACACGTACAACCTCATGATCGTCCACGAGCATCAATCGAATTTTTTTCATGCTTTTATTCTTCCTTTGAATATGGACTAGGGAAGGATGTCAAAGACGGGGACCGCAACTTCGACAATAGTTCCTTTACCTGGTTCTGATTCGATGTTTAGCTGGCCGCCAACCGATTCAATCCGCTCGCGCATTCCAGCCAGGCCCCAGCCGCGCGGCGGGGCGAATGGTTGCACGGGGTTAAAACCGGCACCAGAATCTTCAACCTTCAAGGTGATTTCTTGAGACTGGTATACCAATAAAATCCTGGCTCGCCCCACTTGAGCATGCCTGACGATATTATGCAAAGCTTCCTGTGCCACCCGAAAGAGGACGGTTTCAATAACGGAATCGAGTCGCCGCGCTTTGCCTTGAATATCTATTGCAACATCCAATCCTGACGATACACTGTCATCCTTGAGGTATTCCAGGGCTGAGATCAGGCCAAGATCATCCAGTTGTGCCGGGCGAAGATCGTGGACCAAACGATAAAGTCCTTGCGACATCTGTTTGCTGAGACTCTGCAGCCGGTCAACAAGGTTGTTTACTTCCGCACGGTCACAAATTACCGTCCGTAATGTGGCCAGTTCGAGGGAAAATGCGGTTAGAACCTGGGATGTTTCGTCATGGAGCTCACGGGCAATGCGAGACCTCTCTTCTTCCTGCGCCCGAACTGTGTGGCGAAGCAATTCGCGCCTCAGAGCTTCCCGCTTGGTCAACTCCTCCTGGATTCGTTCCAGCGCTTCCAGGCGTGCCTGTTGTGCTGTGAGCAGCTGCTGCTGCCTTTCTTTCTCAACCAATTGCGTGGCTCGCAATAAGCTGAATGTGATGATCACAGCTAGGATAGCTCTTAAAACTTGAATGGGAAAACCAGCATAGGTTCGGAAAACAGTCGAGTTTATCTCTCGCGCTGGGAACATGTCGATCGCGGGGACGAATAATTGCGTCAGACCATATAAAGCAAACCCGATGGCTGCCCAGGTAAGGAAAACCATCACCCGCCTGCGACCGCCGATTAGAGCCATGAGCCCTTCAGTCCGCAGGGCTAGGGCAGCCAGAACCGCCGCGGGAACAGCTACCAGGTATCGGCACAATACATCATAAAGGTTTACCAGCAAGGTTGTGCCGATTCGGTAAGTAAATACTGCGCTTGCTAGGATTCCAAGTCCATATAATGCCATCACACCCCAAGCTATATATATGAAAACACCGGGTATCAACGGGTGAATGCGAAGGGTTGAGATGCCATAAACCATTAGGGAGCAAAACGACGCTGCCAGTAGCCCAAGCCTCAACCACAATAGCCAGGCAGGTAACTGGATTCCCCCAGCAACAGGTTGCAGCAAATATGAATCGAGCCATTCATGTACCCCATGGATCATCCCAAAAGCAGCCAGTGGACGCAGGAGGCGTGCCTCCGCCAGGGCAGGGGAACGCTCAGATTCCAGCGCTAGCGTGAGCCCCATGCCAAAAAAGGCCAGCCCGTATGCAAAATAGACCACCAGCAGAACCATATCGAATGATTGACCAGACATTTATCGTGACTCATTGGGTATTTTACACCAACATTGATTTTATAATTGTGAATAATATCACGGATAGATAGTGACAAACATCACGTTCGTTTGTCTCATTTTTCACTTGATTTTAAACATTATTGGGGTTATAAACCCAACAATTGGTATTATGCCCCCAATGGCAATTGGGGTACTGTTTTGTCTTTCAATCAAATATCTGTGTATGTGTCCATGGTCCGAAGTACGTCACGCAGATCCTTATTGAAACCATCGAAGCAATTGACCGCCTGGTCAGCATAATCACATGTCCTCAACCTTCACTACCAGGACGATATAGTGCGAATCCGGATGAACCCTCCCTTTCGCCACGAAATAACCAAATAATTATGCCGCCATCTTTCAGTTTTTTTCCTTACAGGAGCAGGCAATGCGTAGGATATTAATTATTCGCTGGCTGAAATTCGTAATCCTGGTTCTTGGATTCGGACTTGTGATCGTCGCGCTCGCTGAGTTTGTTAAACCCGTGGCAGCTTCCCCGGCCTCGGCCCCTATTCAAAATCCAGTTGCAGTACCTGGTGAGTTGCCTGATAATGCGGCTTGCTTGTTCTGCCATGAGAAACCTGGATTAACACGTACCCTGCCAGGTGGGGAAACACTTTCACTGACTATTGACTCAAGTCATTTCGCTGACTCAGCCCATCAGCGTGTTGCGTGTAGTGAATGCCATTCAAACATTGTTTCCTTCCCGCACCCCGACTTGCAAGTACAAACCTTGCGCGAATTTTCCCTGCAGATGTACACGATTTGCCAGAAATGCCATGAGGAGCAATATAGTAAAACGCTTGATTCCGTTCATATGCGCGCTGTTGCTGCGGGGAACACAAATGCAGCCATCTGCACCGATTGTCACAACCCTCATACCCAGCCCGTGATTACAGATCAGACCGGTGCTCTTCTCCCTGCAGCCCGTCTGAGCATCCCTGAAATATGCGCCCGCTGTCATAGCGCAATTTACGACACCTATAAGCAGAGTGTTCATGGTGCCGCACTCACCCAGGAAGGCAATACCGACGTACCCACCTGTATTGACTGTCATGGCGTGCATAACATTGAAGATCCGACAACCACAGCCTTCCGCTTGCAATCGCCCCAACTATGCGCCAAATGCCATACCAATCCGGCAATCATGAGTAAGTACGGTATCCCCACACAAGTCTTAAACACTTATGTTGCGGATTTTCATGGGACCACCGTAACATTATTTGAGAAATTATCAGCTGACCAGGCTACCAATAAACCGGTTTGCTTCGACTGCCATGGGGTGCACGACATCAAGCGCGTGGATGACCCGGTTTATGGCCTCCAGATGAAACAAAACCTTCTCCTGGCATGCCAGCGCTGTCATCCAGATGCCAACATCAACTTTCCTGACGCCTGGATGAGTCATTACATTCCCAGCCCCACACACTACCCGATCGTTTTTTATGTGAATCTGTTTTACAAATTTTTCATCCCGCTTGTGATTGGTTCAATGGGAGTATTTGTGATCAGCGATATTGTGCGGAGATTGATTGACCGCCGCAAAGGAGCAAAACACGTATGAACGAGAAGAAGAGTGTCAAGAGGCTGACCCCGTCAAAGAAACAACCAGTGCGCCTCTACGAGCGTTTCCATTGGACACAGCGCATTGAACATGCATTGCTTTTAACCTCTTTCTCCCTGCTGGGGTTAACCGGCCTGCCTCAGAAATTCTCCACGACCGGATGGGCCCAGGCGATGATCGGCTTCTTTGGAGGAATTGAAACGACACGTTTGATTCACCATATCTCCGCCGTTGCGTTAATGTTGGTGGCGGTCTATCACATTCTTGATGTTGGTTATAAGGTTTTTGTCCTTCGCACGCGATTGAGCATGCTCCCGGGCGTTCAGGATGTGAAAGATGCATTTCAGGCATTCCTTCATAATTTGGGATTTACCAAAAATCGCCCACAATTGGGGCGCTATTCCTTCGAAGAGAAGGCCGAGTACTGGGCTTTGATCTGGGGAACCGTGATTATGGGGATCACTGGCTTCATGATGTGGAATCCCATCACCACGGCGAGATTCCTGCCTGGGGAAATCATTCCGGCTTCCAAAGCTGCTCATGGCGGGGAAGCCCTTCTGGCGGTGATGGCGATCGTTGTCTGGCATATGTATGGGGTCCATCTGAAGCGGTTCAATAAAGCCATGTTTACCGGGAAACAAACTGAACAGGAAATGCTCCATGAACATCCGCTCGAATTGGCGGATATCAAGGCCGGCATTGCAGAACGGCCCGTGGACCCGAAAGCAAAGCACAGACGCCAGGCGATCTACTACCCGATTGCTGGTGTTTTGGCGATAGCCATGCTTTTTGGGATATATGGTTTTATAGGCGGTGAAAAGACCGCCATAACCACGGTTCTACCAATCTCAAACCCTGTTCCCATCTATAGCCCGCAAACGCCGACTCCGATCCCAACTGCAATTGCTTCCGCTATACCTTCCGGTATGCTAACCTGGGATTCTTCCATCGGAGCGATGATCCAGGGCAAGTGTGCGCTGTGCCACAATGCCTCTCTTGCCACTAACGGGCTATCATTTGCTACTTATGCAGATGCGATGAAGGGTGCCACCGATGGTCCGGTAATTGTTCCCGGCGATGCAGCCAACAGCAAGCTTGTGCTGGTACAATCTGCAGGAGGCCATCCAGGCCAGTTAAACCCCGAAGAATTGGCTGCGATAAAAAATTGGATTAACGCCGGAGCACTTGAGAAATAGGTTGATAAATAGTAAAATCAAAAGGTCTGGCAGGCCAGACCTTTTATTTTTCCCCGGAGGAGACATGAAGAAATTTTTAAGATGGTTGAAACGTTTTTTTTTCCCGCCTGCCACCACCCCCTTTTCCATCCGCGCCCTTCCCTATGCTATATTGGGCATTCTGTCAATCGCCGTACTAATCGGGGGAATATATGGCTGGGATTACACCAATTCACCCAGCTTCTGTGGGACTGCCTGCCATACCATGCCGCCTCAAAATGCGACTTATTTAATCTCTCCTCATGCCAATGTATATTGCTCCGAATGCCATATCGGGCGTAGTTTTCTGGGCATCCAACTTACCCGCAAGACCGAGGATGTGTACGAACTCTATTCGTATGCCTTTCATACATATACATTTCCAATAATGGCCAGTCGGTCACGGCCGGCGCTTGAAACCTGTGAGAAATGCCACCAGCCTGCAGCATTTTCTGCGGATAGCCTGCTCGTCATTAATCACTTCAAAGATGATCTAAATAACACTCCTTTCAATATTTATCTGATCATGAAAACGGGTGGTGGCGCCAAGGAACAAGGTTTGGGGAAAGGCATCCATTGGCACATCATGAGCAAAGTGGAGTATTACACCACAGATTCGTTGAACCAGAACATCCCCTTCATCCGGGTGTTTAACGATGATGGCACAACGACTGAATATGTTGATGTCACAGCCAATTTCGACCCTTCTACCATAAAAGAGAGCGACCTCAAGGTTATGGATTGCAACACCTGTCACAACCGGGTTACCCACGACTTTCGTCCCCCGGCCGAATCAGTTGACAGCGCCATGGGAGTTGGTCTGATCTCCCCCACCATCCCGGAGATTCGAAAGAAGGGTGTGGAGGTCTTGAGCGCCTCCTATGCTTCCCAATCTTTGGCGATGACCGGCATTTCAGACCTGATCCCTTTTTACCAGGACAATTATGGTGATTTCTATACTGCCAATACAGGACTGATTTCCTCGGCTATCAAGGCCCTCCAGGATATCTATAACCAGACTGTGTTCATCGACCAGAAAGTGGATTGGACCACACACCCCAATAACCTCGGCCATATCAATTCGCCGGGTTGCTTCCGCTGCCATGATGGGAAACATCTGGATGCCCAGCAGCAAGCCATCCGATTGGAATGCAACCTGTGCCATTCCATTCCGGTGGTTGCCTCCTCCCAGGATTTTGTCACCAACATCGAGATAAGTCGCGGACCTGAGCCCAATTCGCACCTGAACCCCAATTGGATCAGTCTGCATGACAGTTCATTCAATGCTACCTGTTCCAATTGCCATACCACTGCTGATGCGGGTGGTACATCCAATACTTCCTTTTGCTCGAACAGTGCTTGTCATGGGACAGATTTTACCTATGCCGGTTTCGACGCTCCTGCATTACGAGCCATCCTTCAATCACAATTGCCTGCAGCCACTCCCGAGCCAACATTGGCCCCGGTAATTGGCACACCAACTTTTAACGCCAATATTCAGCCGATTTTTGCAGCCCACTGCACAGTATGTCACAGTGGACCCGGCGCTACGGCGGGTCTTGACCTTTCATCCTACACTGGCACGATGAAAGGTAGCGAGAATGGTGCGGTGATTGTGCCGGGTGATTCCGCTGGAAGTAAACTGGTTAAGGTTCAAAGTGGGCAGCATTTTGCCACTTTGAGCATTGAGGAATTGGAGCTGGTCAAACAATGGATTGACGCTAACGCGCCAGAAAAATAAACTAAAGGAAAATTTCGCCAAAGGAGATTTGAATATGGAGAATGAGGATAAAAAGGAAATATCGCGACGTGATTTCATGAAATTTACAATTGGCGCGATCGGTGGTTTGATTGGGCTGGGATATGGAATCCCGGCAATCGCCTATGTTGTGGCACCCGCTCTCACCAAAAGTCAGGCCCAGCAATGGATACAATTGGGAGCAGTTTCCAAGGTCGAATTGGGAACCCCGACGCTATTTAAAGTCAATATTTCACGTCAGGCTGGTTGGATCGTAAACCAGGAAGAACTTTCCATATATGTGCTGACAGAAGACGGGCGTGATTTCATCGCTATGTCCAACGTATGTACACATCTTGGCTGTCGAATTCGTTGGATCGCTGACCAGAGTCAATATTTCTGCCCCTGCCACAATGGAATTTATGACAAGCAAGGCAACGTCGTCTCTGGCCCGCCACCTCGTCCTTTGGATAGGTATCAAACCAAAGTCGAGAACGATCAATTGTTCATTCTGGGAGGCTGAAAATGCTGACGCGACTCGGTAACTGGTTTGATGAACGCATCGGCTGGCGCCCAGTTTGGGAGGCGATATTCCTGCGCAAGATGCCCAAGGTCAACTGGTTCTATACCTTGGGCAGCGCCACGCTGTTTGTCGCTGTTAATCAGGCGATCACCGGTATCCTGCTGACACTCTATTATGTACCAACTCCCGATCACGCTTACGATAGCGTGCAATATATCACCACCCAGGTGACCGGCGGCTGGCTCATTCGCGGCCTTCATCACTGGGGGGCGAGTATCATGGTTGTGCTGGTTGTATTGCACATGCTGCGGGTGATCCTGTATGGCGCTTATAAATACCCACGCGAAGTCACGTGGGTAACCGGTGTTGTCCTTCTTCTGCTGGTGATCGGCTTTGGGTTTACTGGCTATCTGCTCCCCTGGGATCAGAAATCCTATTGGGCCACCACGGTGGGTACGCGCATCGCCGGGGTTGCTCCATTTATTGGAAATTGGATATTGCGCGTCATGCGGGGGGGGGATGATCTTTCTGCAGTGACCCTGGCTCGCTTCTTCGGGGCGCACGTTTGGGTGCTGCCTGCCGCACTTATGCTCCTGATTGGGATCCATCTTTTTTTGGTGATCCGCAACGGCATTAGTGAGATACCTAAGAAGGAGGCAGGGAAACAATGAACGAGAAAGAGAAAAAGAGTTACTTGGAGAAATACCAGGAAGCAAAGAAAAAGGGCATCCCCTTCTTCCCGGACATCATATTCTCAGATGCGATCGTAGCCTTCGGCATTTTTCTCTTGCTGATCGCACTGGCCTATTTCGTCGGAGCACCGCTGGAAGCACGCGCCAACCCGGCAGACACTACTTACACACCGCGCCCGGAATGGTATTTCCTGTTCCTTTTCCAGCTTTTGAAGTACTTCCCCGGAAAACTTGAAGTGGTTGGGGTGATCATCATACCCACCCTGGCGATCCTGGTTCTTTTCCTCCTGCCCTTCCTGGATCGAGGCTCGCGCCGGCATTTTCTGGACAGGCCTGCGGTCACCGGAATAACTGTCTTCGCTGTGGCTGCTGTTGTTTTCCTGACCATCCAGGCCTCACTGGAAACCCCACCCCCCGTGGCAGTTACTTCTGGTGATCAGACCGCCGCACTATATGCTGCAAACTGTGCTTCCTGCCATGGTGATGCCATCGTTGTTCCCTCAGGGACAAATTTGCATGACGTGATCGCCCAGGGCAAGCACGAGGGGATGCCAGCCTGGGGCGCGGACCTTTCGACGGATCAAATCGACGCCCTTGTCGGTTTCATCCTGTCCCCCGGTGGAAGTACCCTCTTTACCCAAAACTGCGGGAGTTGCCATGCTGCCACGGAATTGGTCGCAATAAATCCGCTGGAACTCAAAAAGGCGCTGGACGAAGGTGCATCTTATACTCCGCACGCCACATTGAAAATCCCGGACTGGGCCACCGTGATGACTTCTGATGAACGCACCCGCTTGCTGAATTTCCTGGTTGCGCCGGATGGAGCCAGGCTGTTTGCTGTCAACTGTTCACCCTGCCACGGCGAATCGGTGGCCTTCTCTGGTTCTGAAAGTGATCTGCACACGTTGATCAGCCAGGGAGGGCTTCACCTTGAGATGCCGCCATGGAAAGAAAAACTTACTCCTGACCAGATCAATGCCTTGGCACTTTATGTGGTTGACCCTGCAGGGAATCAGCCAGCGAAGGCATTATTTGACCAAAATTGCGCTGCTTGCCATGGGAGTCGCATCCCCACCGCGACAAATGTTGATCAGGCGCAGCAAGCCATTTCTTCAGGTGGTGCCCATAAAACCATGCCCATTTGGGGCCAGATCCTGACCGCCGAGCAATTGAACGCGTTGGTGCAATATACGCTGCAGTCGGCTCAAGGTACTTCGCTCGCAACTGGCCAGGCTCTATTTATCAAGAATTGCGCACCTTGCCACGGCCAGTTTGGGGAAGGCGGACCTAATCCGGCCGTGCCTGGCTTTATCATTCCACCAATCAGCTCCTCTGAGTTCTTAAAAACCCGTGACGATACCACGCTGCAAGCCATTATTGCACAGGGACAGCCCAATTTCGGCATGTCGCCTTTCGGAACCGCATTTGGAGGTCCTTTGGAAAGTAGTGACATTGATCTAATTGTGGCGTACCTCCGTTCCTGGGAAGCCAATCCACCAGTTACGTCGCCTCCAGTGATCGAACAGCCGACACCCGGTAACATAGCCCTCACTGGTGTAGAGATTTTCTCTCAATTATGTTCACAATGTCATGGTCCGTCTGGAGAAGGTGGATTAGGACCAGCTTTGAACACCGCAGAGTTCCACAAAGGAAGTACCGACCAGAATATTTTCGATGCCATTAACCTGGGGAAGGCATCCACCCCCATGATCGCATGGGGTAAGTTCCTCTCTGCAGATCAGATGAACCAACTGGTTCAATTCATACGCGGGTTCAGCAGCACATCCACTAGCGGGGTCCCTTCGTTTGCTACTGATGTGATGCCAATCTTACAGGCGAAATGCTCCGTCTGCCATGGATCGCTGGGAGGCTGGACAGCTTCCAGTTATACCAGTGTCATGACGACCGGCACCCATGGTCCTGTTGTATTACCCGGAGATGCGGGTAACAGCCTGCTGGTGCAAAAACTCCAGGGAACCCAAGTGACTGGCTCCATGATGCCGCCCTCAGGGAAATTATCCGATGCCGAGATACTGGTTATCATCGACTGGATTAACGCCGGAGCATTGGAAAAATAAGAGTGAGTTGTATCGTAAAAAAAGGCCGCCCACGGGTGGCTTTTTTTGTTGGTAATTAATGTTTTTTTATCACCCTTTAATAGAATTGACTGTTGGAAATTTGAATTTAGAAAGATAGTGACATTTATCACTATACCAATGTGACAGAAGAAACGCTTGGGGTTTACAGCCCAATGATATAATTCTAATGTTGTACTAATCTTATTTAGATTGTGTTAAATGACACAATGGCAGGAGGTGCCCACTCCCATAATCAACTTTATGGTTCCCTCACCCTGGCAACACTATATTTTTTTCAGGAGAATGAAGAAATGTCCACAAGGAAAATACTGTTAATCACTGTTGTCTTACTTGCTTCAGCATTCGTGTTGGCAGCCTGCGCTGGCCCCGCAGGCTCCGTTGGTCCTGCTGGTCCGCAAGGTGCGACCGGCCCTGCCGGTCCGAAAGGCGACACCGGTACCTTACCGTCCGCTGCCGATCTCACCTGCACCCAGTGCCATAACAACACCACCCTTCTCACCGGTAAAGCTGCCAATTGGGCTTCTTCTCTGCATGGAAGCGGTACAGCTTACTTGGCCGAAGGAACCGAAGATGGCTGCGCGGGTTGTCATGCCGGTAGTGCGTTTACCGCCGATCTGGCTGCGGGTCTCACCCCTGATAAGTCGATTGGTGATCCGAACCCCACCCCGCAGGACTGCCGCGCTTGCCATCAGATCCACACTACCTATACCAAGGATGACTATGCCCTGACGACCACTGCGGCTGTGGCAATGTATGCCACCAGCACCACGTTCGATGGCGGCGAGGGCAACCTGTGCGCCAACTGCCACCAGGCACGCCGACTAATCCCCGCACCCGCTGCGGATGGCACCATCGCAGTCACCATACGCTTTGGCCCGCACCACGGCCCGCAGAGCGACATGTTACTTGGTGTCGGTGGCGCAGGTGCCGTTACAGGCACCCCCAGCCCGCACTACTCAACGGTCACGAACACCTGTGTTGCTTGCCACATGGGCGATGCCAAAAATCACACCTTCGCACCGAATTTGGCGAACTGCCTAACCTGCCATCCTGATGCGACAGACTTCAACATGAAGGGCGCCCAGACTGATCTCGATGCCAAGGTCGCCACACTCAAAGCAGACTTGACCACCGCCGGTTTGCTGGATAAAACAGGCGCCATCGTTGCCGGGAATTTCCCCGAAGCGAAAGCGAATGCACTGTGGAATTACCTTCTAGTTGCTGTTGAAGA
>DASVKG010000198.1:0-2583 GCA_036385495.1 Anaerolineales bacterium | reverse complement strand
CCCTCACGGCATGCAGCTTCGAAATCCTGCAGCATCCTTTCGGAATGGACCGCGGTCACGGATTCACGCGGGGCGGGCTGGGGCTTTAGGAATTGGACGGACGCGGCATAGGGTTTCAATTCCCATCCGCCCAGGTATTTAAAGCGGGACGGCGCTTCTTCGTGGTCCGGGAATATATGCTTGGGCGCGAGGACTATCGCGCAGGCAGTGGTCATTTCCCTTCCAACAGATCCATGTACGCTCCCTCCAGCAAGTCGTTTTCAGCCACCCCCAGCCGGGTCATCAGATCCCGGGCGATATCCTGGCCCTCGGAGTCCGCCTGACCCGGGCGCAGCACCACTTCTAATTCCATGAATTCACCCAGGCCCTCCACTTCGTCCAAGTGGACGCGCGTTTGGCCCACCAGGTACAGGGTACGCGTTTTACGGACTACGCCGCGCACTCCCAAAGCGAGACCGAGAGTATTCTTCAGGGTTTCGGGGTCTCGGGTTTCGCAGATGGAATAATTGGAGCGTTTGGGACCGGAAGCATCCGTCCTTTCATAGTAGACCAATTGACCGTGATCCGGCGCAAGTTGGCGCAATTTCAAGCGCCCCCTGGTTGAGTTGAAAAAAGTGTCTTCCTGTGGGATCACCTGGGCAGGGGTGTCACTAAGTGCTTCAGCCCGCCGCCGCAGGTCTGCAAAGTTGCATGCACGTGCTTTGATTTCAATGTTTGCTGGCATGGGGTGTATTCTACTCTGATTAAATAATATCCGGCGGTTTTTTTGGGGCAATGGCCATTTGACTTGGAATACGGTCGGATCCCCGGGAACTTGTAAATGATGTCTGGCGTGGTTATCAAGTTATTCTGGCATCTTGAAATTCAACAACGCCCAAAGGCAGGCAGGTCCAATTGCAGGTTGAAGAATTATGGCTTTGACATTGGTGCCCAACTTCGCCTATACCCGCTCTAAGATCTGTTGCAGCCGTGTCTGGATCGCTCCAGGCAGGGCCTCTGTTCAGAACATTTGTGCTATAATATGGCATTGCTGGTTTTGTCATGTTTGCAATCCATCACCTCATATTGGAGCCTTCTATGCTGAATACCCTGCCTTCTTCCGTTGCACATATTCACCCTGGTATGACTATTCCCCACCGCAGGCGGGGAGGCCAGCCATCCAATCGTAACGCCCTCAGACACGGTCTCTACGCCGCAAAAAACCGCACCCCTCTCACGGAGATATCGTCTTCATTATCAACTTTTCGGCAAATACCGGACAGTGGTTCAGCCTCTGGTTTCCAACAAATGATTCTGGACCTGCAGGAGGATATTTGCCAGGTCTATCAATTTTTGGAAAAAGCTGAAAATAACCGCTCAAAAATCGCGTATTTTAATACCCTGGTAAAGATGGTCAATACCGTCGGACGGCTGAAGACCGAGTGGGCTCTGCGCTTTCTGACCGTGTCTGAACTGCAATTTGTTTCTCAAAATGCTCATGCTCTCATCCGCCGTGCATTCTGGGAAAATGGGATCACCCGCGATGCCGATTCGTTCCGCGACAACTGTTATAAAAGTGACTTTAATTCACTTGCCCTCAACGAATCACCTTGCGCTTCCCGGTCAAATTCTCATTACCCCTTCCTAACCCCCCGCCAATGGGCTGTGCTTGAGCCGCTGATTCCCTCTTCGACTCACACCGGGAAACGTGGCCGTCCACCTGCTGACCCTCGCGCATTGCTCGATGCCATCTTCTGGAAATTCGCTCACCATGCCCGCTGGCAGGACCTGCCTCCCTGTTACCCCCCTATGCTCACTTGTCGTCGCTACTACCGCCGCCTGTTCCTCAGCGGTCGCCTTGAAACGCTTTACTCCGCCCTTTATCGGGATCTTATGACCCGCGCTAAGGCCGATCTCTCCGCATTTGTCGATCAAGGCAGGTTTGAGATTGCGGATAACAAGGTGATTTTACGTTTCGGTTTGGACGAAACCTGGCAGATGCGGACCGCCTTGCTCTTCCTTCAAGTGGGGCTCCAGGGGTTGCATTCTATCTGGCGGACTAGAGAGATGGAACAGCGGCGCCAATTTCCAACGTCATACATGCAACTAAAGAGGAAGGATTTGGAGGCTCGAATACTCATGCAGGATGATAAATTCTCATTCACACCCGTCGATCTAGCCAATCTTGGACCAAAATGCCCTGATAGATGATGATCCTTCCATCTTTCCCCAATTCATCAAACCCATTTATACCTTTTTTTCCTACTCCCCAGCTGTTCCGAACACCCAGTCCCAAAGCGGTGAACTGACACCGTAGCGCGTGTTTGGACTTTTATAGTGGTGCGCCATGTGGTAGCGCTTGATGTACTTGGCATAACCGTGGCGCATGCTGAAATGGTGCGTGGCATAATGTGTCAGGTCGTAAATGAGATACCCAACCATGAAACCGGCTGCCATCGGGTCTACCCACTGGGCTGCTTTCAACAACACACCCACCACCAGGGTGAACAACCCGTAGAAAACCAGCGCCATCGGAATGGTGATCGGGAAAGGCATGACCAGGCGGGTCTTGTCCTGAGGCTGGGCATGATGCACTCCGTGGAA
>DASVKG010000197.1:0-3883 GCA_036385495.1 Anaerolineales bacterium | reverse complement strand
TGGACTTCCCCCGAAATAATGGACACAAAAAATGTCCTGATGGAGTAGACTACGATCATCAGGAGAGAAAGAATGGACGAGCGGAAATATCGGTCATACGCCAAGGAATTCAAGCTGGATGCTCTGGAGCTGCTCAAACGTGGAGACCAGAATGCCGGGGAGATCGAGCGACAGCTGGGGATCACGCCTGGCCTGCTGGTGAAATGGCGTGCCAGGTACCAGATTCTCCAATCAGATGGACAAGAAGTTCAATTGGGTCGCAGTGATCTGGAAGGGGCCAAGGCAGAGATTCGCCGCTTGCAGCGTGAGCTGTCGGCGGCAGAAGAGGAGCGAGAGATCCTAAAAAAAGCGTTGAACATCTTCTCACGAAAAAACGGATGAAGTATGCATTTATGGCAGCGCATGAGCAGGAATATTCATTGAAGCGGATGTGCCGGGTGCTGAGAGTATCGCGGAGTGGCTATTACGCCTGGAAACAAAGGCCTCCAAGTGAACGGGAGCAAGCCAATGTGGATTTATTGGCGCAAATACAGGCCGCCTATCATCTGAGCCACAAGACCTATGGAAGCCCGAGGATCCACGCCTATTTGCGGCGCAAAGGGGTCTTGTGTGGGCGTAATCGGGTGGCGCACTTGATGAAACTGCACCGAATTGCCGCCAGGAAAGCCCATAAATGGCATCCAGTGACCACCCGGCCGTTCCCGGGAGCCGGAACCGCTCCCAACCTGCTCAACCGTGAATTCGAGGCCTCCAGGCCAAACCAGAAATGGGTGAGCGATATCACGTACATTGACACAGCGGAAGGTTGGCTGTATCTGGCTTCAATTCTGGACTTGCATTCACGGCTGGTGGTGGGCTGGGCCATGGCAGACCAGATGGATGTTGATCTGGTGGAAGATGCCTGGAAGATGGCCCTCCTCAATCGCCAGCCCGGGCAAGGCCTGCTCCATCACTCGGACCGGGGCAGCCAGTACACCAGTGATGCTTACCAGACACACATGGCCGCCTTGCCATGCACGGTGAGCATGAGCCGCACGGGTAACTGCTATGACAATGCCGTGGCTGAAAGTTTTTTCGCCACGCTGAAAACTGAATGTGCAGTCACTCAGTTCGAAAGCAAGGCGGGAGCACGGTCTGCCATTTTTGCGTACATCGAAGGCTGGTACAATCGCCAACGGCTGCATTCATCCCTGGGCTATCTCAGTCCAGTGGAATTCGAGCTCTCATCAGGACATTAATCGTGTCCACTTTATTGGGGCAAGCCCATATGTTGCTCCCAAGTGTTGTTTAAGTTGGGAGATCTTATCTTCTGTTATTTGATTACGTAATTTGACTAATTCAATTTCTGTGGTGCCAACTTTAATATTATCAATTTGAAATACTGGGAGATTCCAATCATCATTTTGTTTTATCCACATATCATCAAATTCTATTTGATAAGTGTCGCCTTTTTGATACCTAGTTCTAATTTTAATTTCTTGGGCTAAAGCAACAACAGCTCTTTTAGTGCCTACACCAAATATACCGATGGTCTCACTGGTATCAAGATTCCCGGTATGGCCTGGTCCAACAATGAATGATAGATCGGATTTATTAACACCTCCAGCATCATCCCCGACATTGATACTTTGTTGTGTCAAATCAAGGGTTATGTGAATATTTAAGTTAGATGCTCGATTTTTTATTACCCATATATCAATTGCATTGTCAATTAATTCGCAAATTGCTTTTTTTAAATCATAATCTGCAATTATTGACAAATATAATCTTTTCAAAGGGGTTGCATCAAGAGAGCCTATTTGGTTTTTCATTGTTTAATCCTAATATTATGAAGGACTAAAAAACGTTCTATAAATCGATGCCAATAACGTAAATCGGTACCTGTATAGCACTCTTAAAGTGTGGGAGGTATCTAGTTACCTTTTCATAACTTAAGCTACCATCCCAATTTTGATTAAATTTATTTTGCATTACTTTTTGAAATTCTTTGGTTGTAACAACATATATCC
The DNA here is from genome assembly GCA_036385495.1 of Anaerolineales bacterium. Taxonomy (GTDB): domain Bacteria; phylum Chloroflexota; class Anaerolineae; order Anaerolineales; family Villigracilaceae; genus UBA877. The sequence goes on along the minus strand of DASVKG010000197.1, from coordinate 1,874 downwards.
CAATATCTATTTTATTCAAACCTGAATAGGAGGATACTTGAAATTTCAAAAGATCGATGCCAATAAATGATGCATGACCAAACCCAACTTCTATCCCAACGCGATCCTTTAGAAAATCCATTTTTGCAGAAGGATCTCCAGGTTCATCAAATACCGCAGGTTGTTTATCCCAACCCTTTGCTGGAAAGGAAGCATCAAGTACCTGGTTAAACCTTGGTCTGGATAATTCCGATAAATCAATTCGAGGGTCAGTTAGGACAGATTCGATTTCTTGCTTAATCGCAAGCTTGCTCTATAGGACTTGCTCTTCAAATCGGAAAAAAAGGTGTGAAGGTTTATCTTCATGGATTACCCCTTAGAATTAATAAATTTTCTGATAGATCCGCTAATGCCTTAGCTTGAGCAATTATTCTCCGTAAATCGTCGTCATCTAATCGCCTAGATTGCATCAATTACTCTTTTTCGAGAGGGGACAGATCTTCCTCGTTGCTTTTCTCGATCTTATATGGAATCGGGAAAAATATATGGTCGGCTTGTTGAGAGAAAGGCTTGGGTAAAGAAGATCTGTTGCTGTAACTTCTCGTTTACCTGATTCACCATGCTAAATCGCCAATTAATTACCCACAACTTATCTTACAGTTGTATTGCTGAAAATGCAAGTACTTCTTTGCCGTCTAATAATCCCTCAGCCGGCTGTCGGTAGCCGTATTATCATACTCACATAGATGGGTTGGCATTGTTTTCTCCCCAATTGGTTTACAAACCAGAACGGATGTGCTATAATTTCCCCATGGAAATGGTCTTCCTAAAAAAGACCTGCCGTATTTTCTTGGGACCTTAAAAACCGAATCATATGTTTTTGCGAAGAGCTTTCTTTGCGGCGGCATCCTCCCGGTACTTTTCCGGGAAGCGATCTCCTCCCATTTAAAAGGAACTGCAGGGGGGTGTCCCCCGTGTTTTTCCTCGGGGAAAATGAATTGTTCCTCAATTGTTCCTCAGGAACAATGCATAACCCTGGCACTCCGGGTGTCTAACCTCCCACCCATGGGGGATGGGTCTGGATATCATCCCAGTTACAGGTCCCCGCACCCGGGCTCGGTTTTTACCGGGCGCTCTCGTCCCTGTTTCTTTTCCGGCGCACCATCCCGGCAAGTATACCCAAAATCAGTCATTCGTTTTGAGCCGAGGCGGCTTTCGCGGAGCACCACCCTTGGGTGGCCAGCCGCCATTCGCGTAGCAGCCCCCTGGGGGCCGGCCACATCGACGACATCGCGAAGCACATTGTCCCCGAAGGGTACCGAGGGGATCCCCTAGGGAAGAGTCGTCGATGGAAAGCACAAGGCAAATGGTTCACACCGCGCTGAGTCTAAAATAAACGACCAAAAATCAGTCACTCGTTTGTAGTCGTTTTGGCCCGCTTTCCCCATCCACAGGGTTTCCTCTACCGGGGTAGCTTCCCAGGTCCCTTCCAGGAGATTTGAGTTGAATGATTCCCGAAAAGAACCCCGTCCAGTCGCTTTTCTAATGACCGTCCTTCCGCTTTTGCGCTAAAAACAGTCATTCGTTTGTAATCGTTTTGGCGCGATTTGTGCGCCGGTTCCCGCCAGGTTCATCCTTGGCCGGAACGTCCCGGATGGCGAACCACATCTTCCTCTTTCGAGGCCCGGATCTAAAAAACAAAAAAAGCCTGAAAAGGCGTTTCATGCTCCTCGCCGAAGTACGTTTTAATACTTGAGTACTTGCTTTCGATTCTGTTTTCTTGTATAGTTTACAAAGTTGGCTGTGGGTTATTTCCCACTTGAATATCCCCACAAGATTTGCTGGATAACACTCTTGTCAGTAATCTTATGTATCACTTTTTGCTGGTTAAGAAC
>DASVKG010000196.1:0-2579 GCA_036385495.1 Anaerolineales bacterium | reverse complement strand
GGTGCGACTCGATTTTTTGCCCAGCCCCGACCAGGTCCGGCAAACCTTGCGCACGGTCAAGGTCACCGTCTCCCTCGAACCGCTGAGCTTGGAGTATTTCCGTCGCCAGGCGCGACGGCGGGGCCAATCTCCCTCGGAAGTGATGCGCCGCGTCTTGGAAGCCCATGCGCTGGCCGGTGCCTGAGTCCCAGCCAACTCCAACCTGCCCCTGCGAATTTTGAACCCGCATCTTCGCATCATCGTCGCCGCTGGAGGTCGAAGATGAAAACCAGGATTGAAGAGCGAGACGAATACGTGCCCACGGCCCTGCGGCAGGTCTGGGAATGGAAGGACTCTATTTACCAGGAAACCAAGCATCTCTCGACGCGCGACGCTTTGCGCTACATCAGTGAGCGAGCAGCCGAGGTTGCCCGGCAACTGAAGTTTCGAGTCGCGGTTTTCCCCGACGTGAAGGCAGGAGCAGAAGCCAAGCTGGCCGAAACACCGCCTCCCTATGGCGGAAAGAAACCATGATTTGCCTGCTCCACCAGATGCGGGACACCATCGAGGACATCGAGGACGTCCGCACCATCGAGCGTGTCAAGAAAGCCCACGGCCACAAACCGCGCATCCCCTGGTCCCGCGTTAGGAAGGAACTCGGCCTGGACTGAACTCCGCCGCGCGATCGGAGCGCGGACATTCTTGTCCGCCCGTCTGCCCCAGCACAGGCAGGCGCTTCGTCCGGACCCACTTCGTCTCTGTGGCGTTCTCTGCCGTTTTTTTCGCCAGGCCGTCCCGTCATCCCGTAAATCCAGTTTATCCTGTCCAACCACTCCTCCATTTTCCTGTCTTCAATATTCCTGTCTGAACCCCGCCTCCCGCTCTTGCAACTCACACCTCAAAACCAAGAACTAAAGAAGGAGTTGAGCCGGTACCCATAGCCGATTTGACGGAAGGCTTCCTTCCCAATCTTACCTTTCCCGATGTGCTCATGCCGATCCACACGCGAGTCCAGGCCGGTCTTGGAGTCGTTCAGGTAAACTGACCTAAAACACGCAGTTGAACCAACGCAAAGGCGCGCGCGCGTCCCGCCCGCGCGCCGGCCCGTGGCTAAACACCCCACCGGCCTGCGGACGCGTTTGCTGATCCAATAAGAAAGCCGCCAGCACCCGCATAACCCTGTGGACAAGCCCCAACCCAAAGCTTACGCTCGAACGGTAGCGCAATTAGTTGCGGACAATATGACGCGGATTACTCGTTGGGCGTCCTGACACCCCTGGGCTGGATGAGTGCGTTCGACATCGCCAATTTGCGAGAGCTTGTGGGAGCCTGGTCCTGCCTGACGTTCGCCGTCGGGCTAGTATTACTATGTTAAGTATGTATTGACTTCGTTGTGCCGCGGCGGTAGTTTTCTCGGTTATGAAATGGACCGAGGCAAACTGGCGTGACCATGCGAAAGCCTTTCCCAGTTTTCTAGCCCCTTTCGCCCAGCCGATGGGCCGGAGCGAACGACGTGAAGGCGCGGCACTTTATGTCGAAGGGTTGTTGCTGCCCGGGGAGCGCAAGTCGATTGAGCCCATGGCCGAGCGTCTGGGAGTCGATTCGCAAAAGCTCCAACAACTGCTCACGGACAGTCCCTGGGATGACCAGGAGGTGTGGCAAGCGATCCGCAAGGTAATCCCCACGCATCTAGAACCGTTGTGGGCCTGGATTGTCGATGAAACCGGCTGGCTCAAACAAGGAGCGCATTCGGTGGGGGTGGCTCATCAATATTGTGGGGCCGAGGGTAAGTCAGCCAATTGCCAAGTGAACGTGGAGGTTGCGGTGACCGACGGCCAGGTGGCGGTGCCCATCGGCGCCCGTTTGTATCTGCCGGAAAAGTGGACGCAGGACCTGGAGCGCTGCCGGGCAGCGGGCGTGCCGGCAGACGTAACCTTCGCGACCAAACCGGAGATTGCCTTGGAGCTGATTCGGCACGCGATTTCGGATCAGGTGCCGCCAGCGCCGGTGCTGGGGGACAATGCCTATGGCATCAATGGTGCCTTTCGTGATGGCCTGCGGGAGTTGGGTCTGGAATTCTTTTTGCAGGTGGACGCGCAGCCATTGACGGGTTGGGCGCAGCCCGTGGGGTTGGAACGTAAGCGCACGCGCTGGCATGTGCGGGAGCCGCACCCCAAAGCGCTGCCGTTGGCCCAATTGTTTGCCGGACAAAAGAAGGTGGAGTGGCACCCCTGTTCCTGGAAAGCGGCCGATGGGCAAACGCGGCGCACGCGCCTGGCGTGGATGAAGCTCTATTTGGCGGGATCCTTGGATCGAGGAGCGGCAAATTTGGAAGAACTCTGGCTGGTAGTCGATTGGCCCGCTGGCGATGCCGAACCTTATCATTATTACCTGGCGCATTTACACGGACCACCAAAAAAGGCGCGAATGTTGCGCCTGAGCCGTTCACGCTGGAACATCGAACAGTATTTCCAACGGGGAAAGACCGATCTGGGCTTGGATCATTTCGAGGGGCGCAGTTGGCGCGGGTTTCATCATCACCTGGTCTTGGCCGTCTTGGCGTATCTGTTTGTCACAGTCGTCTACCTGCGCGCCAAAAA
>DASVKG010000195.1:0-8435 GCA_036385495.1 Anaerolineales bacterium | reverse complement strand
ATACAGCGCCAACGTGCCGCCCATGCCGAAGGATTCGTCGTCCGGGTGTGCCAAAACAGCCAGAAGGACTTTCTTTTCAGTCATACAGTCTCCAAATCGGATGTGTTTTGTCCATTATACATCCAGGGTCCATGAACGCGTGGTAATCCAGAACAGGTATTTACAAAACTTTAATCATTTACGCAAATGAACCCAATTTTCGACCAAAAAGCCCCCAGCAATGGGAGCTTGCATGTGTCTCACCGTAACATCCAAGTGATAGATTGGGGGATGGAACTCCGAACTAATTTATACCTTAATAGAGTGGCAAACTCCTGTCGACATCGCTTGCCCAGGCATTAATGCCCCCCTGAAGATTCTTTACTTTCCGAAACCCGGCGCTCAACAATAGCTCGAGTGCGCGCGCCGAACGCGTCCCGGATTTACAAAAGAGCACGATCTCCTGCGTCGAGTCCAGCTCCCCCAGATGAGCTGCCAGCAGACCCAGCGGCATGTTTTCGGCGCCGGCAATGCAAGAGATGGCCAGTTCGTGCGGTTCGCGAACATCGACCAGGCGGATTTTGTCGCCGTGCTTGATTCTTTCAGCCAATTGAAGAGGGGTGATATTCCAATCCGCACCCAGCGGGCCTTCGAGGTGATCGAGACCGGGCACGCCGCAGAACTCGAAATAATCCACCAACGCGGTAATCTGCGGGTGCGTGCCGCAGACCTTGCATTCGGTATTCTTTTTCAGCTTGACGTAATCGAACGACATATCCAGGGCATTATAGAGCAGCAGCCTCCCAGACAACGACGTACCGATCCCGAGCAGAAGCTTGATCGCTTCGGTAGCCTGGATGGTGCCAATCGTCCCCGGCAGGATGCCCAGCACACCCGCGTCTGCACAGGAGGGAACCGTACCTGGAGGAGGCGGTTCCGGAAAAAGGCAGCGGTAACAGGGTCCTTCCCGGGCATCAAAAACGCTGGCCTGTCCTTCGAACCGGTAAATCGCCCCGTAAACATCCGGTTTGCCGGTGAGCACACACAAGTCGTTGATCAGGTAACGGGTGGGGAAATTATCTGTGCCGTCAATAATAATGTCAAAAGGTTCGGCTATCCGCATTGCATTAGCAGAGGTAAAGGGTTCGTTAAACACCTCCACGTGGATGGCAGGATTCAGGTCCAGCAGGCGTGCGCAAGCAGATTCGACCTTGAGCCTGCCCACCATCCCGGTCCCATGGATCACCTGGCGTTGGAGATTGGACTCGTCCACTACGTCGTAATCCACCAGCCCAATGTGACCAACACCTGCCGCGGCCAGATAAAGCGCCACCGGTGAGCCTAATCCGCCCGTCCCGACGATAAGGACCGAGGAGGCCTTGAGCTTGCGCTGGCCATCCAGCCCTACCTCAGGAATGAGCAGGTGCCGGGAGTAACGCAAAATCTCAGCGCGGGAAAGTTCGGGAAACATGTCATCCACCTGCAATAGCTGGAACGAGGTTAAGTGTTTCTTCGGGTGCGAGGGGAGTATCCAACCCCTGAAGATCCCGGATATTAGTCTTGTCCAGGTACAAATTGACAAAGGCGCGCAGCGACCCGTCGTCCTTGCAGATATGAGGACGGAAGGCAGGGAACTGTGCCAACATATTCTCCAGCGCCTCGCTGGCAGTCGCACCTTGTACCGGCACTTGCGCCTGGCCATTTACATAGGGCCGCAGGAGAGCAGGGATCTTGAAAAAAGGCATGATTGTATTTTAGCCCAACAAGTCGTAAAAGTCTAACATGCCGGACCGGAAGGTTACAGGACTATATCATGAAATCCTGTCCATCCCAGGCATCGCCGACGGGGGCGTGGATATGTGTCTTTTGATCATGACCGTCCAGGCGGGCCTCCAGGTAATCCACGCGCTCGAGCAATTGCTTCAAAGTAACACCGACGATATCGGGCAAAGTAGAGTGATTGAGGTCGGGTGCGTCACCGGCATGATGCGGAAGAGAGCGTTTTACGATCTGCCCGGGAACACCTACGACTACCGAGTTGGGCGGCACGGAGTTTACCACCACTGCGTTTGCACCGATTCGGCTATCTTCGCCGATAGTGATCGCTCCCAACACCTTGGCACCCGCGCCGATCACCACCCTGTCTCCAATGGTTGGGTGGCGCTTACCCTTTTCAAGACTGGTCCCTCCGAGGGTCACACCATGGTAAATGGTCACATCTGCTCCGATCTCGGAAGTTTCACCGATGACCACGCCCATGCCATGATCGATGAAAAAACCTGGACCAATGATCGCGCCCGGATGAATCTCAATGCCGGTCAATCCGCGGGCAACCTGGGAAAGCCAGCGCGCAATGAATCGGATGTTATGCATCCACAGCCAATGTAATATGCGGTGCATCCAAATAGCGTGTAAACCGGAATAAACCAGAAATATTTCCAAGCGCGAGCGGGCTGCTGGGTCGCGTTCGAGGACGGAGGAAATATCGTGTTTCATCATGTTGAGATACCCGCTTAAACCATGCCTTTGACGAGCGCCAGGATAAGATTGGACAGCATCTGTTGTCATAAATATAACCTCCCCTCCCCTAAAAATAGGGAGGAATTGGGGTGAAGGTCAGTCTGCCAAGTTAGCAAACAGGGGCGTAGACAGGTAACGTTCTCCAAAGGATGGGATGATGACGACGATCAACTTCCCAGCATTCCCAGGCCGGATCGCGACCTGCAAGGCAGCCCAGGTGGCTGCGCCGGAGGAGATCCCAACCAGCAGGCCCTCTTCCTTCGCCATGCGCCGGGCAGTCTCCAATGCATCCTCATCTTTGACGCGGATGATTTCGTCGTAGATATTGACATTCAACACGTCCGGAATGAAGCCCGCCCCGATGCCCTGGATCTTATGCGGGCCTTTTGGCCCGCCGGATAGAACCGCTGAAGAATCCGGTTCGACTGCCACCACCTTAAAGGACGGCTTGCGGCTCTTGATCACTTCGCCAATGCCGGTAATGGTGCCACCGGTCCCAACCCCCGCCACGAGGATATCCACCTTCCCGTCCGTATCGCGCCAGATTTCCTCGGCAGTCGTTTTGCGATGGATTTCCGGGTTAGCAGGATTCTTAAACTGCTGGGGGATGAAATATTTAGGGTCAGCGGCGGACAGTTCTTCTGCTTTCCTGATCGCCCCGTCCATGCCCTCAGGGCCTGGCGTAAGGATCAATTCCGCCCCATAGGCGCGCAACAACATGCGACGCTCTTTGCTCATCGTCTCCGGCATGGTCAGAACGCACTTGTAGCCGCGCGCGGCACAGACCATTGCCAGGGCGATCCCGGTGTTACCACTGGTGGGTTCCAAGATGACCGTGTCAGATTTAATCTTACCGGCTTTTTCGGCAGCATTAATCATGGCAGCTCCGATGCGGTCCTTGACACTATGAGCCGGGCTATAAAACTCCAGCTTGGCAACGATTTTTGCATTTACCTGCTGCGCGATGCGATTCAAACGAACGAGCGGGGTGTTGCCAATCAATTCGGTAACATCATTTGCGATTTTCATCGATTAAACTCTTTCCCCTTCTACAAGCAAAAGAAGGGCTGTGGGGAGAAAACGAATAAAAACGAAAAGAACGGCGCTGAGCGCCATGCGTTAAACAAACTTCGCATGCGGGGTTTTGCTCGCCGTCCTTTGATTATTTGGCAATCTTATGCAGTAACAACCAAATCATTATTATTATCAGGAGGCGGCTACAATCCCCGCCTCAGACATGTGCATATGAACATGAAGTTCCTCCAAAATATTTATGAGTAATATGATAAATATTATAAGATAATATCCATATTTGTCAAGGATGAATTGGGATAAGAAAAAGGGCGGGGTTGTTCCCCGCCCCAGCCTGACTACTCGTCTGCCTTGCTTTTATCCAGTTCCTTCTGATGGGCAGCAATGATGGTCTGCGCCAGATGGTTCGGGATGATTTCATAGCGGTCAAATTCCATAGTAAAGACGCCGCGCCCGCCGGTGATGGAGCGCAGCTGGGTTGTGTAGCGCAGCATCTCCACCTGCGGGACCTGGGCAACGACCACCGTTCGTCCACGCTCGGATTCGGTGCCTTGAACACGCCCGCGGCGGCTGTTGAGGTCACCCATCACATCACCCATGTTGGCATCCGGGATGACGATGCGGACATTCATGATGGGCTCGAACAAAACTGGTCCGGCATCACGCACTGCCAACTTGAAGGCCTCGCGCCCGGCAATTTCGAAAGCCACCGGCTTTGAGTCGACCGGGTGTTCCTTGCCGTCATAGACGATGACGCGCACGTTGCTCAGCGGGAATCCCGCCACCACACCGGTTTGAAGGGTGGCACTGATCCCCTTTTCAATGGCCGGCAAATATGATTTGGAGAGGTTCATACCGACCAATTCGTCGGTAAAATCGAATTCTTTTTCGGGGCACGGCTCGATCCTCAGCCAGACTTCGCCAAACTGGCCCGAACCGCCGGATTGTTTCTTGTGGCGGTACATGGCATCAGCTTTTTTGGTGATGCCCTCCCGGTAAGGAACCTTCGGCTCAACAGGGATTAAACCAACCTGAAGCTTGCCTTCCGCGCGGCGGATGGCTACGTCAATGTGCTGGTCGCCCATCCCCTGCAGAATGGTCTGACCGGTGGCATGTTCCTGGAACCAAGAAAGGGTCATGTCTTCTTCGCACAGGCGGGTGAGGGTTGGGCTAATCTTGGCTGCGTCGGCCTGTGTCTTGGGTTTGATGGCAACACGGAAAAGAGCATTCGGGTACTTAGGCACCGGCAGGGTTAATGGGTGAGCTTTATCGCTCAATGTATCGCCCGTGGAGGTGATACTCAACTTGGCGACTATACCAATATCACCGCTGTGAATCACCTTGATCGGAGTTGTCTCCTTGCCGCGCATGGTGGAAAGACCGGCCATGCGCTCATCGGTGCCCTTGGACTGGTTCCAGATTCGGGAATCGCCCTGGAGAGAACCGGAATAGATCCGGAAGTAGGTCAGCCTGCCGACGAACGGGTCGGCAGTTGTCTTCCATACATAAATGGCCAGCGGGCCAGAATCGGCCGCGATGAGTTTCTCTTCGCCATTCTTACCCTGGGCGATTACTTCCTTTTCTTTTGGAGAGGGAACCAGGTTGATGGCAGCCTGCAACAGCGGCAAGACACCCTTCTCGTGCCCGCCCGCAGCGACAAAGACCGGAATATAAGTTTCTGAACGGATGACGGCCTTCAACCCGCGCATCAGTTCCTCGTCGGTCAGTTGGCCGCTTTCCAGGTATTTTTCCAGGAGAGCATCTTCGCCTTCGGCGGCAGCTTCGATGAGTTTGGTGCGGGCTTCATCCGCAGCCGGTTTGAGGTCAGCGGGGATCTCTTCGGCAGTTTTGCCTTCCCCGGCATAGGCTTTCATCGAAAGGAGGTCGATCACGCCTTTGAATGCGGCTCGTTCCCCCCACGGCAATTGTACGGGGATGAGGCGGATAGATGAAAATTCCTGCACCGAGGCAAGCGCCTTGTTGAAGTCGGCATTGTCACGGTCCATTTTATTAACCACCAGGAAGCGAGGCAGTTTAAAGGTGTCGCAGTACCCCCAGGCGATCTCAGTGCCCACTTCCAAGCCAGCCACGGAATCGACCAAGATAAAGGCGCCATCAGCGACGCTCAAGGCTGAAATGACTTCGCCAACAAAGTCGGTGTACCCTGGAGTATCCAGGACGTTTAACTTGTGGTCCTTATACTCCACCGGGACAACGCTCGTGGAAAGCGAAAGCTTACGACGGATTTCTTCGTCTTCAAAATCAGAGGTGGTGGAGCCATCATCAATTTTACCGAGACGGGTGGTCGCTCCAGTAGCGTGTAAAAAAGCCTCAGCCATCATGGTCTTACCCCCGGAACCATGCGAAACCAGAGCGATATTACGAATAAACTCGGTAGTATACTCTTTCATGTGAGGACCTCGCGTGAAGGATGGGCTATGATGTCAGCCGTCTGATTATAAGGGAAGTTCTCACAACCGTCAAAGACTTCCAGCAACCTCTTGGAAAACCTGCTGGCTGCCAAAGGAGAAATTATGTCGATTTTCAATCAATACTCAGCGGTTTGGATCGCGGCTTTCCTGGTTGCCATTGCGGGGATCATCCTGCTGCGCCGAAGGCCTAAATGGCCCCAGTTTCTGGTATTTGGCATCCTTGTACTTGGATTAGCCGCTGCGTGGATCTTCCTCCACCCGCGCCAGAGCGCGCAGGTGATCGATGCGGCCCAGGTACAGGCAACCATCGGGCAGGGTAAGCCCGTCCTGCTCGAGTTCCAGTCTCCATACTGAATTGCATGCACAGCAATGAAACCCATCGTGGATGGGATCGAACAGCAATATAAAGGCCGCCTGGTCGTCATCCGGCTGGATGTCCAGAGCAATACCGGGCGCACGCTGGCTCCACTCTATGGCTTCCAATACACGCCCACTTTCATTTTCTTCGATGCCAGTGGAAAGGAACTCTGGCGCTCGATAGGGCAATTGGACACAGTAAAGGTTAGCGATTCTCTGAAGTGACATTCTTCCGACGCCTGACGTTTAACCTATGGTACCTGCGCCGCCCGCCGTGGGACAGCGGTATCGTCCCGCCTGAAGTGGAGGAGTTTATCCGGGAACATCCGCCCGGCAAGGCACTGGATCTCGGCTGCGGTACCGGGACTTCAAGCCTGGCACTCGCCCAGGCTGGCTGGACGGTCACCGGTGTGGATTTCGTCCGACGCGCCATCCGGATCGCCCGTCATAAAGCAAGACTCGCCGGGTTGACGATCGACTTCCAAATAGCAGATGTGCTGAATCTACATTTATTTCCTGTTTCCTATGCGCTCATCCTGGACATCGGCTGCTTTCATGGGCTCTCCCCCTCCGGCAAGGCTGCCTATCTCCAGCAGTTGGATCGCCTGCTCGCTCCGGGCGGTACCTGGCTGCTGTATGGGTTTTTCAAGATCGATGAAAGCCCCGGCCCCGGTTTAACCCCTGCCGATCTGGAAAGCTTACCGCTCAAACTAACAAAACGCCAGGACGGAGTCGAAAGAAAGGTCCGCCCCAGCGCGTGGTTCTGGTTCCAAAAAGCATAATCTAGAAAAGGAAAATAATTATTCCCAATGAGATTATTTGGCAAGTGCCAATTCCACACCCTAAATTAATCCACGAAGCGCATGAAGACCAGGTTGCCGAGCAGGCGGCCGCGTTCCGTGAGACGCAGGACCGGTCCGACCCATTCGAGTAACAACAAACTGGTCAGTTCATCGATTTCCCTGCCAAAAACGTCCCGCATCTGAGCTTCAAATTTAGCTGCAAAATTTTCAGCGGACACTCCCTCGCGCGTAAGCCGCAAACCGGTGAGCATGGTTTCCTGCATCTCAACGCGCCTGGAAATTTGGATTTGATCCACGGTTGAGGGGGACAAGGGAAAATTGTAATTCGAAAGCACATGGTCGGGGTGAAGATGGTCGAGATACGTTTTAATTCTCATTGCATTGGATACACGCATCCCGACCGCGCAGCCATGAGCCCCTGCTCCGAAGCCGAGGTACGGCTGGCCGCGCCAGTACTGCAAGTTGTGACGGCACTGCCGGCCCGGTTTCGCCCAGTTTGAAATCTCATACTGCTCAAAACCCGCCTCACCCAGCACCTCCCCTGCCCACTCGTACATGTCCGCGGCTGCATCAGGATCGGGCACGGACAGCAAACCGTGCTGCGACCAGCGGCCGAAGGGTGTGCCATGTTCCAAGGTCAGTGCATAGAGCGAGAGATGCTCGGGGTGAAGACCGAGGATCAATTTAATCGAAGCCTGCCAACGGTCCAGGGTCTGCCCGGGCAGGCCAAAGATCAGGTCCAAGTTCAAGTTGTCGAAGCCAGCGCGACGAGCCCAGGTCACTGCGTCAATTACGTCGAAGTAATCGTGGATGCGCTCCAACTGGCGGAGTTCGTCGGGATGCGCGGATTGGACCCCCAGGCTGATGCGGTTAAATCCAAGACTGCGCAGGTCCCGCAGGGAATCTGGCGTTACCGTGCCGGGGTTGGCCTCAAGGGAAATTTCGACATCCGGTGTGAGATAAAAAGAGGCGCGGATCGTCTCCAGGATGGATCCGAATTGGGCCGCCGAAAGCAGAGAGGGCGTCCCGCCGCCAAAGAAAATTGTGTGGGCACTCACTTTCTCCGGCGCAGATCGGGAGACGATTTCAATCTCGCGGCACAGTGCCTGCACGTAAACAGGGATCATGGACTCCTGGCCGGCATAGGTATTAAAGTCACAATAGGCGCAGCGATGGGTGCAAAATGGGATGTGGAAATATAAAGAGTATACCGGTGCCATGTGTTCCTGTGTCAAGTACTCCTTGCAATATATGGCATAGGAGGCAAGCCAATGAGCAGGGCAATAGGGCCAGCCAAAAGAAGCCACATTGC
>DASVKG010000194.1:0-4788 GCA_036385495.1 Anaerolineales bacterium | reverse complement strand
GGGGTAATCCTGGTTCAGCACCGAGAGAATGGTGGCTTCGAGGAAATGGGCCTGGTTGTATGATGGAGTAATAATCGTAACTAGAGCCTGTTTCAATTGCTTACCCATTCGATCCCTTTTTCACTTACATGCAACTGCTGTGTGTGATGTTGCATCCGGCGACGCCAATTTCGATAAGCTGGGATCAGCTTGTTCAAACCAAATACACCCCCCAACGACTGGAGGATTTTATACCAGTATTTAAGTGCACTTGGCAAGTGGATGAGGATAGCACGGCCAAAATAAATAAGCGCTTCCCGATAGCGGCCAGCGTCAATATATCGTTTGCCGCCGAAAACATTCAAGCCGGCATAGATTTCATTTCTATATCTTTCGATCGTATCGCGATACTCTGGACGATTTTCAAGGGATTGGATGAAATGGAATGCCTCATCTACAAACACTGTCGCCATGACGACTGTCTTGGCAGTTTTATGAGTCCGTTCCACAGCCCAGTATTCCGGGACATGCAAAATCGGCCGGCGTGCCGCGAACTGGACCCACATAATATGATCGAAAATTAACAGGTTAGAGGTTGCATAACCGACTTCTTGCAGAACATCCCGGCGCATAAAAACAGCCGGTTGGAGGAGTACGTTGAAAGCCAGTAGGTCTTTCAACGCGTACTGCCGGTATGGATGCCAGTCGAGCAGTTCCAGGTTGGCGTCAACCATTACCCCATCACCATAAACCATACCCACCTCTGGATGCTCCTGAAAAGTCTGCACAGCATGGCTGACAACGTCAGTTCGATAATAAAGGTCATCTGAATTCACCCAGGCAACGATCTCGCCACTGGTGCGGGCAAAACCCTTGTTTAAGGCATCTACGTGACCCTCATCGGGTTCAGACACCCACCAGGCCAGCTTGTCTGCGTAACGGCGGATGATGTCCACGCTGCCATCTTTGGAACCTCCATCGGCAATCAGATATTCGATGTGTGGGTAATCCTGCCAAAGGATCGAATAAATGGTCTGTTCCAGGTATTGGGCTTGGTTATAGGAAGGGGTTATGATGCTGACAAGGGGTTTCTGGGTTATAGGTATGGGTTTCATTTGGATGTATGCAGAGAGTATGATAAATCGGAAAATCCATTATACCTGTGGTTGATAAAAAAACGAATTTAAAGCTCCTTTCAAGAATATTGGCTCATTCGCAGTTCAAAGAAACAGGACACAGAGAATAATAGCTTCGATGAAATGGGCGTTGTTGTAGAATGGGGTAACAATTGTAACCAAGGGCTGTTTTATTCGTTTACCCATTCAATCCCAGTTTCATTCACTTGCAATCGCTTGGTGCGATGTCGAATCCGACGACGCCTGTTTTGAAAGACCAGGAACAGACTGCTCAAACCAATTATCCCCCCCAACGCCTGGATAATTTTATACCAGTATTTAAGTGCAGTTGGCAAGTGGATGCGGATAGCATGGCCAAAATAAGCGAGCGCTTCCCGATATCGGCCAGCATCAATATAACGTCTACCGCCAAAAATATTCAAACCGGCATAGATTTGAGCCTTATAGCTGTCGAAAGTATCGCGAAACTCCGGTCGACCTTCAAGGGATGGGATGAAGCGAAATGCTTCATCTACAAACATAGTTGCCATGGCAATGGTTTTGGCAGACTCATGACTCCGTTCCACAGCCCAGTATTCCTGGATGTGCAAAATCGGCCTGCGTGCCGCGATCCGGACCCATAGACTATGGTCCAAAATCCCGTGAAATTCAGGGATTAAAAAACCGACTTCTTGCAGAACATCCCTGCGCATGAAAACTGCCGGTTGGAGGAGCACATTGAAAGCCAGCAGATCTTTCAACGCGTACTGGCGGTAAGGATGCCAGTCCAGCAGTTCCAGGTCAGCATTAACCATGACCCCATCACCGTAAACCATGCCCACCTCGGGATGCTCATGAAAAGCCCGCACAGCATGGCTGATAACATCCGTTCGATAATAAAGGTCATCCGAATTAATCCAGGCAACGATCTCTCCGCGGGCACGGGAAAAACCCTTGTTAATGGCATCTGCCTGACCTTTATCGGGTTCGGAGACCCACCAGGCCAACCTGTCGGCGTAACGGCGGATGATCTCCACGCACCCATCGTTGGAACCACCATCCACAATCAGATATTCGATAAGCGGGTAATCCTGCCAGAGGACCGATTGGATGGTCTGCTCCAGGTATTGAGCCTGGTTATACGAGGGGGAGACGATGGAAACGAGAGATTTCTGAATTTGATTTGTAGACTGCATATGTTCAAACTCATTTAGTTTGACAAATTTTAAAATTGATTGCACCTTTGGTCGGAATAATAATAAATTTAGAAGCAAATTCTTTGTAATACGGCTTATTCGTCGGTCACGACTAAAATCAAACTATTAAATCTAACTGGGCAGAAAGCAGCTTATTGCCGGTGAGGGTTAACATACAACTGCAACGAGCCTCTATTGTATACCTGTTGATAACCGTTTTCCTTCGTTAATGAACAGGTATTACAAATGACTACACAGGGACGAAAAGCTGCATCAATCAGGTGGCTGGTTTCTGGTGTGGATGATATGTTTTCAACATGATAGATCGTCTGGTGGTTCGCTGCAAGAATATACCATATGAGATATTCCGGCGTACTTGAATCCAATTCCAAACCAATTGAACCACAATCATAGTTCTTTGCAGCCGCGACAATTGAGATATAACCATCTCGAATTTCTGGTGAATTATAGAACTGGACTTCCGTTCGGGATGCCAATAAAATGCTCTCGTTTTCACCGACACTGATGAGCGGACGGGACGGATTGGCTAGTAGATAATGCAGACTACCAATGGCAAACAAGGTTATAAGTATCACGGGCACAATTCGCGGTCGGATAGCTTCAGATACCCATCCTGCCAGGGGACCAATTGCAATAAACCAGGGCAAGAGCAGCCTGCTGTTATAAATTTGCCATTTGAACAATAAGGCAAACAAGAAATACCCCGCAATTAGGATAAGATTATAAGAAAATGCCCTATTGATTGGGAGAGGATAATTCTCAATCACCTGTCTAAGCTTCGACCCGGTTCGCAAATGAGGATATAACAACTTTATTACGAAGAAGATTGATATAAACACAGTGGATAAGACCCAAAAAAGGAAATGTCCGGGATTGCCAGCAAAATCCTCGTGATATGAAAACCGGATTCGATATGCATCCATTGAGGTGCGTGGGTCGTTGATGTCAATGCCTAGAGTTTCATGAATTTTTGTCAAAATAACGTACATTGCTTTATTTCCCGGACCAACAGGCAGGGCGAGCTGGGTTGTAGCGTTCTTCAAAGCTGTGGATAAAACCAATCGTGGATCATAAGTCGAACTGCCAAGCGTGCCCACCCCGGGACCAAGAATGGAACCATAAAAGGAATAATTGCGCAACCATGCAGGAGTGTTCAAGATAAATAAACAGACTCCGCCAATTAGAATCATTCCAGGAATGGCTTTCAAGAGATGATTCCGGATCAGTACTATTAAATAATATAGAAGTATCGGGAAAACAAAAGCGTACACCGTCCCTTTAGTCAGTACCCCGAGAGATAAGGAAAATCCGAGCAAAACGAAGTTAAGTGAAATTCCCGCGTTCCTTCCCAATATATATTTTCGGCATTCCGAAAGAACAAAATATAAAACACACAAGCACCAAAATCCGGCGACATAATCCGTCTGGGTGCTGGTGGACTGCAGAATCCCCATCGGTAATGTCACGGTGAAGAGAGCCGCGAACCATTGCCCTCTGGCCTTGACACCGATCTGACCAGCGATCAGTGTCACAGCTACTGCCGAACCTGCCATGCTGAACCATTGGACAAGGTTGACAAACCGGTCATTCCCAGCCAGCAAAAACAAATGCAATATGGAATATTCAGTAAAGGGCGGCATCCACAACTGGCGGTCGATGGGCGTGGCATAAAATTCAACGGACCGATTGACGATCCAATGCATCACACGACTCATATGATATTGCAGGGAGTCGTTCGTGTTGGGTGGTGCTAAGAGAGCAATGATAAGAGTGATAAGAAAATACACACATATCGCGAAGAAAACCACCCATTCAAACCTGCCTCCAATTTTCAAAGAAAATGGCCGGGGGGTTATTTTAGTTCGGTACCGAAAGATCATAAGAAAAGTAATGACCAGTATCAGTAGCCAGAAAGACCGGATCGCAACGCCAGTGAGGGCATGAAAGGCTCCCAGGATCTCGTTAGATATGGTAATCAACACCCCCATGGTCACATACACGGCAAGAATCGACTCGCGCCAGTCGCGTCCTGGCAATAGACAGCGCCATAACCGGTAAAGTAGGAGCCCCTCTAGCGGAAGAAGCAATACCAGCATGATGATTTATCCGAAAAGTGAATCGTACGCGGTTTTTGGAAAAACAGACAACTTGCCGCCCACTGTTGCATCCCAAACCTTGCGTCCTGCCGCCTCATAAGCAGTTCTTGCCAAGCGGTAGGCCCGTTCTGAGCCTTCCAGATCGGGTAATTGCCATTTAAAACCCTTGCCGAAATAATTCGGGGAAAAATGATTCGGATCATCACCATTGGATACAATGGCCGCATTCGCCGGTCCCTGGGTGGTGAAACTATGGTCCACACCAATCAAGATCACCTCAGCGAACCCCATATGGAAAGCCAATTGTAAAGCCATATATGTGACTGTAAAACCCTCAAAAACACGACCAGTAGCATCAGTAGAAAAATTCTCCGGGCCGGT
>DASVKG010000193.1:0-17925 GCA_036385495.1 Anaerolineales bacterium | reverse complement strand
GGGGGAGTCTGTTCGATCTCACCGATGTAGCGCTGGAGAACCTCATCGAACTGCTGCTCGGTAACATCCACCGGGGTCGTCGATGGAACGCGGGTGAAGTGTCCTTCGGCATCATAAGTATCGGTGGCGTTGCCCAGACGCAGAATGGCCTGGTAACGCTTGTCGGAAGCCGACACAAACTCGCTCAGGCGCACCGCCGGTCCGACCAAGATAACCAGCACGCCGGAAGCGCGCGGGTCGAGCGTACCAGTATGACCGGCGCGACGGATACCGGTGCCACGGCGAATATGGTCGACAACATCGTGCGAAGTCAACCCGACGGGTTTATCCACCACGAGGATACCGGAGATGGCGTTTTTAATTTCCTGACTATCCATATCATTCCTCCATGAACCATCCCACTCACTTAATGGGATTGATCTAAAACTTTGCGCGTTGCTGCGAGGACACGCTCCTGTACTTCGACCAGGCTGCCGGACAATTCCGCACCAGAGGCGGCCTTATGACCGCCACCTTCAAACTGGAGGGAAATCTGCGAAACGTCCACTTGCGGTTTCAGCCCGCGCCAGGAGATCTTGGTTATGTTTGCATTCTGCTCGACAAACATGATGGCGATATCGGCGTCATCAATGGATGAGACAATATTGATAAGATCGGCGTCATCCCTGCCAGTGTAACCGGAGGCGCTGCGGTCGGCAAGAGTCAAAGTGGCCCAAATAATCCCGTCTGCCCGCTGCAGGCTGGAGAGGCCAGCACCCCAGTACTTTGCTTCCACGAATGTGCGCCGCACCAGGCTGCGGTAATAAAGCGAACTCAAATCCGCACCAATTTCCATCAGGCCGGCGACCTGGCGGAGAGCTTCAGGAGTAATGTTCGAGGTACGAAAACCGAGCGTATCGGTGACGAAACCGGTTATCAAATTTGCCGCGATGGGCGGGGTAATAACCAGCCCCCATTCAGCCATGTGACGGGTCAGGACCGAAGCAGTGGCAACTGCTTCCGGCTCGACCAGATTCAGAGTCCCAAACTCTTCCGTGGTAACGTGATGATCCACGATAATATCAGGGGCACGGTAACCATCCAGAACGGGACCAATCCGCTTCAAGTCCGAACAGTCCACGCTGATGATCAGGTCGAAATCTCCCACGGCCTGGGTGAGCACCATGTCTGCGCCCGGCAGGTGCTTGAAGCCATCGGGGAGACCATCCGCCAGGACCACCTGCACCTGTTTCCCGGCGTCGAGCAATGCCAGGGAAAGCGCCAGGCTGGAGCCGATCGCATCCCCGTCGGGGCGAACGTGGGAGGTGACCAGAACGCGGTGTGCCGCATGGATGCGGCCTTTAATTTTTTTCTGAAGGTCGTTCATTCTTCCGCAAATCAGCCAAAAGGCGTTCGATGTGGTCCGCGTTTTCGGGTGTAGGGTCCCAGTGGAAACGCAAACGCGGGAATGCGCGCAGTTCAATGCGGGCGGAAAGTTCGTGACGAAGGAAACCGCTGGCATGTTCGAGCCCTGCAAGAATTTCAGCACTGCGGACCGATCCTTCGATCGCCGAAACATAGATGTCAGCGAAGGCCAGTTCACGGTCCACTTTTACATCGGTAATAAATATCTGGTGCAGGCGCGGGTCACTGATCTCCCGGATGAGCATTTCCGAGATTTCCTGGCGGATACGGTCCGCAATGCGTTGAAGCCGGACACCGGATGGCATATTTCACCTGCTTCCCTCAACGATCAAAAACTATTCGGTCTCTGCCTTTTCCAGCAGGTAACATTCGATCACATCACCGACCTGGACATCGCTGAAGTTCTTCAGGCCGATCCCACATTCGAAACCCATACGCATCTCGCGCACATCTTCCTTCTCGTGTTTCAGGGAACTCACTTCGCCTTCGAAGACGATATCCACACCGCGAGTAATGCGAATCTTGCCATTGCGACGGATTTCGCCCTCTGTGACCCGGCTGCCGGCAACTTTGGAGCCTTTAGAAAGGCTGAAGACCTGCAAAACAACCGCCTTGCCGATGGATTTCTCGTTGTATTCAGGAGCCAACATGCCCTTGAGGGCTTTTTCAATATCTTCGATCAGGCGGTAGATGATGTCATACAGGCGGATGGAGACCCTTTCGGTATCGGCAAGACGCCGGGCAGCAACGTCCGCTTGAACGCTGAAACCGAAAATGATGGCCTGGGAAGAGGATGCCAATAACACATCATTCTCGCTGATATTCCCAGTCTCGGCGTACAAAATATTTATCCTGATCTCGCCTTTTCCCAGGTTGTTGATCTCGTTGATGATAGGTTCCAGCGAACCCTGCACATCGGCTTTGAGGATAAGATTGAATTCCTGCGCTTCACCGGCTTTAATCTTGGAGAATAGATCCTCCAATGTGATCTTTTTGTCGGCGGAGGCCTGCTTCTTGTTGGCTGACTGTCTTTCCAGAATGGCTTGCCGGGCTTCCTTTTCGGTGCCGACCACTTTGAAAACATCCCCGGCAGAAGGCAATTCGCTCAAACCCATCACCGAGACCGGAACGGACGGACCTGCTTTCTGGACCTTGCGGCCGCGGAAATCGAACAAGGCGCGCAGGCGGCCATAGGTATTCCCAGCCACGACGATATCGCCCGTGTTGAGGGTCCCATTCTGGACCAGGAGCGTGGCAACCGGACCCTTGGATTTATCCAACTCTGCTTCGATGATCGTCCCGATGACCTCACCCTTGGGGTTCGCACGAATGTCGGTGTTATCGGCTACCAAAAGGATGGCTTCTAGAAGGTCCTCGATGCCCTGTTTTTGTTTGGCTGAAACCGGGATAACCATGGTATTACCACCCCAATCGTCCGGCATGAGGTCGTTCTCGCCCAGTTGTTTTTTGACGAGCTCGGGGTTGGAATTGGGTTTGTCCACCTTGTTCAAAGCCACAATGATGGGAACGCGGGCCGCTTTGGCATGAGCAATGGCTTCCTTCGTCTGCGGCATAACCCCGTCGTCGGCAGCAATCACCAGGATCACAATATCCGCACCCTGGGCACCACGCGAGCGCATTGCAGTAAACGCAGCGTGACCGGGGGTATCCAGAAAGGTAATCTGCCTGCCTTTTAATTCCACCTGGTAGGCGCCGATATGCTGGGTAATCCCACCCGCTTCCCCGGCAGCAACGTCTGTTTTCCGAATTGCATCCAGGAGGGAGGTCTTACCATGGTCCACATGGCCGAGGATGGTCACGACAGGCGGACGCCTGGTCAAGGAGGCTTCGGTTTCGCCGGCGATCATCTGCCGCCATAGCGGTACAGCGCCAGTCTCTTTCTCGACCGGCGCAACCTGATTTTGCAGGGTGACATCAAAACCCATTTCATCAGCCAGAATGGCAGCGGTATCATAATCAATCGTCTGGTTGATACTTGCCATCACGCCGTTGGTCATTAACTTTTTAATGATCTGGATCGGGCTGACATCAATTATTTGTGCAAAATCACGAATGGAAATATTCGCGGGAAGTTCAATTTTTTTACGTTCAGGAACGGTCATACGGCATCTCCTTAATCAAAACACCAGTGCGGCAATTTCCGTCTGCTGACCGGGTGGAGCCGGTACTTTCAAGCCTGCCGTTGAACGTTCAGCGGTTGATCAGTCCATTTGGGCTTTATGCCTTTTCACCGAACTCCCCTTCGTCCTCCGGCAGTGATTGCATATACTTCTGGAGGCGCTGGGTGTCATCAGCGGTCAAGGTAGTCTTAAGGGCACGCGGCAGAGGCCCTTTTAGGCCCATTTCCCAGCAGGAACGGCGATTGTGCAGATAAGCGCCGCGCCCTGTCAATTTTCCGGTTGGGTCCACCAGCACACCTTCCGGTCGACGCACAAGGCGGACCAGCGACCGCTTCGACAAGACGGTACGGCAGCCCACGCAGGTGCGTTGGGGGATATGCTTGGGTGGTTTTACAGTTTTGCCAGTCACCTTCAATTCCAATAAATCAAGAGGACAGACATTCTTACAATGGACGGGAAGACCAATCTTCTTCTACTCTTCTTCCCAGCCTTCGTCACCACGTTTATGCTTCTTCATAGCGATGGCCTTTTCGAGGTCCTCGTCATAAACGATCTCTACAACTTTCTTTTTCTTCTTCTTTCCCTTTTTCTTATCCGATTCATCCTCATCGTCTTCAGCGGCAACTGCCACAGGCTGGAGCATATCGGGTGTTAATGTGAAGATTTCCTCGAGAGGTTTCTCTCCGACAATTTCTTCTTTGATATCTGCAACCGCGGGAGCAGTCTCTCCCTCCGCACCAACGAGTACAGGCACCCCTTCCACGGGAATGGTTTCAACTACATTTTCCAGCGGCACTTCAGGGACCAACTCAACAGGAATCTCGGCAACCGGCTCAATGACAGGTTCCGGTTCGGGGAAGGTGATTTTTTCCAGGGCATTCTTGATGGCTTCCATCGACTTGGGACCAATCCCAGCCAGGCCCAGGACGCTGTCGGGGTTAAGTTTCATTGCCATCATCAGGTCGCCGACAGTGCGGTGCTCGGCCTCGGTCAGGATGTTGAAGATATGGTCAGCCAAACCCAAGGCATCGATCCCCGCTTCGAAGGCAGCATTTGGAACCTCAGCACGAGCTGCAGAAACCCGTTCTTCCTCTGCTGCAGCCGTGACTCTCTTCTGCTCCACTGAACGCCGTTCAACGCGCTCAACAAATTGGATGAGCGTCATGAATTCTTCCGGCGTCACCGGTCGGCCTTGGGTCTTCTTTGCCAGGACATCTTCAACAATGGGTATATTTTTGTGTTCAATTTCGGCAATATTCGCAAGGGATGGGTCGGTTTGAACCTTGACAATGGCATCGCCGGCAGCTTCAATCAACGACTTGATATCAATTCGCCAGCCGGTCAACTTGGCAGCCAGGCGGGCATTCTGCCCATCGCGCCCGATGGCCAGGCTTAGCTGGTCCTCCTGGACGACCACTGTGGCGGTCTTTTCGGCATCATTAAGATAAACACCGGAAACCTTGGCCGGACTGATGGCTTTGGAAATGTACAGCACCGGATCGGCATTCCATTCGATGATGTCAATCTTCTCGTCGTGCAGTTCCTTGACGATGGCCTGGATACGGACGCCCTTGATCCCCACACATGCCCCCACCGGGTCTACATTAGGCTGGGTGGCGGAAACAGCAACTTTTGCGCGCTGCCCCGGTTCGCGCGAAATGGCGCGAATCTCGACGATGCCGTGATAGATCTCGGGGACTTCGTTTTCGAGTAAACGGCGCAAGAAATTACGGTGCGAGCGGGACAGGATGATCTGCGGGCCACGCGGGCTGTCCTTGACTTCCAAGACTATCGAGCGGACGCGTTCGTGTACTTTGAATTTCTCGCCAGGGATTTTCTGATTCGGAGGCATGATGCCCTCGGCCTTCATATCCAAACCGATGGTCACGCCCTGAGTCATGCTGACAGCTTGTATCACGCCGCTGATGATCTCTCCAACTTGTTTATTAAAGAATTCAGCCTGCATCTGGCGCTCAGCTTCGCGAATGCGCTGCTGGATGACCTGCCGGGCAGTCTGTGCGGCAACGCGCCCGAAATCTCCAGGTGTGGTTTCGACCACCACCATGTCACTTAAATTTGCTTCCGGGTTCACCGTGCGCGCCACTTCAAGGGTCACTTCCGTGCGCTGATCCTGCACCTCTTCGACCACTTCTTTTTCGGCAAAAATGGTGACCTTGCCGGATTCCGGGTCAATTTTGGCTACCACTTCCTGGGCATTGGAGGCGTTGACCGCCCGCCGGTAAGCCGAAACCATGGCAGACTCGATGGCAGCCATGATGATCTCTTTGGGCAATTGTTTTTCTTCCAATACTTCGTTGAAAGCCAATGCAAATTCATTTTTCATACTCAACCTGCTCCCCAGAACCTAGTTTCCTGTTACATGCAGAAAAGTGGGGGTTGCCCACTTTTCGATGCGTGCGGTATTGGTTTATCAGAGTCTAAGAATTTTAACACAAAACCGGGTGGGATGCAAGGTTACAAGCGGCACTGGTCAGTACTTTTTGTCAAAAAGGATGATTAGAACCTCCAAACCCCAGCTCCTTAACATTGGGTAATCTTCGGAGTCTCCAAGCCCCTGGAATGAAACGTTCGACGGCCTCCAATGGGGTCATATGGTTACAAATGGGAAGGGTTCCCCCACAGTATCAACTTCCAACGTCCCTTTAAGACTCATCCCCACGAAAATCGTAAATGCCGTCCAAGATCTTCCATTTATGACTACAGACCGAGCATGCGAGATGATCCCCTTGATCAGTCAGGGGAGAATGTCCGCATTGGGGGCATTTAAAGAACGCAAGAGGATCAGAAGGGATCGGGCCTGTCTGCCCTTCTTTCACCTTTGACTTAATAAACACACTGGGGGTTAATTGCCACAGCGCTCCGGTCCATTGCAAGAGGGAATCGAGACCCGCCAAAACCCCGGGTGGGAGTGCACGCTTTAATATGTCTACACGAAAGTGGGATACGGCGAGGATCTTTTCAATGCGGAAGCCCCCCTCCTTGAGC
Source organism: Anaerolineales bacterium (assembly GCA_036385495.1). GTDB lineage: Bacteria > Chloroflexota > Anaerolineae > Anaerolineales > Villigracilaceae > UBA877. Next base: position 11,374 of record DASVKG010000193.1, on the reverse strand, counting down.
CAGCCACGGATCGCACGGGGGTGGAAGTCGAAATTAAGCGGAGCAAACTCAACCGGGTCCAACCCATAAGGGCTCCAGGTCTGACGGTGGAATGCATAGCGCAGGATGGCTTTCAAATTCCGCTTGTTGGCATATTCCAGAATGAAAGTCGCTCCAGGCCTGAGAACAGCCCGCACCTGTCGCAACGCAGCAGGCGCATCGGCCATATGGTGCAGAGTGCGAATCATCGTAGTCGAATCGAACAGGCAATCCACGAAAGGCAACCGGTAGATATCGGCGGCAACATAAATGTAACGATTTGAGGTGCCCAGACGCCCTTTCGCCTGTTTGAGCTGCGAGCGGGAGTAATCCAGCAGGACGACGCGCTCAAAACCCTGGTAGCGCCGGGTATTGCGGCCCGCGCCAGCACCCAGCTCGAGCATCAGTTGTCCGGTTTGGGGAAGCAGACGTTTCAGAGCGATGGCTTCGCATCTATCCTCATAATCGCGCCCTCCCGTTTCCCAGAAGCGAGTTTGATAGTCGGAGCCTTCGTAATCACAAACTGGGGGGCGGTTTTCTTCCGGCAAGTTTCTTTCTGTCAAAATTTCGCTCCAATCCTTAATTGTTATTAATATTGCGATTAACAAGGAAAATGCGGTCTTGGGAAACTGATTATCAAGTTTATACACTATACACAATGTACAACTATTCGTCAAACAAAATTGGATGCGGGTTTGTGGTATAGTGCAGCAATGCGTCTCCTTTTTGTCGCCGATGGCCGCTCCCCCATTGCGCTTTCCTGGCTGCGCCACTGGACAGACTCCGGTCACCAGACCCACCTTGTATCAACCTTTCCATGTGACCCCCCTGCTGGATTGGCATCATTTCATATTCTACCGGTTGCCTTCAGCGGGATGGCGACCGGAACAAGCACCATTCGCACGGGTTCATCGAACCCTGGCGGATTTGTCAGACGCTTCCGCAGCCTGCTCCTCCCCCTGCGCTACAACCTCGGACCTCTCAGCCTGCGATCATATCAAACACGTTTCCGCACCCTGGTGGGAGAAGTCCACCCCGAACTCGTCCATGCCCTGCGCATCCCCTTCGAGGGAATGCTGGCTTCCGTGACACCCGCGGGTGTTCCACTGGTCGTCTCCATTTGGGGAAACGACCTCACCCTGCATGCCCGCGGTTCAATTCTGATGGGGAATCTGACCCGCCGCACCCTGCGCCGTGCTGACGGCCTCATTGCCGATGCAGCCCGCGATATCCGCCTAGGACACGCATGGGGTTTTGATGCAGACAAGCCAACTCTGGTAGTTCCAGGGGCTGGAGGAGTCCGCCTCGATGAAATCGAGGCAGCCTCCAAATATGGAATGCTGCCGGAGGAACTGCCAGAGGTCCCGATTGTGGTCAACCCACGCGGCCAACGTCCAGGCAGCCTTCGGCAGGATGTTTTTTTTCAGTCCATCCCGCTGGTGCTGGAAAAATTTCCGCATGCGCTATTCATTTGCCCCACCCTGGCTGGCGATGCAGAATCTGAACATTTGGTGGAGTCGCTGGGAATCCGGTCGAATACGAAACTTTGGCCGCGCCTGGATCGGGCGCAAATGTGGTCGTTATTCAAAAAAGCGAGGGTATATGTTTCACCCAGCCTTCACGATGGGACGCCTAATTCTCTGCTTGAAGCAATGGCATGCGGGTGTTTCCCGGTGGTGGGAAATATTGAGTCCATGCAGGAGTGGGTGTCACCTGGTATCAATGGTCTGCTGGTTGATGCGGCCTCGCCGCGGGCACTTGCAAACGGGATCATTGCCGCCCTGGAGAACCCGGCTTTATGTGCGGCTGCAAAAATCGAAAACGCCCGCATCATTGCAGAACGCGCTGCAACCCCGCGTTGCATGGCAATGACAGAGGCGTTTTATTACGAAATGATCAAGGGCATCCCGAAGGTTGCACCCTGATAAATTTATCCCCGGGGGGCGCGTAAGGTTTCCAGACGCTCCTGCAATTCAATCCGTTTCGTACTGGCGGCGTTACGAATATTAGCCGTCAAACCCTGGGCGCGATCATTGATCTGAAAGCGCAAATCTTTGCCTGCTAATGGAGCAAAGAGTAAAGCCGCGGCTCCCCCAATGATCCCACCGGTCAACACTCCAATCAAAAAACTAAAAGCTCGACGCATAGAAGCCTCCTGTGAAAAACATTTTTTCCAACTGTTTATATTATAGAGCATAATGAAATCCGATGGAAGATTGCCATGAGGCCATATTTGTGGAATAATAGACATTGTTGCGCGTATCTTTTGGAACGCGACAGCACTTGAAAGATCAAACTGTAATCTGTTCTTCCAAACCGGCCCCTACCTGAAAGGAGGGTACCATGTCGACACTTCCCCCTAATCCCAAAACTCAATCTGAGCGAAAAAAAATTACCACGCTGGCAATCCGGCAAAAAAAAGAACGCGGCGAGCCAATTAGCATGTTAACCGGGTACGACTACCCGACTGCATTGGCTCTCGATCAAGCCGGGATTGACATCATACTGGTTGGCGATTCTCTCGGAATGGTGGTGCTGGGTTATGAAAACACCCTGCCTGTCACCATGGAAGAAATGCTTCACCATTGCCGTGCAGTAGCACGGGGTGCCAAGACTGCCCTGCTGGTCGGGGATATGCCGTTCATGTCATACCAGATCTCAACGGAAGAAGCCGTCCGAAATGCAGGTCGGTTTCTGCAGCAAGGTGGGATGGAAGCAGTCAAGCTGGAGGGCGGACGTGAACGGGTGAATGTCATTCGCGCCATTACCGGGGTGGGAATCCCGGTTATGGGGCACCTCGGCCTGACACCGCAATCTGTCAACCTGCTGGGGGGCTTTCGCATTCAGGGACGCAGCGCGGTCACCGCCAAGCGGCTGCTCGAGGATGCCCTCCTTCTTGAAGAAGCAGGGTGTTTCAGCCTGGTGCTCGAATCCGTACCAGGCCGGCTGGCCGAGATGATCTCAAAGCGGCTTTCCATCCCTACTTTAGGAATCGGAGCTGGAGCAGGATGTGACGGCCAAGTGCTGGTGACGCACGACCTGCTGGGCCTTTTCGAGCGATTTACACCCAAGTTCGTCCGCAAATATGCCGACCTGCACACCGTGATGCGGAATGCTTTCACGGCTTTTATTGCCGACGTACAAAACAACGCTTTCCCTGCGAAAGAGCATACCGTTGAGATGCCAGAAGAGGAATGGGATTCCCTTGTTCACAATCTCAACCAATAAATGCAAGGGGGATAGATGAAAAGCGACTCGATCCTGATTTTGGGCACTGGCGCGCTGGCGACCCTTTTTGCAGCCCGGTTTGCAGAAGCAGGTATATCCGTCAGCATGCTCGGCACCTGGCAAGAGGGGTTGACTGCCCTGAAGGATAAGGGTGTAACAGTAGAAGGGAAAGGGCGGGCATTTCACGTTCACGCAACAGATAATCCGGCTGAATGTAAAGGTATGCTGTTTGCATTGGTGCTCGTAAAAACCTGGCAAACGGAACGCGCGGCACAGCAACTAGCAGGCTGTCTTGCAGAAGATGGGGTGGCGTTAACTCTTCAAAACGGGCTTGGGAATGATGCGATCCTTGCTTCACACCTTGGGTACCCAAGGGTTGCCCTGGGTGTCACCACCGCAGGCGCGACCTTGATCTCACCCGGTGTGGTCTGCCTGGGCGGAGAGGGTCCGGTATCACTCGACCTCCATCCGCGCCTGTCCCCGGTGGAACAGATGATCCGCCAAGCTGGTTTTATTGTGAACGTAGTGGATGACCTGCAATCTTTAATTTGGGGGAAACTGATCGTCAGTTCAGCGATCAATCCCATAACTGCCTTGCTGCGGGTAAAAAATGGAGAGCTGCTCGAACGGCCCTCGGCACTGGAAGTGATCGGAAAACTGGCACGGGAAACCTCTGCAGTGGCAAAAACACTGGGAGTAAAGCTCCCGTTTAAAGATCCAGAACGCGCCGCAATAGAGGTGGTGCAACGGACAGCAGAGAATCTATCTTCGATGCTGCAAGATATCCTGCGGGGCGCCCCGACTGAAATAGATGCAATCAATGGTGCAATTGTTCATTTGGCTGAAAAGAATAACCTCCAAGTCCCGGTCAACCGGACAGTTTGGTCAATAATAAAAGCCATTCCTGTTCGTGGTAATATTAAGATATAGACAATTTTCATTTTATTTGGAGGTGTTTGATGAGGAAGTGGTTTACCGCTTTAGCTGTACTGGTGGCACTTTTGGCTTCCTTTCCAGTCCAGGCGCAGAGCGAGGTTCGTCTGAGTTCGGTAAGCGTAGATATCTGGCCGGAATATGACCAGCCAGCGGTTCTGGTGATTTATCATATTTCCATTTCCCCCAGCACGACATTTCCAGTATCCCTAAACTTGCGCATCCCTGCCCAGGCAGAAGTCTATGCGGTAGCCATCTCCGACCCGGTGAGCGGGCTTATCAACGCCTCCTATGACCGTCTTGTACAAGGGTCTTGGGCGACTTTGACGATCACTGCCAACTCGAAGGACGTGCAAGTGGAGTATTACGAACCTCTGGTAAAAAATGGGACTGTGCGTCATATCGCTTACGAATGGTCAGGGGATTATGCTGTAGATTCTTTCGCAGTGGCATTACAGCAGCCTGTTGGCGCTACGAATATGGTAACAATCCCCACCCTCCAACAAAATCCCGTTGGTCAAGATGGTTTCGTCTACTTTCAATCCACGTCCCAGCCATTGACAGCAGGGCAAATTTACTCCCTGGCTGCCGATTACCAAAAAACGACGGATGTATTAAGCACAACCGGACTTCCGGTGCAACCAACGCAGCCACTCAGCCCGAGCACACCCGGAAGGGTGACTATGAACGCAGTTCTGCCCTGGGTATTGGCCGGGGTTGGGGGTGCCCTGATCATTTTCGGCATTGTGGGCGGCCTTTACATGTGGAAAAACGGCACACGCCGCTCAGCTGCTTCACGCAAACGCCATGCACAACCACAACAAGCAAACGAGTCAGATGAGATTTACTGCCATCAATGCGGCAAACGCGCCCAACCAGACGATGTATTTTGCCGGACTTGTGGGATGCGTTTACAGAAAGATGAATAGAACGGGTTGCGCAGAGGCCCATTGACGTGAATATATCTCCGATCATCCCGATCTATTTTTTCTATGGATTGGCTTTCTTTAGCATGGGACTATTGGTAATGCTCGAAGGCGGGAGGTCATCCGATGCCCGCCTTCGCCGCGCATTACGCCCTCTGGCAGCATTCGGCCTGGTCCACGCAGCAAACGAGTGGCTGGAAATGTTCGATGCAATTGCCATCCAGGGGGGGCATGTCACCCCAGACTGGTTGTCAGGAATAAGGCTGGCGACTTTGGCTTTTTCGTTCATCTCCCTGGCGGCATTCGGCAGTTACCTACTGGTGGTATCTCGAAATGCCTGGCGTTTGATCCTGCTTGTACCGCTAGGATTGGAAGGGATTTGGGTATTTGGTCTGATCATCCTCAAAGGACACTATTCTTTGCCAATCTTGTGGAATGTTGCAGACGTCTGGACGCGCTATTCGTTAGCTATTCCAGCTGCGCTGTTAGCTGCCATTGGACTAATAGTTCAACAGCGTGTCTTTCGCAAGGCAGGCCTGATTTCTTTTGGCCGGGACGCACTCTGGGCAGCGGTCGCGTTCGGTTGGTACGGCCTGGTGGGCCAATTGTTTGTCCAATCTTCCCCACTTCCACCTTCAAACATAGTTAATGATGTCCTATTCACCAATCTATCAGGCATCCCGGTACAATTATTCCGCGCCATAATGGCCGGGGTTGCAGCATTCTTTGTCACCCGTTTCCTGCGCGCCTTCCAAGTTGAAAATGACAGCCAAATTGCCAGTTTGCAGGAAGCGCGCTTGAAGGAGGCAAAACAACGTGAGACATTGCGCCGTGAATTATACAAGCGCGTTGTGGCTGCCCAGGAATCGGAACGCCAACGAATTGCGCGTGAACTCCACGATGAGACGGGGCAAGCTCTAACAGCAATAGGCCTGGGTTTGCGTGGATTAACCGGTTCATTGCGCACATCGAACATGGAACGTACCAAAAAGAATTTACACCAACTGGAGTTGCTGACAACACATTCCCTGGACGAATTACAACGATTAATCGCTGATTTGCGTCCGTCCCATCTTGATGACCTGGGTCTCTCCTCAGCAATGCGCTGGTATGCCAATACCCTTCAGGAACGTGTCAAACTGGTTGTCCACGTTGATATCATTGGTGAGGAAAGACCGGTCGCTTCGCCAGTCAAGATAGCGCTGTTCCGGATCGCGCAGGAGGCGCTAACAAATGTCATCAAACACGCGCAGGCAAAAACAGCCCAGGTCACTCTTACTTACGCTGAAAAATCCGTTCAAGTTCGTGTGACGGATGATGGACGAGGCTTCGATATGGATGCAACAGGATCAGCCAAACGAGTATCGTGGGGGCTAAAAGGTATGGAAGAACGCACCTCGTTGTTGGGGGGAAAGTTCGAGGTCCAGTCGCGGCAAGGCCAAGGGACAACAGTCGAAGTATCGATCCCATATTTACAGGAGGAAGCCAATGAAAATTCGCCTTCTGCTGGTTGATGACCACCAAGTGGTTCGTTCGGGTCTGCGGATGCTGCTGGCCAGCGAAAGTGATGTCGAGATTGTGGGGGAGGCAGGAACCGCCCGCGAGGCTCTCGAAGCAGTCCGCCTATTAAAACCGACCGTGGTGCTGATGGATATCGGATTGCCAGATCTATCCGGGATCGATGCCACGCGCGAGATCAAACGCACCAATCCTGAAGTGGCGGTAGTAGCATTGACCATCCACGAGGACGAAGAGTACTTCTTCAAGATGTTGGAAGCGGGAGCGGGAGGTTACGTTCCAAAACGCGCCGCTCCGGAAGAATTATTAACCGCCATCCGTGCCGCAGCAGCCGGGGAAGTGTACCTGTACCCATCCATGGCAAAATTACTGGTCAAAGATTATCTTGCCCAGGATCGAAATACTGACAAGGTCTCCACCCTTGACGGCTTAACCGACCGTGAACAGGAAGTACTGCGTTACCTGGCGGAGGGTGCAGATAACGAAGAGATCGCTGCGGCGCTGGTCATCAGTATCAAGACGGTTGCCCGCCACCGCGAAAATATCATGCACAAACTCGGCCTGCATTCGCGAGCCGAGTTGGTACGCTATGCCATTCGCAAGGGGATCATCAAACCGTAACCTTATTCATCAATATCATTTTACAGCCTGCTGGCCTCCCAGCAGGCTTTTTCTTTGGGATATATGACACAATAATCACCCAATATTTTTTTTTAGCATGGGGTGCGAATAGTATTTCACCGAGGAATGGATCCAACCTGTGGGGTGCCATTCCCATAAGAAAGATAGGACGCCTGCCGAATTGTTTTTGTCCATTCAAAGAGATAAACTGATAGTGAAAATAGGAACTAATTGAAAAGGAGGCTCCCCCATGAAAAGCATATTGGTTATTTCCCTGCTGACGATCCTGCGACTTGGCATTCCCACCACCGTTCTCCTGCTCATTGGCGAGGCAGTAAAACATCATTACGAAAAATATCGGACTGCTTGAGGTTCTTAATGGACACTGTTTTAACGGTTGTTCTCGGCCTTCTGCTGAGGATAGGAATCCCTGTGGCCGTAACTGCCCTGATCTTCTTCCTGCTGCGCCATCTGGATGAGCGCTGGCAGAAAGAAGCTCAGGCAATACCGGTCATTTCTTCCCAGCGGCCCTGCTGGGAAATCAAAGGCTGCACTGAGGAGAAACGCAATACCTGTCCGGCGTCCGCCCAGCCAAATATCCCTTGCTGGCAGGTGTTCCGGACAAAAAATGGCCTATTACGGGAAGATTGCCTGGGATGCGATGTGTTCCGCATGGCACCAGCTCCGGCCAGATCATAAACACCCATTCTTATCGAGGAGAGTGAATCATGAAATTACTCAAACGCTTTTCCATTGCCATTCTATTTGCCATCTTCGTGACCGGTGCGACCTACATGATCGCAAAGGCTGGAACAGAACCGAGTGGACCCGCCCAGCAACCTCAACCAACCCAGCAACCTCAATCGACCGAGCAGCAACCCAAGCAACAACAAATCGGATGTAACGTGTGTCACTCGAAATTTACTGATGCAGTTCAATCAGGCACACATGGGCATGCGATCAGCGATCCGCTCTTCAATCAAATGTGGACGGACCAGGGGAAACCCGGAGCCTGCCTTGTTTGCCACGTGACCGGGTACGACCCGGCCCTGGGGACGTGGAAAGAAGATGGCGTATCCTGCGAAGCCTGCCATGGACCGGTGCCGATAACACATTCCACCGACCCGGTGGCCAACCCGGTGCCAGTTGACCGGACCAGCGATCTGTGTGGGCGCTGTCACAGCGGCGATCGTTTCAACATCCCGGACTGGCAGTCCAGTACACATTTCCAGCGGGGGATGACCTGTACCGTCTGCCATGACCCGCATTCAGCAACGCTGAAGACAGTTCAAGGACAGGAGGATGTCGGTCCGTCAGCACTTTGCATCAACTGCCACAGCGAAGTCTCAATGGCTTTTCCTTATTCCAAGCACAACCAGGCCGGGGTAAGCTGTGTAGACTGCCACCTACGTCATTTCGAAACTGGCACCAATGATGTGCATGCAATCCCAGATCATAGTTTCACCGCCAGCGTAACGACCTGCTCCGCCTGTCATGCCGACCAGATGCACGCTCAGCCCACCACCACGACAGGCACCCAGGATGTATCCATTACCCAGCCCGTGAGCACGCCGACCTCCGGAGAGGCTGCCAGCAACCCATCTCCGGTAAGCCCTCTCGGGTTTGCAGGATTAGCCGGACTATTCGGGCTTGCAGGCGGCATGGTTCTGCAACCATGGTTGGAAAAGGCTTACCACAAAATGAATAAGAAGGGGACTAAAAAATGAGCAACATAAAAATTAACCGTCGAGATTTCATCAAACTTACTGTCGCCGGTGCAGCCGTTCTGGCCGGGTCACAGATCATACGACGGGCAGGAGCCCTTGAAACGCTCACTCCCAACGGCCGACAATGGGCGATGGTGATCGATCAATCCAAATGCACAGGCTGCGGATACTGTACCCTGGCTTGCAGGGCACATAACGATATCCCGCCTGAAATATCCTGGAATGTGGTCACCAAGACGGGAACCGTGGGAGCGCAGGATGTCTACATTGCCCGACCATGCATGCAGTGTGCGCATGCCCCATGTGTGGACGTCTGCCCAGTGCGTGCCAGCACATACCGCCCGGACGGGATTGTGCAGATGGATTACAAGCGCTGCATTGGCTGCCGCTATTGTGAAATTGCCTGTCCATATGGAGCGCGCTCTTTCAATTGGAAACAATTTGACGGTCCAAACCCGTCTGTGCCAGAGTGGGGCCAGCCCGAGGTAGCGCGCCGCCCGCGCGGCGTTGTAGAGAAATGTTCGTTCTGCTATCAACGCATTGACCGCGGCCTAGCACTCGGTTTGACACCCGGAATAGACGAGGATGCCACTCCCGCCTGCGTTGTTGCATGCCCGGTGGGGGCGCGCAAATTCGGCGACCTAAACGATCCTGAATCGAATGTAAGTAAATTGCTGCATGGAAGAACCTCGTATCGCCTGCGCGAAGATCTTGGCACTTCCCCGCGGGTCTATTATCTTTCCGCAACAGAGGAGCCGCAGTCATGAAAATCAGACTTCCCAAGTTCAGCTCCAATAAAATTGGACTTCCCAAGTTCACTCCATGGATGGCCTGGATTATTGGACTCGTTGTCATCATCGCGGCAGGTGTGGCTGCCGGAATATTGGTGTTGTGGAAGGGCCTTTCGTTAACCAACCTAAGCGACAAAGTCCCCTGGGGTTTATGGATCACCATAGACCTTTCGTCCATCGCCGTAAGTGCAGGAGCTTTCAGCCTGTGCGCTGTGGTTTACCTGCTGGGGCTCAAGCGTTACCAGGCGGTAGCCCGCACGGCAACATTCATAGGTTTGATCGGTTACACCATGGCAGTGTTAACGCTTATGCTTGACATCGGCAGACCGGACCGCTTCTGGCATTCCATGGTTTACTGGAACAAGCATTCCCTGCTCTGGGAAGTGACCATGTGCGTGACTCTCTATCTGGGGGTATTGGCGCTGGAGGCCTTGCCCATCTTTGCCGGATCCGGGTGGTTTCGTTCCCACTGGCCGAAACTGGCTGAGAAGATGGCAAATGTCCATCATTTCGCTCCCTACCTGGCAATTGCCGGCCTGGCACTTTCCATGCTGCACCAGTCATCCCTAGGAGCGCTTTATGGCGTTCTTAAAGCACGCCCGCTCTGGTACCGGCCGGATATATCGGTGTTGTTTATTATTTCAGCGATCGCGGGTGGCATGGCATTGACAGTCTTTGCTTCGATGCTTTCGGCACGCCTTACAGAGCAAGCCAACGTGGATAATAATATTATGGATCGCGTTTCCCACATCATCGGCTGGATTCTGGTGGCGTACCTTTACTTCCGCTTTTGGGATGCCCTGGCAATGACCTACACCTACGAACCGGGCCGGACAGAGGGTTTACAAATGCTGACCGGGGGTGCGCTATCCTTCAACTTCTGGATAGGCGAGATCTTGCTTGGTGCTGTTGTTCCGATCTTATTGCTGCTCAACAAGAGAACGCGTTCCCTCCCGATGTGGCGCATGCTGGCCATGGTATTGGTGGTCGGCGGGGTGGTGGCCTATCGCTGGGATACAAACCTATCCGGTCTGTTGATCTTCCTCTCATATCTGCCCGGCGAACCCACGGTGGCATATGCAGCATATCATCCATCCGTGATCGAGATCCTGACCGGAGCAGGGATCGTCAGTTACGGGTTACTGGCATTCTCACTGGGAGTACGCTACCTGAAAGTGGTAGACCACAACATGGTAAAAGTCCGCATTGTGGAATCCAAGGTCATCGAGGCAATCCCTGTGCCGGGTGATTAATTACCCGATATAGTTTTTATAATCAAAAGGGCCGCCTTTACTCAAAATCATTTTGATAAAGATCAGATGCAAATAAAAACATGACCTGTCCTGATTAAAGGATAGGTCATGTTGGTAATGCCAACTTTCTGAAATAAGCTATTTACTTGCCAAAGACTGCCAGACTTGCATCGATCAAGGCAGTTGCGTAGGGCATGTTGTGAACGCCGTTACTCTTATCTTCAACAGCAACTAGAAGGTAATTCCACAGTGCATTCGCTTTCGCTTCGGGGAAATTCCCGGCAACGATGGCGCCTGTTTTATCCAGCAAACCGGCGGTGGTCAAGTCTGCTTTGAGTGTGGCGACCTTGGCATCGAGA
>DASVKG010000192.1:0-18664 GCA_036385495.1 Anaerolineales bacterium | reverse complement strand
CGAGGCAACAGCAGAGATGCTGCCCTTCGCTGATGCCAGCTTTGATCTGGTTTTCATGGGATTACTGCTGCATGAATCGGACGAACAAGCCCAGGTGCTGCGCGAAGCCCGCCGCGCGGCACACCTTCGGGTGGGCATCCTTGAATGGGCCTTTCGCGAAGAGGATGTTGGCGCACCATTCGTGCATCGGTTGGCTCCGGAAATCCTGGTAAAAATGGCGAATGGGGAAGGCTTCAGCGATTTTGAGGTTTTTCCCCTGGCTAAGCTGGTATTTTACCGGTTGACCGTCTAGCTTTATTGCATATTGGAAAAAGAAAAAGAAGTGGCGACCAGTTGGTCGCCACCGTGGGGTAAACCACAATATTAACAAGTTTCTTCTGCGCCACGATCTTCTTCTCAGTAGCGCACCAGGAGTTGATCTTTTTACGGAGCCACCACAAGCGTATACTGCTTTTCTCCCGTCTGCCCGGCTTCTTGTGTCCCAAAACACCAGACGCTGATTGTGAAGGTAAATGTCCCGGCCTGAGTGGGAGTCCCGGTGATTTTGGCAGTATATTCCTGTTGCATATACACAAGTTCCAATCCAGGAGGGAGCGTGCCTTCGGATAGGGAGAAATTTCCGGCAGGGGTCAGGTTTTGGCTGACGCTGATGGTTGCTTCATATGGGACGCCCGCCTGGGCATCCGGCAGCTTGTCCGGGCTAAAAACAAGCTCCCCGGCTTGTGTGTGAACCGGCACCACTATGGTATATTGTTTTTCTCCGACCTGCCCGGATGTGTTTGTCCCGAGACACCAGGCATTGATGGTGAAGGTGTACGTCCCTGCCTGGGTGGGAGCCCCGGTGATTTTGGCGGTATCCTCCGTCCTTTTGTATACAAGTTCCAGCCCCGGCGGGAGTGTGCCTTTAGATAAAGAGACGCTCCCAACTGGTGTGTCGTTTTGGCTTATGCTGATGGTTGCCTCATAAGGGACACCTACCTGGGCATCCGGCAACTGGTCCGGGGTAAATACAAGCGGTTGACGCTGGTTAAAAATGGAGCACATACACGCCACTGTCCCAAAGACAACAAAGGCGAGCACGATCAGGGTAATCGGCGAGCTGCGTTTCATCGGCAAGATTCCTCTATCGGCGGCACTTTGATAGTGCTGCAGGGTTTGGTTATATTACAATATTTACCAGTCTCATCTGCGCCACGATCACCTTCCTCGGCGGCTTCCCTTCCAAGTATTTCTGGACAATCTCACTCGCGAGCGCGGCAGACTTAATATCTTCCTGGCTGGCATCCGCTGGGAGGACCACCCGGTCACGCAGTTTCCCGTTGATCTGCACAGGGATAATGATCTCTTCCTCACGGGCAGCTTCCTCGTCCACGGTCGGCCAGGGTTGGTCATGGATGGAGTATTTCCGGCCGGTCTGCTCCCAGAGTTCTTCAGCGATGTGCGGACTGACGGGGGCCAGCATGCGCAGGTAGATATCCACAGCCTCGTTCCATTCTGGCGTTCCGTATGCCCCGGATTCGTTGGCCCGGGTCATTTCATTAAATAGTTCCATCAGGCCGGAAACGATCGTATTGAACTCGAATTGTTTGAAATCACGAGTGATTCGTTTCAGCATCTGATGGACACGACGACGAAGCATCTTCTTAGTATCGTCAGAACAGTTTCCAGACCCAACCTGGGTTGAATCGGTGAACAATGTCCATACGCGCCGCAGCCAGCGGACGGTTCCGTCTATTCCGGAGGGATTCCACGGCGCGCCCAACTCCCAGCGGGCGAAGAACATCAGGAAAGCGCGCACTGCATCTGCACCATAGCGTTCCACCAGTTCGTCGGGAGCCACCACGTTGCCGCGGCTCTTGGACATTTTCTCATTGTCCTCGCCCAGCACCATGCCCTGGTTGCGCAATTGGATCATCGGCTCGGGGCCTTTGGTAATACCCATGTCGCGCAGCGCTTTATGGAAGAAGCGCGTGTAGATCAGATGCATGTTGGCATGCTCGATGCCGCCAGTATAGGTATCGACCGGCATCCAATAATCGTACTGTTTTGGGTCGAATGGGGCTTTGTCATAGTGCGGGGACAGGTAGCGCAGGTGGTACCATGACGAGCACATGAATGTGTCCATCGTGTCGGTCTCACGCTCGGCTGGCTCGCCACAAACAGGACATTTGGCTTGTTTCCAGGTCGGATGCAGTTTCAGCGGTGATTCGCCTGTGGGTTTCCATGCGACATCTTCAGGCAGCAGCACGGGCAATTCGGTGTCGGGAACCGGGTTCCAGCCGTCCTTCTCGCAATAGATCATCGGGATGGGCGCGCCCCAGTATCGCTGCCGGGAGATTAGCCAGTCGCGCAATTTATAGTTTATGGAGCCCCTTCCTACGCCTTTATCGGTAATAAATTTCACTGCAACCTGAAAAGCCTCGGCGGCGGAAGTACCGGTCAGAGGCCCCGAATTGACCATCTTTCCGGAGGCTGGAACTGAGGCAGGCATGGTCGCACCATCCAGCGGAGCCGTGTCGTCCGGTTGGATCACCACCCGAACCTCGATCCCGTATTTGCGGGCGAACTCGAAGTCGCGCTGGTCGTGCGCCGGGACAGCCATGATGGCACCAGTGCCATACGTCATCAGCACGTAATCTGCGATCCAGATGGGGGTCTTTTCGTCATTGACCGGGTTTATGGCGTAACCTCCGGTGAAAACCCCGGTCTTTTCTTTGTCGGCGGCCTCGCGGTCGATGTCTGATTGGCGGGCGGCCTGAACCTTATAAGCTTCGACATCAGCTTGTTGTTCCCGCGTGGTAACTTTGTCCACCAGCGGGTGCTCGGGGGAAAGTACCATGAAGGTGACACCCCACAGAGTGTCTGGGCGGGTAGTAAATACCGTGATCACGGATTGGGAGTCGGGGGATTGGGTTTCTGCCGCATGATTAATTGATCCTTGATCTGCCAGTGGAAATTTAACTTCGGCGCCCTCGGATCGTCCAATCCAATTTGTCTGCAATACCTTTATACGTTCCGGCCAGTCCATTCCTTCGAAGTTCAGCAACTCTTCCGCGTAGGCGGTGGTCTTAAAGAACCACTGCGACAGGTTTTTCTTAATGACTGGTGTGCCGCAACGTTCGCAGTGCCGGTCATCACCCCAGACCTGTTCGCGTGCCAGGGTGGTGTTACAGTGAGGGCAAAAGTCAACGGGCGACATCTTGCGGTAGGCCAACCCATGCTTGAATAGCTGAATGAAGAACCACTGGGTCCACTTATAGTATTCCGGGTTGGATGAAATTGCCTCGCGGCGCCAGTCCCACATGGCACCCATCGATCGTAACTGCCGACGCATTTGTCCGATATTTTCGTAGGTCCGCTTCATCGGGTGGATGCCGTCCTTGATGGCAGCATTCTCAGCCGGAAGCCCGAAGGCATCAAAGCCAATAGGCAGCATCACGTTATACCCGTTCATACGCATGAACCGCGCATGCGCGTCAGACGGGGTAAAGGCATACCAGTGACCAATATGCAGGTCGCCGGAAGGATAAGGCAGCATGGTTAATGCGTAATGTTTGGGTTTGCTCGCGTCGATGTCAGCGTTGTACAGCCCGTCGGCTTCCCATTTGGCCTGCCATTTTGGTTCAATTTGAGAGGGAATATAGTCGCTCATTACTACCTCGATGATCTTAAAACGTGAGAATGGTGAATTTCTATCCTGCAACGCTTAATTTGGGACCCTTGAAACCTCAAGGGGGCGCGCAGGAAGGCAAGGCTGGATCCATGGTCTGCAGATATTCTCAAACATTGCGCGCCTCCTTTTATTATCTAAACAAAAATCCCTTCATCCACTCAGGGACGAAGGGTTGATTCTCCGCGGTACCACCCCGAATTGTCTATTATGTCCTGAAAATATTCAGAGTCTTACAGGCTGGACCTGTTGAACTCGTGGACATGATAGACCGCTCGTCTGCTGTAACGGGCGATGTCCCGGCGCTGACTACTGGATTCACCAGCGCAGTCTCTCTTGCGAGGGCAGGCGAGTTCGGTCTCAGAGCGCTCCCGCGGGCACTGTCAAGGGCTTCCACCTTGCTTTCCCTTTTCGCTGACGGGATGACCTACTACTCCTGTCTTGACCTTAATTATTTAGCTGATTATAGCACAATCGCGACAAGGACTCTCATCGCGATTGCCTGTGGACCCAGCGAGATTCGAACTCGCGACCTTCTCAATGCCATTGAGACGCGCTCCCAACTGCGCTATGGGCCCATATTGGGTTATTCAAAAGGCAGTAAGCAGAAGGCAGGCGGCGGTATTGCTTGCTGCATTGTGCCTGCTGCCCGCTGGCTGTGGACCTGAGGGGATTCGAACCCCTGACCTCCTCAGTGCGATTGAGGCGCGCTCCCAACTGCGCTACAGGCCCATTCTTGGGCGAACGGTATTCTACCTGAGTGGGAAAGGAATGTCAAGGAACCATCCAAAGCTAAATATTAAACCCTTCACCAGAGCATCCTGGCCCTCTGAGGACCCACAACTTCCATTATTATTCATAAACGCATGTCCCGCGGGCTTGCACCAGAAACAAGGGCCAGGAAATTCATCATTAAGCTGTTAAACCTTAGCCCTTCATCCAGCATGGGAAAATGGCCACAATTATCCATCACAATCTGATCCACCTGGTCTGTCATGGCCAACACACGCTTATGGTCCGGCGTTTTCACCGCTGGATCATCCTGCCCATGTACAATCAAACAAGGGATGGGCATGGTATCCATGAAGGGCATGAAATTCATAATTTCCAGGCTTTTTAGTGAAGAGGTTATTGCCAAGGGATCTGTTTTTGTAGCGTCGATACGGGCAGGTTCCATTGCCGGTTCCTTGCGTAGCAACCAGGCTGCCAGGCTGGTGGGAGAGGCAGGAATACGAAGCCGCATGGCGACAAAGTTAATGTCCAGCGGTATATTGGCAACCATCAGGCGATCAACTCCGTCCGGGAATTTTTGTGTGAACAGGAGGGCAGTCAACGCACCGAGGCCGTGTCCGATGAGGGTAACTTTCCCGATACCCATTTTCTGTATAAAGCTGGCAAGCAGAGTGGTCTGTCGCGCAATGGAGTAACTGGATGGGTCGCGGGCGGTCTCTCCAAAGCCCCACAGGTCGATGGCATAAGCGCGAAAAGATTTGGCAGCGATCTGCATCGCTGGCACCCAATAGCGCCAGGAGCCAACCCACCCATGCACGAAAATGATCGGACGGCCGCGCCCGAGCACCTCGTAATGCACGATCTTACCGTCAAGCAGGATTGCACTCATGCGTTGGGAAAAATCACTTTCCGTATCGCGCCAGGACTGCATGGATGCGAGCCGACAGTTGGTCGGGAGCAATTGGTTTCAAAAGATATTCCAACGCTCCCGCCCGAAGGCCAGCTTGGATTTCAGAGTCCTGACCTTTTGCTGAAAGGAAAATTATGGGGATATTCTTTAACTTCGGATCGGCTTTGATGGCAGTGCAAGCCTCATATCCGGTCATACGCGGCATGCGCACATCCATTAGAATCAAGTCGGGAAATTCCTGTCGGGCTAGAGTGACCGCTTCCTCGCCATTGGTGGCCGCAACGACTTCAAGGTTTGCAAAGCGCAGGGAAAATGTGATCAAGTCGCGAAGATCGCTTTCATCTTCTGCTATCATAATTTTTGTCATGTTTCCTCCTCGACCTGATCCCCGGGTTGGGTATTTAAAAATTGAATATGATGGTGCCCGGTACATCCTTTTTGCCACCACCAAATTCAGGATTTCATTTATTACCGATTTTAATATTACAAAAACCGTCGCACATGCCGTGCATTTTTCAAACTGATCGCTACCACGAGGCAAGTACTTTTTCACCCCAGCGGGGATAGAGACGCGGGTGTTTACCGGCATCTTTCAGCTTATGGTGGTCACTTTCCTCATATTTAATATCATGGTCTACAATGCAATGATCATAGGTAGGAAACAAAACCACATCTGATTCAATCGTACAGGCCGGTGAAATTACCCTTCCCGCCCCGACATTGCAGTTATGCCCCACGCACCCGCCGAGTACTGGGCGGAAGGTAGGTGAGAGATTCTCGTGCCAGTCCTTCGACCGGATGGGTGCAGGGATAAAATTATTATTTATCAGAGTATTGCCGGCACCGATGAATGTGTTACGCCCGATGACGCACATTTGCAGGCGGGTATTTTGAGCCACCATTCCGTTTTCCATAATGGTAGTCATGAGAAGCGAAGCTCGAAACGGGAGAATGGTACCGTCCCCAACCACTGAGAGCATTAATTGACAATCCTGCGAAATTTTTACATTACTTCCAACAATACAGTTTTCGATCACTGCGCCCGCATTGATGATCACGTTATCGCCAATGGTCGTCGGGCCGTGAATGATGGCAGTGCGGTCAATCATGCAGTTCCTTCCCACCGTTACCAATTCAGAACATTCCTGCAACCGCTTGCCCTCGTAAAGTGCCGTCCCATTAATCTTCAACTTGAACCATAGATCTTTATTGAAACGATTTTCAAAACGAGCTTTCCGGGCAAATAAACCGAAGATACTATCTGCATAAAAAACATGAGTCCAGCTATCAATCGCCATCATCGCCCGCAATGGGACCTGGTAAACATTATCACCGCTTCCGGCCGTCATATTGGTTGGGACGCCATAATTGCCTACCTGGCGCTCTTCCAGATCAATGACCAACGGATCAACGTCCGCATCGGGGCCGTGGGGGTAAAACCACAAATCTGCATAAAGGAGATTCCCTGCCGGTGTGTAGGAAACGGAAAGGGGCAACGCATACTCACGGAAAGCGGTATCTTCCATCGAAAAAGCAGCCCGCACTGCATGATTTCGTTTGATGGCCTGGCGCATGAATTCGGTGATATAACTTTCATCGAACCATAAGTTGTCACGATAAACGATCATTGGGTCGTGTGAGATTGGCAGGTGTTCACCAGGAAGAATTTCTCTCTCGCGTTCCACATACGGAGCAAGCAGGTCTTGTTGGTTGAGCCAGAGCGGTTTGTTCTGAATTCGTAAATCACGCGCTGGTTCATTAAAAGGGGAAATATAGCGGGGAGCTTGAAGGATAACTTTTATCATGGCATCAACTCAACGGATTTCGGTCAATTACAATTGTACACGTACTATCACCACATGCAATACATTTATTCTCTTCGACCAGGTAATATTTTCCACCGCTTATCCAATATAAAGCCTCCTGCAAAAAACCAACAGCCAGGATGCAACATGGATCACCTGACTGTCTTTTCCAACACAGGGGACAGTGCCCGGTATGCCAGTGGATATATTTCTCATCAATTTCGAGACTGATATGTTGGTCGGTGAAATTATTAAACAGTCTGGCCAAAGCTTCACTCCCGACCTTTAGCCGGGTAGGCAAAGGCAACAGGCGGAACGCGAGGCCGGTTATACCAAGTTCAGGACCAAATTCCCGCAAGCCGTATTTCACACAGGCGCGTCCAACGCGCAGAAACAAGCCTCGGCCGGCTCGAGAACCATAAGTGTTTTCAAGGGCAATCTGGAGAGAACTGATGTGTTCAAAACGGAAATCCAGGTAATTGTTATCAGCAGAGTCTTGATCAAAATATGAAGGAAAGGCAAGATTAAGGATACTAATCACCCCATTATGTCCGAGAATCTCTTCCATCGCCAGTATTAAAATCCGTCCCGCTCGGCTGAAATTGGAATTTATCGGCATTGGTTTCATGAGCTGGGGGCATCCGTTTTGAGAAAATTCTTGTATGTGGGCATGTAATGTCCCCCACGAACCCGGTCATCTCCATTACAAACCAACCATTCATCCCACACCAGAAACTTCATGATAAATATTACCCTAATCGGTAGTGGTGGATGAACCCGTAGTTACAATTAAAAAAGACTATTTTGTTCCATTCTCCATTTCAGATAGGATGCTGTAGAGCAATTCAAGCAGAATTGCTTTAACCGAATCCCGATCGGTGGCAATGCAGGATATCAGTTTGATTTTTGAATCCAGATGCAAAACGTGACGCATATCTGAAATATCCCAGGCTTCCTTCATATCCTGTTTATTGGCCGCCACCACGTATGGGGTCGGTGCATATGCGTGAAAGGTTTCCAAGATGGAACGAGCCTCCCGGAAAGTTTCCGGTCGGGTGCTATCCACCATGACAATGAAACCCAGCATACCCTCGGAAAGAATCTCCCACATAAAGTCGAATCGCCGCTGACCAGGAGTTCCAAAAAGGTACAACACCAATTCTTCGTCAACCGTGATCCGACCGAAATCCATTGCGACAGTGGTTGATTCTTTAACAGATTTTTCTGATGCTGAGGAAATATTGCGCTCAGTGGAGACAATATCAATCTCGCTGACCGAGCGTATAAATTGAGTCTTACCGGCGTTAAAGGGACCCGTAACAACCATTTTAACCGTTTGCATTAAATAATTCCTCGCAATAGATTAGAGGGAACGAATTCTTGTTATAAGACGATTAATTAGCGATTTCTGCTCTTCTTTATCTTTTGATGGGAAGATTCGCATCGAGGGCACCGGAGTTATCCCGTCACTGAGCCGGCTGGTTTCTACCAGGCCGGCTTCAAGCAAGCCATAAACGATGCGCCTGATCTCCAGATCATTCATATTTGTGGCACTGGCAATCTGCCGGATGGTATTGTTGGGTTTGATATAAGAAACAACCCGCCATTCCTCTACGCTTAAGTTGACATTCCTCATATTGGTGCCGGGATGATCCGTAAACTTGAGAGCCATTTCCAGACTTGGAATTTCGTCCTGCAATTGCTCCCACTCGCGCATGTGACGCGATCCTTCGATAATCAGGTTCTCAAGATCCAGGCGGACACTGATGCGGTCTTCCGGCGGCGGAGAGTCATTATCAAAGTGGAAAAAACCTTCCACCCATGTAAACAAGCGCTGGGTAATATTTGCAAAATGTTGCTGCAGGTTGGTCAGAATATCTTCTTGAGAAAGGTACCCGCCATTAATCAGTAACAAACCCAGTTCTTTATCTGAAATATGAGTGGCTCGTTGTTGGATTGATTTGTACTGTACTGAGGATAGTTTTTTAGCCTTAAATAAGACAAAAGCCAGGCTGCTATCTTCTTGGGCAATTTGGGCATAAGCCAATTTCCCATCACGGAAGGCAACCCTGGCCGTTTCACTGGGACCTTCAACAACGAGAGTCCCAGTTTTATTTGCCAGTTTTATGAGGTTCAATAATTGAGTAATGGTGAAGTCGCGCAGGTTGCCACGCAGAGCCATGCTAGGCCTCGAATGTAATCCATAGTGGGATAAAGAATCTTAAATGATTATACATGTAAGGATGCCATGCGTCAAAGGGTCGGAATAACAATAACCTTAAGAACTTGGATGTCCCTAAATCAACATGCGAAAGTCCACAGATTTATGGAAGAAGAAGTATAATTTTTTAGAAATTAGTAAAGGAGTCATCCTCTTGTTAAAAATTTCCGTCGTTTACTGCACAGTTTGACACTTCACTGACCGGGCCGTGAGCCTGGCTAACGAACTCCTAAATAAGTTCGAACCGGAGATTGAGAGTATTACACTTATCCCTTCCGAGGGA
This sequence comes from Anaerolineales bacterium, assembly GCA_036385495.1. Taxonomy (GTDB): domain Bacteria; phylum Chloroflexota; class Anaerolineae; order Anaerolineales; family Villigracilaceae; genus UBA877. The sequence continues at coordinate 9,043 of DASVKG010000192.1, read as the reverse complement.
GGCCGGTTCGAGGTGACTGTCAATAATTCTTTGCTGTACTCCAAACTCCAGACCGGACGGCATGCCAATCCCGGCGAAGTTTTAGGCCTGGTCGCAGAATTCTTAAAAAAGTAACAATAACTTCGTTAATAAAAATCTGTTTTTCTAGAGGTACCAATGGCAAAAAAAGGTCGCGTCTTTTCCGGCATCCGTCCAACCGGGCGTGCCCACCTGGGAAACTACCTGGGCGCATTTAAAAACTATGTCGCGTTACAGGACGATTACGAGTGCGTTTATTGCATCGTGGACTTGCACGCCCTCACTACTGTTGAGGACACTCTTAATCTGAAACAGGATACCTATGATCTGGCGCTCGACCTGCTTGCTGTTGGCATTCGCCCGGAGGAGACCATCCTTTTCGTCCAATCCCATGTTCCACAGGTCACTGAATTGCACACTCTTCTTTCGATGGTCACCCCGCTCGGTAAACTGACCGATTTGCCAACCTTCAAGGAAAAGGTGCGTCAGAACCCAAACAATGTCAATTATGGGTTGGTGGGATACCCGGTGCTGATGAGCGCTGATATATTGCTCTACAAAACGGACCTGGTCCCGGTAGGCATAGACCAGGCCCCCCACCTTGAATTTGCCCGCGAGGTCGTTCGCTCATTTAATTACCGTTACAATACCAGCGTTCTTGTGGAACCGCAAATGAAGGCTGCCGAAGTGCAAAAAGTCCTTGGCATTGACGGTAAAGAGAAAATGGGTAAAAGCCTGAACAACCAGATCGAACTGGCTGCCACCTCCGAAGAAACCCGCCAGCGAGTCATGATGATGGTAACCGACCCCCATCGAATAAAACGCACCGACCCAGGTAACCCGGATATATGCAACGTTTTCACACTCCACAAAGTCTTCACCTCTAAAGAAGATGTGGAAATGATCAATATTGAATGCCGCCGGGCAGGCATTGGCTGCGTGGACTGCAAGAAACGACTTGCCGAGAGTTTGAACAGTGCTCTCGAACCTTTCCGCACCAAACGCGCCGAGATTGCAGCCCAGCCAGACCTGGTACCGTCCGTGCTCGCAGACGGTGCTGCCCGCGCCAGGGCCATCGCTGAAAAGACGATGCGGGAAGTTCGTGCAGCAGTTCAATTGCCGTAACCACCTTAGAAAGGATGTAACTTCCCCCTGCCGTGAATTATGCGCGCATTGATTCAGAGAGTCACATCCAGTAAAGTCACCGTTGAAGGAAGAACCGTTGCCAAAATTGGTCATGGGTTGGTTATACTGCTTGGCATAGGGAAGGGGGATACCGGGCTACAAGCCAGATTCTTGGCAGAGAAAATTGCATCCCTCCGCATCTTTGAGGATTCTGACAGCAAATTCAACCTGTCACTTATGGAGGTAAATGGTGCGGCTATCGTCATTTCGCAGTTTACCCTCTACGGTGACGCTCGCAAGGGACGGCGCCCGTCCTTTTCCGAGGCAGCCCGCCCTTTGGATGCCGCTCCGCTCGTGGAAAAATTCACCGAGTTCTTGCGTGCCCAGGGCGCCCAGGTCCAGACTGGCATTTTTGGTGCGCATATGGTGGTCGAGATTGAAAATGATGGCCCCGTGACAATATGGCTCGAAAAATAGGCAGGTTGCCGGCATAAAGCACAATCCTGCGCTTGACGATATAGAAAGGTTGTGCTAGTATCACCCTAGAAACTAATAAACAAGAAAGCGCGTTTTTTAGGAGGTGACCATGCTCAAGAAATTATCGGCGATATTAATACTTGGTTTAGCTGCACTGTTGTTGCTGGTATCCTGCCAGCGCGCCGCGTCTACATCGCCACAGGGTTCCTTGGCTACCCCCACCGGGCATTTCAGTACCGCTACGATGACACAACCGACCGGCATCGGTCAAGTACAAATGATTGGTACCACGCAGATGCTGCAGACGATGACAGCCGTGTCCATGCAAACCCAGGCAGCACAGACCCTTACTCCCGGTGGAACCCACCCAACCTCTACACCATTTGGCACTCCCATTTCAATAGTGCCGCCCACTGGAGTAGCATCGACACCTATCGCCGGGACCACACCGATTATCATTGTGCCAACTTCCACACCCGGGCATCCCTCAACGTACACTATCATGCCGGGCGAGTTCCTTTATTGCATCGCCCGCCGCTTCAATGTAAACCAGCAGGAACTCCTTACTTTGAACGGTCTTACTGATGCAACCCTCGTGCAACCAGGTGATGTTTTGAAAATTCCACAGACTAGCAATCCATTCGTTGGCGAACGTGCCCTTCATCCTCATCCGGGCGTCTTTACTGTATCTTCAGCCACCGAAACCATCTACGCTGTAGCTTGCTACTATGGTAACGTTGATCCCAACCAAATAATCGCGGCAAATAATCTGATCTCACCTTATACGCTGCACCTTAACCAGGCTCTGAACATTCCATAGAAATCCAGCAACTTCAAACACCCAGGCAAATCCCGCCTGGGTGTTTTTTTGGAGACTGAATGGCATTTGAATTGCTAAAATCTGAAATTGTCTATCCAGGGCATGCCTTCACCATCCGCCGCGATACACTGCGCCTGCCTGATGGTCGTGAGGCCAGGTTCGATATCGTGGAACATGTCGGGTCGGTTATCATCCTGCCCCTGGACACGAACGGCCAAATGCTTTTTGTCCGTCAATACCGGCACGCAGCAGGGCTGGACCTCCTGGAACTGCCCGCCGGGACCTTGGACGAGGGTGAAACCCCGCTGGAATGCGCCAGTCGTGAAATCCGGGAAGAGACTGGCATGGCCGCGGGGAATTTGGAACCACTGGGTGGTTTCTATCTAGCCCCCGGTTACTCCACCGAATATATGCATGTTTACCTTGCAACCGATCTGCGGGACAACCCATTGGAGGCTGATGCCGATGAGTTCCTTTCTGTCGAGCGCGTCCCATTAGCCGAAGCGCTGGCGATGTTTGAACGTGGGGATATCCAGGATGCGAAGTCTCTGGCAGCGATCCTCCTGGCACGCAAACATCTGGAAAAACAAAAATAATGCCGGTTTTTATTGGTGACAAGTCGCAGTAGTATTTATGTATAAAATTACTATCGCAAGGGAACCCGGGGGAATACACTCATGGTTTGGTATTTAAACCTTGCACAGATTTATCTGTGTTATCCTATATGAAGGAGTAAAGATATATGGAACGCCAAAAGGTTACGATTGATGGGAATGAAGCCACCGCTTCAATCGCCCATCGCACCAATGAAATTTGCGCGATTTATCCCATCACGCCCTCTTCCAATATGGGGGAGTTTGCCGATGATTGGTCGGCCGTTAAGCGTAAGAATATCTGGGGGACGGTCCCGCTGGTAATAGAAATGCAATCTGAAGGTGGCGCTTCTGGAGCCGTTCACGGGGCGCTCCAATCCGGAGCGTTGACCACCACGTTCACGGCCAGCCAAGGCTTGCTGTTGATGATCCCCAATATGTTCAAAATCGCCGGAGAATTGACCAGCACGGTTTTCCACGTTTCAGCTCGTACGGTGGCAACCCATGCCCTCTCGATCTTCGGCGACCACTCCGACGTGATGGCCGTTCGCCAGACCGGCTGGGCGATGCTTCCTTCTGGATCGGTCCAGGAAGCCCACGATATGGCATTGATTGCCCAGGCTGCCACTCTGGAAGCACGTGTGCCCTTCCTGCACTTCTTCGATGGTTTCCGTACTTCGCATGAAGTGGCTAAGATTGAACAGCTGAATGATGACGATTTGCGGGCAATGATCGACGATGAGCTCGTTCGTGCCCACCGCGCCCGTGCTCTTTCACCCAATCATCCAGTCTTGCGCGGTTCCGCCCAGAATCCGGATGTTTTCTTCCAGGCGCGCGAGACCATCAACCCGTTCTACACCAAAGTCCCTGGCATCGTCCAAAAAGCGATGGACAAATTCGCCAAGCTGACCGGCCGCGCTTATCACCTTTTTGATTATATTGGCGCTCCGGATGCGGAGCGCGTGATCATCATTATGGCCTCCGGCGGCGAGACAGCCGAAGCAACTACACATTACCTGGTTGAGAAGGGTGAAAAAGTGGGTGTCATCCGCGTGCGCCTGTACCGCCCGTTCGACACCACTGCTTTTATCAAGTCCCTGCCCAAGACCGTCAAATCTGTTGCCGTGCTTGACCGCACCAAGGAACCCGGCGCATCTGGCGACCCGCTCTATCTGGATGTGACCAGCACCCTGTTCGAAAATGGAGTTCAGGGTATTAAGGTTATCGGTGGACGCTATGGGCTGTCTTCGAAGGAATTTACTCCAGCCATGGTCAAAGCCGTCTTTGACGAACTCAAAAAGGTCAATCCAAAAAACCATTTCGTGGTTGGGATCAATGAAGACGTGACCCACACCAGCCTGGATTACGATCTCAATTTCTCCGTTGAGCACCCTGAGACCGTGCGCTGCCTCTTCTTTGGTTTGGGTTCGGATGGCACTGTTGGGGCAAATAAGAACTCCATAAAAATCATCGGCGAAGAAACCAATAACAACGCCCAGGGCTATTTCTACTACGACTCCAAAAAGGCCGGCACTCTGACGGTTTCACACTTGCGCTTTGGTCCCAAACCCATCCAGGCTCCATACCTGATTACCCCCAACACCGCCAACTTCGTCGCCTGCCACCAGTTTAACTTCCTCGAACGTTTTGACTTCACCAAGTACGCCCAGCCTGGAGCAGTCTTTTTGGTGAACAGCTTGTTCGGCCCGAAGGAAGTCTGGGACAAGCTGCCGCAAGAAGTTCAAAAAGACATCATCGAGAAGAAACTCAGGTTTTACACCATTAACGCCTATGATGTAGCCGAAAAGACCGGGATGGGCAGCCGTGTCAATACCATCATGCAGACCTGTTTTTTCGCCATTTCTGGTATCCTGCCACGTGATGAAGCCATAGAGCAAATTAAAAAAGCTATCAAGAAGACCTATGGCAAACGTGGAGATGCTGTCGTCATGAAGAACTACGCAGCTGTGGATCAGACCCTGGTCAACCTGCATGAAGTCAAGGTGCCCGATAAAGTGACCAGTACCTTCACCCGCCGCGCTCCGGTCGCCGCAGAAGCACCAGACTTTGTGCGCAATGTGCTGGGACCAATGATTGCCTTCGAAGGCGATAGCATCCCGGTCTCTGCAATGCCCGTGGATGGCACCTTCCCCACCGGGACAACCAAGTGGGAGAAACGCAATATCGCCCTGGAGATCCCGGTCTGGGAATCTGACTTGTGCATCCAATGCGGCAAGTGTGTCTTTGTCTGCCCGCACGCTGTCATCAGGCACAAGGTATACGAAAAGAAATTCCTTGAAAAAAACCCGGAAACCTTTAAATTCATGGACTCCAAGTTCAAGGAATATCCTGGTATGGCTTATACCGTCCAGGTTGCGCCTGAGGATTGCACTGGCTGTACTTTATGTGTTGAAGCTTGTCCTGCCAAAGATAAGACCAATCCGGCCCGCAAAGCCATCAATATGGCTTTACAGCCGCCACTCCGCGAAACAGAAGCGAAAAACTGGGAATTCTTCCTGTCATTGCCTGAAATTGACCGCACAGCCATTAACCTGGGCACAATCAAGAACTCGCAACTTCTGGAACCCCTATTCGAGTTCTCGGGGGCATGCGCAGGTTGCGGTGAAACGCCTTACATTAAATTATTGTCGCAGTTGTTTGGTGATCGGTCCGTAATCGCGAACGCCACAGGTTGTTCATCCATTTATGGCGGGAACCTGCCGACCACACCCTACACATTTAACAAAGAAGGACGGGGCCCCGCCTGGTCTAACTCGCTATTTGAAGATAATGCCGAGTTCGGTTTGGGATTCCGCCTGACGTTGGACAAGCAACTCGAATATGCCAGTGATATCCTGCCAACTTTCGTCAACGAAATCGGCCAGGATCTTGTGGATGGCTTGCTCAAAGCTGACCAGACCACCGACTTGGGAATCAAGCAGCAACGCGAGCGCGTCGAAGCACTCAAACAGAAACTCACCCGCTCCAAGAACCCACAGGCCAAGAACCTGGCTGCTGTGGCTGATTCGTTCGTCAAGAAGTCCGTCTGGATTGTCGGTGGTGATGGTTGGGCGTATGATATTGGGTATGGCGGGCTCGACCATGTTCTTTCAACCGGCCGAAATGTCAATTTGTTGGTCCTTGATACCGAGGTCTACTCGAATACTGGCGGACAGGCATCCAAGTCCACCCCGCGCGGTGCAGTAGCCCGCTTTGCAGCCTCAGGCAAAGGCCTGGCAAAGAAAGACCTGGGTCTGATGGCCATTGCGTACGGCTATGTCTACGTGGCACGTGTCGCCATGGGTTACAGTGACCAGCATACGCTGAAAGCCTTCATCGAAGCTGAAGCCTATAACGGCCCTTCTATAATTATCGCTTACAGCCATTGCATCTCCCATGGCTATGACATGTCCAAAGGCCTTGAACAGCAGAAACTGGCTGTCCAGTCCGGTCTTTGGCCTCTCTATCGCTTTGATCCACGTCTTGCTGCAGAAGACAAAAATCCCCTGCAGATTGACTGCAAAGAGCCGACAGTTTCAGTGGAGCAATATATGTATAACGAAACCCGCTTCCGCATGTTGACTCAAAGTGACGAAGCGCGCGCTGAGACTCTGCTCAAACTGTCCAGCGAAGATGCCAAGTCCCGCTGGAGCTTCTATTCGCAACTGGCTGCCATGCACTATGGGAAATCGGCTGAGCAAAAATAAGGTATTCAAAATGGGACAGAGTAACCCTCTGTCCCATTTTGAATAATCAATGGCAAAGGAGATCATATGGTTGACCTGTCAATGACCTATCTGGGTCTTAAACTCAAGAACCCGCTGGTAGCTTCCGCGTCGCCGCTTTCTGAAAAAGTAGAAACTGCCAAAGAGCTTGAAGCAGCTGGGATTGCGGCGATCGTGATGTACTCGCTTTTTGAAGAGCAAATCATTCACGAAAGTCTTGAATTGGATCATTTCCTTTTCTATGGCACGGAAATTTCTGCCGAATTTGACTCATTCTATCCCCAGAGCGGAAAGTACACGCTCAAAGCAGATGCCTACATCGAAAAACTGAAGAAAATCAAACAGTCAGTCAATATCCCTGTAATCGGCAGCTTGAACGGTGTTTCCTCTGGCGGCTGGATAAAATATGCCAAGAAAATTGAAGATGCAGGTGCAGATGCTCTGGAACTTAACCTCTATTTTCTCCCAACCAACCCGGCGCAGACAGCCAACCAGATAGAAGAGAACTACATCACCCTTGTCCACGATGTGCGCAATAGCATCAAAATTCCACTCGCTGTTAAACTCAGCCCATTTTTTTCCGCCATTCCCAATATCGCCAGACGGCTGGTCGAAGCTGGCGCAAACGGCCTGGTGCTTTTCAACCGTTTCTATCAGCCCGATCTCGACCTGGAAACGATGGAGGTTGTCCCGAACTTGATCTTGAGCACCTCGAACGAACTACGCCTGCCTTTGCGCTGGATCGCCATTCTCTACGGGCAAATCAACGCAGACCTGGCACTCACCACTGGAATCCATACAGCTGAAGATGTTATTAAAACCATCATGGCGGGAGCCAGCGTGGCAATGATAGCCTCGGAATTGCTTGCGCAAGGAATCGGCCGCGTTCCCGTCATCCTGACTGATTTGGAAAAGTGGATGATCCAGCATGAATACGATTCCATCCAGCAAATGAAAGGCAGTCTGAGCCAGAACTCGGTCTCAGAACCGGCCGCCTTCGAACGCGCAAATTATATGAAAGTGTTAAATTCATTTAAATCGATGCCGTAATCATCACCGGTAAAACACACAGCCCCTGCAAATGCAGGGGCTGTCTTTTTCTATAAGTGCAGACGGAACCGGTTATTCGATCGCCTCAGGTTCCCCGCCAGACTTCTTTTGCCGAAAGGTTATGCGTCCGCGGGATAAATCGTAGGGAGACATCTCAACCTTTACGTGGTCTCCGAGCAGGATACGGATGTAGTATTTGCGCATCTTGCCTGAGAGATAGGCTAAAATCTCGTGCCCGTTATCGAGTCGCACCCGGAACTGAGTGCCGGGTAGGGCCTCGATAACCAGCCCCTCAACCTGAATTTTTTCTTCTTTAGCCATAAAGCCTCCAGTCCCGTACCGCTGGTTTACTCAAAGTCCTTATAAGCACGCCGCTTGTAACGTCGAATAGCCTTCTTTTGATCCATCCGGCGTTGTTCACTCTTCGAGACAAACCAGCGCTTGCGGCGCACTGTGCTCAATACACCGCTCTTTACAATCTTTTTGCGGAAACGCTTGAGCAATTGATCTTGAGACTCATTATTGCGTAAATTTACGACCGTCAACTGCCTCACCTCCTTCCATGTGGAGGAATAAATAAAAAAACTCGGCTAATCACAGACATAGCCGAGGGCGCGAAATACCTGGATGAGGACTTATTTATCATCTGGAATTTTGCGCGGCACACACTCCTTGACTGCCAAAGCAACTTATAAAAACGGCAATCGACTCGGACTGGTCTGTTAACGAAAAGATTATACCTTATGATAGAACTGATGAGAAGAGAAGAGAAAAGAAAAGTCTCCTTGGCAATGACCTACTCTCCCAGGCAGTTACCCACCAAGTACCATCGGCGCTGACGAGCTTAACTTCCGGGTTCGGGATGGGACCGGGTGTACCCTCGTCGCTCAAATCACCAAAGAGACTCATTCTCTAAATTGTAGCTGAATAGTTATTGTTATCGATGTAGGAACAATATCAAGTTCTCCGCACCACGCAAATAAGCCCTCGACCATTAGTACGGTTTAGCTCAACACATTACTGTGCTTACACACACCGCCTATCAAGCAGGTAGTCTACCTGCGGTCTTACTCCATTAAGGATACAGGGATCTAATCTTAGGGCAAGTTTCCCACTTAGATGCTTTCAGCGGTTATCTTTGCCAGACGTAGCTACCCAGCAATGCCGTTGGCACGACAACTGGCACACCAGAGGTCTGTCCACTCCGGTCCTCTCGTACTAGGAGCAGCTCCCTT
>DASVKG010000191.1:0-4969 GCA_036385495.1 Anaerolineales bacterium | reverse complement strand
CTCCGAAACCAAAACAACGCCCGTGTACCTGCTTCTACCCACCCCTGGCATACCTACGGCATGCACCTGGACGGCACACCCATCCACCACGACATCTCTACTTTGGAGAAATAGACGACATTTCTATTTGGGGTTGACAGCATTCGCAAATGAGCATTCGCAAATGAGGTCCAAGGTTATCTTTCACGGAGAGAAGGTCGCCTCCATCGTCATCCCCCACAGCAGGCGCGGGTCGGGGTCCTTCAGGAGTATGTGCACGGTGTACAGGATATCCCCGCCCTGGACCAGAGGCGCCCCGCTGATCGACTCCACCGCACCGGTCATGTTTATACCCGGTAGCGCGTCCGCAGTTACCTTCACTGCCTGCCCGGTGGTGATCTTGACCACATCAGTTTCGGTCAGGTCGCTCGTATCCACGTACCACTGGCTGGTATCTGCCAGCGCCACCACCCAGCTTTGCGGACCGACCGTCTGGGAGACCGACACGTTGGTATCTGCAACCGTTCCGTCGAAGGGAGCCTTCAGGTCGTAATTATCCAGCCCACTTTGCGCCGCAGCCACCTGGGTATTCACCGCATTCAATTGGGACAGTGCCAGCGCCAGTTTATCGCTGTCGGGGCCGTTCTGGGTGTTCTCGTAGGTGCGTTTAGCCTCGGCTTCCGCGGCTGCGGCACCGTTCAGCGCAGAATGGAGGGCATCCCGCCGGTTGACCAGGTCCACAGCTTTCTGGACCGCAGTGTCATAGGTGGTCTGTGCAGTGCGCACCTTGTCTTCGAAGGATTTACGCGTGGCATTATTGGCAGGCAGGTCGCTGTACTTGGCCAGGTCTGCTTGGGCTTTGGTCAGGTCGGTCATGCGCGAAGTAACGTCTGCCTGGGCATTATCGATATCGGTCTGGAGAGTGTTCAGGTCAAGTTTGTCCCACGCCAGTTGGGCCGCGGCACTTGCTTTTTGCGCACCCAGATAAGTCTGCCATGCCTGGGCATGCACCAGGTCTGCCGTCCGCACCAGCAGGTCGTAGGCCTGTTGTGCAGTGGCTTGCTGCGCCTGCGCACCCGCCAGGGCGGCTTCCATCTGCTGCCGGTCGCCGAGCCGCACGAGTACCTGCCCCTGCTTGACGTGTTCACCGCTCTTCACCAACACTTCCTCTACCCGTCCGCTTGCCAGGAAGGTCAGGTACACGCTCTGGTTTGGAACTAGGTGCCCCGTGGCAATGACGGTCTCCACCGCAGGGATGGAGGTGGCTGTTGGAGTTGCAGGTGCAGTACCGCCGCAAGCTGTCAAAACCAGGAACAGGCTCAGGGTCAAGGTGAAAACTTTAATGAATTTATTCATAATTAAACTCCTTTCAATCCCACGGTTTATAAAACCCTGGGGTTTGGGGCTGTCCCCATTTCTTACGATATTAAAGTTGTTATTCAACCCGCGCGCTACTCGTAAGCCAGCACTTCACGGATGGTAAGCCGCGCCGCGTTGCGCGCCGGCAGGACGCTTGCCACTGCCGACAGAGCCAGCACAACCAGCAGCCAGATTAAAAACCCGGTGAATGTGAAGTGAACGGCAATCTGGGATTGAAAAATCGCCGAACTGATAATGGAAGTTAACAAATAGGTAATGGGAAACGATAGCAGCGCGCCGAGCAGCCAGGAGATTCCGCCGATAACCAGTCCTTCCACGATGACCGTGCGCATGATCTCCCTGTCCACTGCACCGATGGACCGCATCACACCGATCTCGCGCGTGCGCTCCAGCACGTTCATGCCCATCGTGCCTGTCAGGCCGATGCTGCCCACCAATGCCGTCAGCAGTGCCATGATAAGCAAAAAGGTGACCAGGATGTCAAGGCTGTCCGAGGCGGTTTTCAGGGTGGATGTTCCTGTGCGCGCCTGGTTGACATGGAAGCCCTGGGCGCGGAAATATGCGTCTATCCTGTCCGCCATCATTTGCTGGTATGCCGGGTCATGCTTGTCGGTGACGATGCGGTAAGAGAAGGCCTGGTTGGAAATGTGGGTCAGGTCGGAAATATATTCGTAGGTGCTGTAGGCGATGGTACCCTGCTGGTTGACAAACTGGAAGATGCCCACCACCAGCCAGTCGTCTTCTTTGCCATTGACCTTCAGATGCAGCGTCTCTCCCGGCTTCAGGTCGGGAAATTTCGACAGGATGCCTTCGCCAACTGTGATGGCCTTGGTATCCCCCGGCTGGAGCCAACGTCCGGCTAACAGCACCGGCGCGATCAGTTTACTGTTAACGGGTGGGGCCAGGATGGTGATATTGTCGGCGGTGGTGCCGTCCGGGTAAAGCGCCTCCGCGGCGGAATAAGCCCAGCCTTCCGCCGATACCACCCCCGGCACTTGCATGGCGGCCAGATCCACCTTGTCCAAGCGGTACAGGCGGTCAAAATCCAGGGATACGTCCGCCAGGAAATACTTACCGATCTGCCCAATGTAATCGTGGAGTGTCACGCGCACATTGAAAACGGCGATGAAGATCGCCCCGCCCATCGTGAGCGTGAAGAGCGTCAGCACCAGGCGGCCTTTGCGCCGGAAGGTGTTACGCAGGGAGATGAGCATAGGGCGCGGGATGTGGACGCCCCGCCGGGCGAGTAGGTGGCTGAACCCGAGCTGCAGCCGCTCCATAAAAGAATCCCGGTGTGTACTCCCCGGGTCTTGCTTCTTTTCTTCCCCGGCTGTTTCTCCGCTGAGGGCCCGCAGGATAGTGATGCGCGAGCCGTTCAGTACTGGCAGAAGCCCGGCCAGCAGTGGAACGGCCAGCCCCACCACGATCTGGATGATAAAAGCCAGCGGTACGATGCGGTAACCCAGCAGGCTGAAGTTAATTTTATTGGCTATAAAAGCAGAGAGTGCGTAAGCTCCCTGTCCGCCCAGCGGGACGGCGATCAAAAGGGCGATCACGCCGAACGCCAGGATCAAGACGATGTACATTTCGAAAACCTGGTTGCGGCGCGCTCCCACCAGCTTCATCACGCCTATGTGACGCAAGTGTTGGTTGAGCAGCGCGGAGAGGGTGTTGGCGATCAGGGAGCTGCTTAAGAACAAGATCAGGATACCAAGTGCCAGAAGGATTCCCAGCACTGCCTGCACGGTGGATGCCAGCGGGTGTTCGTTGGTTTTGGAGGAGCGCGTGCGCAAAACGGTTTCGCCGTTCTTTGTGACTTTGTCACTGACAGTAGTGGTCATCTGGCGCAGGGTTTGGCCGTCGTTTTGACCAGTTGTCAGCGTGACGAATAGCCGGTTGAACGTATCCGGTTGGTGCAAATACGAGAGCGTACTGGTGGTGACGTATGCAAAGGGCTGAGCCAGGAAATCGCCCGCGCCAGTGCTTGGGTCCGACACGATCCCGGCGACCTTCATGGTCTTGATGGAGCCATTGTCCAGTTCAAATTCGAGAGTATCACCCACGGAAACATTCAGATCTGTCAAAGCTTTGCGTTCGAGAAGCACTTCGTCCTTCCCCGGTTGACTTGTCCCGGAGATGGGATGCATCAGGTTGATTTGCATCTTGGAGAAATTTTCGATCGCCACCATGTTTAGCGCCACCCACTGGCTGCTGCCGGGCAGGCGCGCCCGCATGGCGAAGACGTATCGTCCCTCCACCTGCTTGACGCCGTGCACACCTTTGACAACGGTGATCAATGTGTTGTCAAAAGGCGTGGTACGCAGTTCGATGTTCGTCGGGTTGTTGGCCGCGTAGCTGGCACTCATATCGTGGGAGATGATCACGTATGCACCCACAATGACCCCGATCGAAAAAACGCCCACCGCGATTGAAAGGACCACCAGGGCCGTTCGCGAGAAACTGCCGATCAGATCGTGAAAAACTTTTCGCCAACGCGGACGCATCATACGAATTCTGCTTTCATTACTTCCTATCACGGCGGTCGGCAGTGCGGTTCTCTTCCAGCCGCACCTGGACAATCTTGCCGATCATTTGCTCCGTAAGCGGAGAATCGCGCAATAAATTAACAAAAGGATCCCGGTGAAGCGCGGCCAGTTCCACCGGCCCGTCAGAAGAGGCGCGGATGCTGGCGATGGATTGACCACCCTGCAGCAGCTCTATTTCACCGAAAAATTGGCCCGGTCCAATGGAGGCGATGCAGGTGTCTTGTCGATCTTGCCAGCGCAGCAGCCCCGGTTCCTGAATGGGGCGGAGGACAACCTCCACCACGCCGCTTTCGATCATAAAGAAATAGTCCACATGCTGGCCCTGTTGGAGAATGATGCTTCCAGGTTGGTGCGTAAAGTGTTCCAGCTGGCGGGTTGCCTTAAGCATCTGACGATGGGAAAGCAGCGGCAGGCAGCGCGCCACCGTCTCATCCACCAATTCCCCGTCGGTGATGATGATGGTGCGGGATGTCCGCTCGGTTAAAGATGGATCGTGAGTCACCATTGCGATCGTCTTTCCACTGCGCACCAGGTGGTCAAATAAGTTGATAATGGATTCCGCCGAACGCGAGTCCAGGTTTCCGGTAGGCTCGTCGGCGGCGATGACAGGTGGGTCGTTCGCCAGGGCGCGCGCGATCGCTGCACTCTGCTGCTGACCCGTCGAGACTGCTGCGGGCAGTTTGTGCGCCTGTTTTTCCAGTCCGACCATCTTAAGCAGTTCCATGGCCCGCTTCGGACGTTCATCGAAATCGTACATGCCTACATAGTCCATCGGCAGCATTACGTTCTCAAGGAGGGTCAGCATGGGCAGGAGTTGGAAAAACTGGAAGACAATCCCCAGGTTCCGGCCGCGCCACAACGCCCGCTTGCTCTCGTTCATTCCGTAGATATTTACGCCGTTAATAACCACCTGCCCCCCGGTAGGATGGTCGATGCCGGTCATCATATTGAGCAGGGTCGACTTGCCGCTGCCCGATTTGCCCACTATGGCAACAAACTCGCCGGGCTGCAAAGTCAGGTCAATGCCTTTCAGGACATGGAACTCGCCAGCGGCGTTCTTAAAG
>DASVKG010000190.1:0-15592 GCA_036385495.1 Anaerolineales bacterium | reverse complement strand
GAGGATTCCATAAGGGTGGACGGTTTTGCCAAGTTTTTTTGCCTTATCCATCAGGTCGCGAGCCCCGGGATCTTCAGCATAGGCCACCAGCGTCCCATCTGCTGGTAGACGATACATGAACTCCACAAAGGCAGCCTGGAATTCGGCCGGGGTAGGATAACAATCGGGGTGGTCGTATTCGATGTTGGTAACCACTTCGATGGCTGGTTTGAGACCCAGGAACATGTGATCGTATTCGTCGGCTTCTATTACAAAGGAATTGCCTTTCCCAGCCCGGGCGTTGACTCCCATGTTTGCCAGAACGCCGCCAGCGATAAAAGACGGGTCTTGACCTAGGGCAAAGAGCATCCAGGCGATCATGGAGGTGGTGGTGGTCTTGCCGTGTGTTCCAGCGATGGCGATGCCGGTCTTTCCGTCCATCAGAATGCTGAGGAAATCAATCCGCTTTATGACCGGGATTCTAAGGGCGCGGGCAGCAGTCACTTCGGGGTTGTCATCCGGGATCGCGGAGGAGCGCACAACTAAGTCAGCATGGCGGACGTTCTCCTGACGGTGACCAATGCTGATGGTCGCTCCCGCAGATTGCAGGTCACGCGTGAACGAAGATTCGACGCGGTCAGACCCGCTCACCGTGTGCCCCATTTCGAGTAGGACGCGGGCGATGGCTGAAAGTCCAGTTCCACCGATGCCGATCAAATGGATGCGAGTCATAGTTAGATGAACACCACTATCACAAAGATGAAAGAAATTACCACGGCGAAATAGATGCCGGGGACACCCAGCAGTTGGGGCGGCATGTAATGCAGCATTGCCTCAGCCACCTTGGCAAAATCCCCAGTGGGAGCTGTGATAACCTGGGGGAACGGGTAGCCCGCGTCAGCCATGTAATACCAGATGGTTCCTGCTATCAAGTATCCATTTATAGCGCCGATTACGACTCCCAAAATGATATCCTGAAGTTTCTCGCGGTTCATCTTGGGAGCAAAACGTGGGATATTGGGTGATTGGTAGCCGAAGAAAACCACCAAGCCCAGAACAATCGCGCGCAGCCAAAAGAATAAGTCTTGACTGTCTTTTTGCAGAACATCACGAATGAAAGGGACATAATTTGAGAGCAATGTGATGAAAGTAAGCGCTAAAATAACGCTGAAGGAGACAAGTAATTCCTTTGCCCAGCCGCGCATTCCGCCAATAATTCCGAACAAGACAACGTACATCCAGAAGACGAAAGACAGGCTTACCATGGTCTTAACTCCTCTCCTGGCATAGTCCGATTATTACATGGGCGATTTGTGCTGCGGCCTCAGGGTGAGAAATGCGCTTCATGGCATCGCGCATTGAGGCCAATTTCTTAGGTTGACTGAGTAAATCGCTCACGGTTGAAAGCAGCTTGTCGGATAGTTTGTTGTCTTCTAGCATGATTGCCGCTCCCCCATGGACAAGAGTGTCTGCGTTCACTTTTTGGTAGCGCCAGGCGTGTGGGTAGGGTACCAACACAGCGGGCAAACCGAAGAGAGGGTATTCGCCTAGCGTTGAGGCTCCAGCGCGTGAGAGTGCCAGGTCAGCCGCGGCTAGGGCGGCGCCCATCTCCTCATGCAGATATGGGAAAGCATGATAACGAGTTGCCGGGACCCCGGTAAGTTTTTTCGTTTTGGCTTCCACGTCCGGCCAATCCAACTCCCCGGTGATATGGATGATTTGCGTCCTTTCGAGCAGGGTGGACAGATTTGACAGGACAGCATTATTAATCGAGCGTGCGCCCTTGCTGCCACCCAAAACCAGCAAAACAGGAGCTTCACTCGTCAGGCCAATCAATCGGTGGGCATCGGAGCGTGTCCATTTGCCAAGGTCGGCGCGGGTCGGGTAACCAGTCAGGATTAGGCGATCGTTGTGCCTGAAATAACGGAACGATTCCTGGGCGGTAACGGCAATTTTGTCTGCAAAGCGGGCCAATGTTTTGAGAGCCATCCCTGGTTCAATATCTGGAACGTATAATGCCGTAGGAACTCTCATCCCAGCCAGGGCCATCGGGACGGCAACGTACCCGCCGGTGAAAAATAATACATCTGGTTTAAACTCGTGCAGGATGCGTCGTGACGCAAAGAATCCGCGCACTATCCGGAAAACATTACCCGGCAGCATTTTCAGGCCCACGCCATGGATACCGGCGGCAGGGATGGTCTTAAACGGCACATTCGCCCTCTCCACAAGCCGGGCTTCCATGCCGCCCTCTCCTCCCACCCAGAGAACCTCGGCTTTATTTTCCATGGTTTGCAGGACGGCGAGTGCGGGGTACACTCCGCCGCCGGTCCCGCCCGCGCAGATCAACAGACGCACTGTACATTTTCCTTTCTTCGCTTGCAGGGACTGCCCGTCCGGATTGACGGGAAATATTGAGAAGAATGCCAATAGCTGCCAGAGTTGAGAGTAGGTTCGAACCGCCCGCACTGACAAAAGGCAGTGCATTCCCGGCAAAAGGCAGCAAGCCAACCATCACAGCCATATTAATGAAGGCTTCAAAGGTGATCCAGAAGGTCAGCCCGGCGGCCATCACGGAGCCGAGAGAATCAGGAGCTTGACCGGCAATCTTCATACCACGCCATGCAAGGACTGCATAGAGACTTATCAACCCAAGCGCCCCGACCAGTCCTAGCTCCTCAACAATAACAGCAAAGATGCTATCAGTTGCAGAGAATGGAAGACCAATCAATTTCGTCGTGGCTTGTCCGATTCCGACGCCAAACAAGTTGCCTTTGAAAATAGCTTCCAGAGACCACAATACATGGTCGCTGGATTGTAGAGGATCTTTTAATCCGGCAATGTAAGAACCAATCCGGGCTCTACCGGTGGAACTGAATTGGACCACCAACCAGCCAGCTGCAAGTGCCACAACACTGAATAGGATGATTTGCCGCATTTCGCCGCCAGCCAGGAAGAATAATAACCCGCCCAGAACGAATATGGTCACGGCGGCACTCAAGTCAGGCTGGAGGAAAATCAAACCACCTATGGCACCCAGAATAAAAGCCAGTGGGATCAATCCCAGCTGGATATCATGCATATGTTCGCGTTTACTATATAACCAGACGGATAAATAAATTATGGTGGCTAATTTTGCCAATTCGGAAGGTTGTACCGAACCACCAAAAAATGTTCGAACTGCGTTGTTGCGAACCTCGTTATTGATCAGCACGGCAATCAGCGAGATTACTGTTGCGGCCATCAATGGCACAGCAATCTTCCGCCAGAAATGGTAATCAATTCTGGAGAGGATGAATGCCGCTAATATCCCGATGCCCATCCACAATAATTGCTTGTTGAAAATAAAGGTCGCTGAACCATATGTCTGCAGGGAAAAATCAGTACCTGCAGAGTACAGCATTAGCAGACCGAATATACCCAGGGCAATTACGACCGCCACAAGGATCAAGTCACCACCATTTGCACGGGCACGTTTTGCCGAGGCGGCGGTGGGTCTAGCAGAATGATTTACGAAAGTTCCGATACCCATTTTCTAAAAGCCTCTCCACGTTCTTCAAAGTCACGGAATTGGTCAAAACTGGTGCCGCCCGGAGAAAGCAGGACAATCTCGCCTGGTTGGATCATCCGGGCCGCAGCATGAACAGCCTCTTCAAGGTTCTTGCAACGTTTCATTGTTTTCTGGAGCGGACCATGGGCCTGCTCCAATGCCCCGGCGATTTTATCTGCTGCCTCACCGAATAGCACAACACGATCCACACGTTCGTGGACCAAGGCAGCAAGTTCATCCCAGGGCAAGTTCTTGTCCCGCCCGCCCAGAAGCAGGACGATCGGTTCGGTAAATGAACGGACTGCTGCCATGGTGCGTTCCGGGGCAGTGGCGATGGAATCGTTGTACCATTTGGCTCCTTTCCACTCCCGGACAAATTCCAGCCGGTGGGCTACACCGCGGAACTCCATTGTGGCTTTCAGCATGGCATCCAGTGGTAGACCAGCGGCGTATCCGATTGAAAAGGCAGCCAGCGTATTCATAACATTGTGTTCGCCGCGCAGCTGGATTTGATCGCGGCGGAGCAGGGGGATTTCCTCGAAGTGTTTGCGCAGCTGAAGGATGCCTTCAGAAATAAAGCTGCCATCTTGGTCACCTGTAATGTTCCCAATCCCAAAGGAAATGAGTCGTCCGTGCACGATTCCCCGCAGGTCCCAGGAACCGGGGTCTTCACGGCACAAGACAGAAGTATCGTTGCTTGTCTGGAAATCCAGGATGCGCTTCTTGGCGACAGTATAGGCGTCCATTGAGTCATGCCGGTCGAGGTGATTAGGTGTGATATTCAAGACAACTGCTACATTGGGGGATAGAGTCATCTGTTCTAATTGGAAACTGGATATTTCCAGAATAGCAAGGTCGTCCGGTATCATCTGGTCTACATAATTAAGAAGCGGGTCGCCAATATTTCCGCCTACATATGCCTTTTTGCCGAAAGCAGTTTTTGCCATTTGTCCAACTAATGCGGTGGTGGTGGTCTTCCCCGCGGACCCGGTGATACCCACAGTTTGGCAGGGGACGTTTTCCATGAAGATCTGTGTGTCGTTGGTCATCTGGATACCGCGCCGGGCGGCCTCCACCACGATGGGATTGTTAAGAGGCACTCCACCAGAGAGGCAGACAATATCTGTCCTGTCAAGAACCTCAACGGGATGACTTCCCAGTAACCATGTCACAGGCACACCGGACAAAGCGGATTGGGCATCGGCCATCGCCTCTACTGGTCGGTGGTCGTTCACTGTTACTTGGGCACCGTGACGCGCCAGCCAACGCGCTGCCGCCTGTCCCTGGCGGGCGCCTCCGAGAATGGTTACGTGCTTTCCGTTCCAATCTGATTTCACTTTTTTACACCATTACCAATCCGACACCAAGCATGGCAGCCAGCAAGCCGATCAACCAGAAACGCTGCACAACTTGCATCTCGGACCAGCCGAGTAGTTCAAAATGCAGGTGGAGCGGCGCCATTTTGAAGAACCGTCGCCCGTGTGTAATCCTAAAATAAACTATCTGGATCACGTCACTCAGTGCCTCGCTGACCGGTATGACTGCGATGACAGGTAAAATCGCCCACTGACCGGTCATGAGAGCAATCACTGCGATGGTGGCACCCAACGAAAGGGAGCCGGTATCGCCCATGATCAACTGTGCGGGGTGAACATTGAACCACAAGAACCCAAACAATGCTCCGACCATGGTGAAACAAAAACGGGCGATGAAAACCTGACCTTGCATTAGGGCTACACCTCCGTAAGCGGCGAAAATGGTAGCGGAAATCAACCCGGCCAGTCCATCCAGCCCGTCAGTGAAGTTGACTGCATTAGACATGGCCACAATGACGAAACCAGCAATCGGAATGTACAACCATCCCAGTTCAATCTCGATATTGATCCCGGGAATATAAAGGTCTGGCACATCCAGCATATATCTCAAGACAGCTGCAAGCCCCAGTGCAAGCACAATTTGGGCGATAAGTTTAGTGCGGATGCGCATCCCCTCGCCTTTGCGTTTGCCTCGGATGCCTTCCCAATCATCCAGGGCACCCAGAACTGCATACCCGATCATGGCTGCTAGAGGGACAAGTACAGATGCACCGAGGACCTTCATACCAATCAGGCTGACAGCGTTAAGTAGTACCGTGATGAGCGCCACTGGCAGGATAATCATCACACCACCCATGGTCGGTGTACCCATCTTGACCATATGTGTTCCCGGCTCTTCGACGCGGATAATCTTCCCGACCTTGTAATGTCTCAGAATGCGCAGCAATGGGCCACCCCAAATGACCGTCATCATAAAGGCCAGCCCAGCGAGGCCGAGATCCAACGCAGCGTTGTTCATTCGGGAACCTCCAGGGCATCAACGATGCGGTCCATCCGGATGCCATGCGAGCCTTTGACTAGGACAACATCTTCCTTGGTGAGGAATCTGCGCAGGTGGGTGATGGCCTCATCCTGATTCTCGAACTCTGCGATCCTTTGGGATCTTAAACCTGCCCGCCGCGCTGCTGTGGCGATCATGTGCCCGCGGGTTCCCACCGTGACCAGCACATCTGCCACTTGGGCAACACGCACGCCGATCATTTCATGCCCCTGTTTTTCATACTGTCCCAGTTCGAGCATGTCACCCAGAACTGCCACCTTGTGGCCTTCCAATTCAGCCAGCAGGTTAAGTGCCGCCAGCATGGACTCGGGGGTCGCATTGTAAGTATCATCGAGTAGCAATGCGCCGCTTTCTGTGCGGACGGCTGTAAGGCGCAGTTGGCTGTGTCCCTGCTGGAGGCCGTCCAATATTTGCTGCCAGGTCAGTCCATCTGTTAGTCCGACAGCCGCGGCACGCAATGCTGTATGAACCGAATGCTGTCCGATCATCGGGACGTGTACGTGCATGGTCTCGTGTTGATAATGCAAACGGAAACGGATGCCTTCCAGCCCGAGACCTTCCAATTCGTCGGCCCACAGATCGGAGGCAGGATCGAGACCATAGAAAAAAACTCTGGCAATGGACAATTCTGCCATTTTGCGAACCCAGGCATCATCCATGTTAAGAATGGCCACCCCATTCGCTGGAAGGGCTCTTACCAATTCTGATTTACCGCGGAAAATTTCTTCCTGCGACCCAGCCCGTTCGGCATGAACGGTGCCAATATTGGTGACCACGCCAATTTCAGGCAGGGCAATGTCGCACAGGAAGGCGATTTCACCCGGAACGTAGAATCCCATTTCCAGTACAGCGCGCTCATAACCCGGACCAATTCTCAGTATGGTGAGTGGCAGGCCGATTTCGTTGTTCATGTTGCCGGGGCTTTTCAATGTGCGATACCGCTGGTCAAGCACTTCAGCGATGACTTCTTTTGTCGTGGATTTGCCAACACTGCCAGTGATGCCGATCACTCGCAGATTCAGTTTACGTCGCCAGAAACGGGCGATCTGCTGGAGAGCGGTGAGTGTATTCTCTACCATTAAGCAGAGAGGGCGGTCCAAATCGATGTGTAGGTCCACTGGTTGACCCTGAGCCAATCTTATGGTCTGAAAAGCTCCCGGAATGTCATGCTGGATTAATGCAAGAGATGCCCCGCGTTGAAAGGCGTCGGCAACGAAGTCGTGTCCATCCGCACGCTCACCGGGGATGGCGATAAATAGCGAACCGGGAATAACCTGGCGCGAGTCGATCGCCGCCTCGGTGATGACTGTTTCAAACGGGGGGCGGGTGTTTGTAAGGGCTTCGATTGCGTCAGCCAGGTTTAGCATGAAAACTCATCTTCCAATCATCTGCAAACGGATTGCATCCGGTGGAATATCCAACAAGACAACCAGTTTTTCAACAACTTGTTTAAAAATCGGAGCGACTACCACCGAGGCAGCCTTGTTAGTCTGCGGTTTTTCGAGCCAAATATAGACTAAGAAACGAGGGTCGTCTACCGGTCCCCAACCGATAAAGGAGGCGTTGACATTGTTCTGGTCGTATCCTCCACCTGCAAGAGGAATCTGCGCTGTGCCGGTCTTTCCAGCTATTCGGTACCCAGGAACAAGAGCAGTAGACGATTCGGACTCCAATGCATTGGCCAGCATATCACTCATGGTGTGGGCGGTATTGGCTGAGATTGGAGTGCCAACGATTTGGGTCTTGGTGTTATTCTGTTTTCCATCCTGTATCTGGGCATATAGAATATGCGGATAAACCATTTGACCGTTATTGGCGAGGGCAGAGGCGGCCATCACCAACTGGATGGGAGTAACCGAAACGCCCTGGCCGAAGGCATTGGTACCCAGTTCCACGGGAGTCCAGTCGCCATCGCCGGGGAGTTTCAAACGTCCAGATGCTTCCTGAGCGAGGTCAATCCCGGTGGCATGTCCCAAGCCGAACCGCTGCATGTAAGAGTAGAAACTGGCACTGCCCATCTCCCGGTCGGAGACCCAGGCCAGACAGACATTGAGAGAATTTGCCAGACAGCCGGTCATATCCTGATAACCCCAGGCACCGCCATCCCAATTGAATATTTTAAATCCACCCACCACAATAAACTGTGGGACGAAAGTGACCGTGTCGGGCTTTACAACGCCACTATCGAGGGCGCCAGCCATGGTCAGGATTTTGGCAACCGATCCTGGCTCATAAGCCTGGCTGATGGCTCTGTTAAAAGGTGTTTCTCCAGGAAAGACTGTTTTAATGCTCTGATAATCATTCAAGTTCAGTCGTGGCGTGGAAGACATGGCCAGGATTTCGCCGGTGCGCGGATCCATGACGACAATTGTTCCGGAGGAAGCCCCGGTATTTGCTAGGGCTTTGTCGAGAATATTTTCTACAGCGGACTGGATTTCGCGATCAATGGTCAGAATGATGGTTTGCCCAGGTGGAATCGTAGGGTACTCGGTTGCACGCCGTGGGTCGGCTGGAACCGGTATCCGTACTGGAATACCGGCCAATATGTTGTCGTATTTTTCTTCGACGCCCATGTACCCATGGTTATCTTCGGTTACAAAGCCGAGCACGTTGGATGCCAGGTCGTTTTCCGGGTAACTTCTTCCATAATGGGCTTTGAAGTAAATTGCGTCTAAGTTTTTCCCCGTCGGGTCACCATGTGCAACCTTCTGGAGTGCCATCAACTGGTCGGCTTTGTCGGCGGAAACAAAATCATCTAGTATGATGTATTGGTTGGCTGGGACTTGAGAAATCCGGTAATTTACCTCGTTGAGATCGAAACCCGACATTTGGAGGGCCAGCATGACTGTCGGCATATCTGGTTTTACCGTCATATCCAAACCAACTTCATAGACGGTTTTATTCCCAGCAAGAAGGCTGCCGTGTCGATCGTAGATTTCTCCGCGCGGCGGGTAAAAGTCTTTCCAAACATAATTGCCCTGATCGATGACGCCTGCCACTTCCGGGCTGTTTTGGATACGGACGATCTGAACCAGGATGGCGACGCCTAATACAGCCAGAACAAAGGTTGCACTCAAATATCGCCAGGCATTTGGAAGCCGTTTCATGGCTGCACTCCTGCAGTGGCGGAAGAAGCCTGTTGATTTATGAAATAATCAAACCAGGATTCAGTATATTCGGGGAGAATGATAGGCACAGCGGGCTTGGTTACGCCTGGCATGGACAGGTCCACGGCTGATTGCGCCACATACCCTGGGACAGCCACGAAAGTGATGTCAGTGGGACTGGCAGGCTGAAAGCCCATTGTATCTGCTCGTTCCTGCATGGATCCGATCGAAATAAGCCCGGCCAACTGTGTTTCCAAATCGGCATTAATGCGCTGGTTGGTGGTGATCATGGACTGGAGCGATATACTTTCACGTCCGGCCAGCGTGGCCCGAACAGTGACATTCAGATAAATGCCAGCCACCATGGCCATCAACACGAGCCCAAGCAAAAAAAGACCGATCCACTGGCGTTGTATCCGCCATGGAGCTTGACGTACTCTCTGAACGATTTGAGTTACATTATTCATCTTGTTCTGTCCATTAAATTGCTTACCGGTAGTTATCGGTGACGCTGCACCTCCGTTCTGAGCCAACACCCATTGGCATGCTTATAATTTCTCAGCCACACGTAACTTGGCGCTGCGTGCGCGCGAGTTCCGGATTATTTCTTCCTCGGACGGCGTGATGGGCCGGCGAGTGATTTCCTTAATGCTTGCTTTATGCCCGCAGGTGCAAACTGGCTGGCGAGGCGGACAGATGCAATCCTTGCTTTCCCGGCGATAATATTCTTTGACGAGCCGGTCTTCCAGCGAGTGGAACGAGATGATTGCCAATCTGCCTCCGCTGCCTAGAGCTTGTACTGCTAAAGGAAGCATTTTCTCCACCGACTCCAGCTCGCCGTTGACGATGATGCGCAGGGCCTGGAAGGCCTGCGTAGCTGGGTGGTGGGGACCATGCCTGGGCTTGACTCGCTCAATAATGGCGGCCAGTTGCCGGGTCCCTACCACCGGCCGGGCTGCGACTATGGCCCGGGCAATCCGGCGGGAGGCAGTTTCCTCGCCAAATCGGTAAATGATGTCTGCCAATTCCTGCTCCGGCCACATGTTGATGATCTCTGCAGCGGTGAGAGGGTTCGATGGGTCAAAGCGCATGTCCAGCGGACCATCCGCCAGAAAGGAGAATCCGCGCTCAGGGTTGTCAAACTGCATGGAGGAGGCACCCAGGTCCAGCAATATGCCATCCACCGAGTCCCAACCCATTTCGGCCAGTTGGCTGGGAAGGGAGGTGTAAGGGGCCTTTTTTAACCATGCGCGCTCCCCGTAGGGAGCGAGTTTCTGGGTTGCCAGACTGAGCGCCTGCGGATCTACATCCAATCCGAGCAGCAGACCTCCCGGTTCGCTTCCAGCAAGCAGACCAGCCGCATGGCCGCCTGCGCCGAGAGTCCCATCCACATAGCGTGCACCGCTTTTCGGGCGTAAAGCGTGTATAATTTCCTGGTAAAGTACGGGTTGGTGCGGTGGAACCATTTCAGCGTGTTTTGAGGTCTAAAGTGGCGAAGCGCTGGGCATTGGTTGCAGCATCATTTATTTGAACCTGCTGTTCCTGCCAAAGATCCGGTGACCAGATTTCAAAATAGTCACCCTGACCCACGAAGATTACCTCGTTTTGTAAACCGGCATAATCGCGTAAGTTTGGTGAGATCAAGATGCGCCCCGCGCTATCTGGGGCAACCCGCAAAGCGTTGCCGAGGATAATATGACGCAGCAACCGGGCGCTGGGATCTGTCATGCTCATTGCCATCAGGCGGTTATAGATAATCTCAAATGCCGCTGGCGGCAGTACCATCAGGTTGCGGTCCAGTCCCTGGACGACAAAAGCGCCTTCAGCTGGCAGTTCCCGGAATTTGGATGGGATCGTCAGTCGGCCTTTATCATCAAAGCAGTGCTGGTATTGGTTGAGGAACATCAGTCCTAATTTCCCTATTTTCCCAGAATGCCGGAAATCCCGGTATCCCACTTCGTCCCACTTTCTACCACTGATGTCTTATTTTAGCACAACTTCTATGCGAATTGCAAGTGGTAGTTGCATATTAGGTAGGTAACTTTCCTGCACATTTTTTTGTACATTTTATATGGCTACTGAAATTCACTTATTGTCTTCACCTCGTTGGAAAGATTATGAACTTCTCGACTCCGGAGACGGCCTTAAGCTGGAGAGATTCGGGCCGTATACTTTTGTCCGCCCGGAAGTGCAGGCGTTATGGAAGCGCAGTTTGGCTGCATCTGCTTGGGATTCTGCCCATGCTCTATTCCAGCCCAGCGGGGAGGAAAGTGGGGGACACTGGGCATTCAAGAAAAAAGTCCCTGAACAATGGGAGATGAAATACACTCTCTCCCTGAGTGCCTCTTCCCAAGCGGGCACATCTCCGGATGAAAATGATCAGGAATTGCAATTTTCAGTAATGACTACTCCCGGACGACATTTGGGAGTCTTCCCGGAGTGTGCCTCCAACTGGGATTGGACGAGGGAACTAATTTTTAATCGCGAACGGGCGTCCAGTCCTCCCGAGAAACCACTGAATATTTTGAATTTGTTTGGCTATACCGGGTTGGCAACTCTGGCCTGCGCAGCTGCTGGGGCGAAGGTCACGCACGTGGATGCATCCAGGAAGTCCGTAAGCTGGGCTCATACGAACCAGGACCTCTCGGGATTGTCAGGGAAACCTGTTCGCTGGGTCGTGGACGATGCCCTGAAATTTGCCGAGCGCGAAGCACGGCGGGGAGTCAAATATGATGGCATCCTGCTCGATCCGCCCAAGTTTGGGCGCGGACCGAAAGGTGAGATTTGGGAGATTTATAAATCCCTGCCCCAATTGCTGCACGCATGCCAGGCGTTGTTAAGCGACCACCCTTTGTTCGTGGTGTTGACGGTATATGCAGTCAAACTGCCGGCTATTCATGCAAATTTTGCACTGGCAGAGATGATGAAAGACTATGGGGGGGATATCGAATGTGGTGAGTTGGTGACAGAAGAAAAGAGTGCTGGAAGATTGCTCTCGCAGGCAGTCTACGCCCGGTGGCGTTCATAGCTTTGGCAAGCGTTCCTCCTGGCCGAAAAACTTCCGATTCTCTTCCTCCCTGCATGTTAGATTTGGTACAATTGTGGAAATGATCCCCTCACCTGAAAAACCCTCCATCCTCGATGCGCCCCTCAAGCGCTGGGTTCCGCTGAATGTGGAAACCCTTTTGGTTGTGTTGCTGCTCGCCGTTGCCATTGTTTCCCGCTTCTATAACCTGGGAGCACGCGCCATGAGCCACGACGAGATTAACCACGTCATCCCGTCCTTCAGCTTGTATTCCGGCAATGGGTATTCGTACGACCCGATGAGCCACGGTCCGCTTCAGTACCACATGATCGCCCTTTCCTACGCCCTATTTGGCGATACCGATTTCACCTCCCGTATTCCGGCAGCTGCCCTTAGTATCGCAGCTTTGTTGGTCGCACTTTTCGCCTTCCGGCGTTACCTGGGCCGGACCGGAGCCTTGGTGGCCGGGGCGCTGATCATCATTTCTCCGCTGATGCTGTTTTATGCGCGCTATGCGCGCAACGAGTCCTACATTGTCCTGTGGGGCATCCTGACTATTTATTCAATTCTTCGATACCTGGAACGCGGCGAGTCCTGGGCCTTGTTCCTGTTCACTGCCGTTAACGCGCTGCACTTCACCGACAAAGCTACTTCATACATGTTCGCAGCTGAGGAATTCCTTTTCTTGGCTGCTTATTTCGTGGACCGGGTTTCGCGCCGCGTCTGGCTGCCGGGACGGCGGCGGGCTTACTTTCTTCTCGGTCTCGTCCTGACGGTTGTCTTGTTGTCGGGTGCAGCCGGATTTTATCTCTCTCATAAACCGGCTACAGACACGCCGGCAGAGCAAGTCCGGTTGATGATTATCGTGGTGAGTATTCTGGCAGCGGGCGGAGCTGGGACTCTCGTCTGGTCGGGGGTGGAACTGGTGCGAGGTCTCGGTTGGGTAGCCATCAAGTCCGAACGGGTAGCTGATATGCTGATTATGCTCGGCACCTTTATTCTGCCATTATTGAGTGCCATCCCGATTGCGTTGATGGGTTATACAGCCCTTGATTACACTACAATTGGTATGCTCAGGATTGCCGGAGTGGCAGCAATCTTAGGTGCTATCGGCGCTGCGCTGGGACTGTGGTGGTTCGGGCGTAAGTGGCTCTTCCACGCTGCGATGTTCTTCGTCCCGTTCATAATCCTGTACAGCACGTTCTTCACCAATCCCGAAGGGATTGTAGGTGGGTTGGTGGGCGCCCTTAGTTACTGGACGGAACAGCAAGCTGTGGCACGCGGCGGTCAACCTCTATATTATTATGCGCTGTTGTTGATCCCAATGTATGAGTTCTTACCCGCCCTGGGGACGATTGTTGCGGCAGGGATTGCTGGTCGCACCCGTTTGTGGCAGAGCGAAGCAGGTCAGCCGTTTACCCGGCCTCAATCAGGGAGTACCCTGCCGCCGGTCCCGGTGGCGGCGTTGCTTGTCTTCTGGTCGGTGAGTAGCTTGGCTGTGTTTACCTATGCCGGGGAGAAGATGCCTTGGCTGACCATCCACATTACCCTGCCGATGATCCTGTCTTCGGCGTGGGCTATCGGTTGGCTGGTGGAGACTGTGCCATGGGGCAGGGTGGCAATGTGGGGTTTTCGTAATTACGCCCGTCTCGCCATGCTGGTCCTTTTCGCCTTGTTGGCTGTGCAGACCGGGAGGGATGCTTACCGGGCCGCGTACATAAATTATGATTTTGCCACCGAGTACCTGGTCTACGCCCATGGTGCGCCGGATCCCAAGGCATTATTTGGCCAGATAGAGGAATTGTCCATTCGTACCACCGGCACAACCAATATGGTTGTGGCTTACGACAACCAGGTGCGCTATCCGTATTGGTGGTACATGCGCCGATACACCAATAAGATTGACTTCGACGTAAACCCGACCGTTGACGCCCGCCGGGCATTAGTGATCGCTGTAGGGGATGAAAATCTGGCCAAGATAACACCCGTGGTCCGGCAGGATTATTTCGAATTTACTGGCATGCGCCTTTGGTGGCCCAACATGGATTACTGGAGTCTGAAATGGAGCGGAATCGATTCAGAGCGCACCGCTGCCCTCCAGAAGGAGTATGCCGGGACCGACAAAGTCATTTCCCCCATGACGGTTTTGGAGTACTTAAAATTTGCGTGGCAGCATATAAAACCTCTATTCGTCGATTCTCAAGGTACCCAGCCCGTTATTACTGCCGCTCAAGTACGGAGCGCGGTCTTGCAAATCTGGTTTAACGATGACTTTACCCAGTGGGGTACCCTAAAAAATAGTACCGCCTATTCCCTGACCGATTGGGGTGTCTCTTCTCGCATGCACTATTACATTCGCAAAGACATCGCTGCGCAGCTCTGGCCTTATGGTGCTCCTGCCCAGCCGGTGGTCACTCCCGTCGACCCTTATGCAGCCATCACTGCAACTGCTTCTCCGGATCTTGTGTTTGGCTCGGCTGGCAGTGAAGCGGGGCAGTTCCAGTCGCCGCGGGCAATAGCTCTGGCTTCTGATGGCAGCCTTTATGTTGCTGATTCGATGAACAATCGCATCCAGCATCTTGGTTCGGACGGAAAGGTGCTCCAGGTCTGGGGCACGTTCGCCGATATTTCTAAGGGTCAGGCTCCTGGTGGGACGTTTAATGAACCATGGGGGATTGCTGTGGCTTCGGATGGCAGTGTCTATGTTGCCGATACCTGGAATTATCGTATCCAGAAATTTACCTCAGATGGAAAGTTTGTCACCATGTGGGGCTTTTTCGGACAGGCCTCCGATTCGCCCGAAGCCTTTTATGGACCGCGCGGTTTAGCCGTAGATGCCCAAGGTCGCATCTATGTCGCCGATACCGGCAACAAGCGCATTGTCATATTTGGTCCCAACGGGGACTATCTCACCCAGTTTGGCACGCCGGGCTTGGGTCTTGGCCAGTTGGATGAACCCGTGGCGGTGGCCCTGGATGCGTCCGGGAAAGTCTATGTGACAGACACTTGGAATCAGCGCGTTCAAATCTTTGCCCCCGATTCGGCAGGTTTGGTTTACACCCCCTTTGCTGAATGGCCGGTGGACGGTTGGTATGGGCAGTCGGTGGAAAATAAACCATTTATCGCGGTGGGTGCCACCGGCAATGTTACTATCACAGACCCCGAACTTTGCCGACTGATCACCTTCTCACCCAATGGACAGCCCATCCGAATGATGGACGGCTGCTCGGCAGGAACGTTATTATTGCCCAGCGGAATCACCTACGATGCCTCCGGCGGCCTGTGGGTCACCAATGCCGGGAACGGGACAGTAGTGCATTTCAAAGCGGAAAACCCATAAATATCGTGTTTTGTCTGATTAATGCTCAATTTATCCAGAAGGCATGCAGACACTAATTGTCTTGAGCTTTTGTGTTTTGATTTTATATTCCGAGCCTGAACGTGATTTTTCCTAAGAAGGTACGTCTGGCCAATTTTCCCCACAATAGTTTGACTATCAATCCCGCCCGCCAGAATGCCACTGCCGCCATCCCGTGCGCCAGTACCGCGAAGAAC
>DASVKG010000189.1:0-36369 GCA_036385495.1 Anaerolineales bacterium | reverse complement strand
GGGTTCTTGATCATTTCCTGGATCTCGTTGACGAATTCATCAGGGAAGGGCATCACTCCTCCCAGCCGCCCATAGAAGCGCATCGGGATCCGGTTCCTGACTGCAGCCTGCACATCCTTGAGCATCTGCCCGGTATTCATCTCCACCACCAGGAAGGATTTAGCTTGCTTGCACAATTCCTCCACCCGCTTGGTTGGGAAGGGGTTGACGCTGATCGGGCGGAACAGTCCCACTTTGAGGCCCAATGCCCGGGCGGCGCGCACAGCCGAGAGGGCGATTCGGCCTGCGGTGCCAAAACCGATAAGGATATATTCAGCATCTTCCAGGTAATATTCCTTGAAACGGATTTCGTTTGCCTGGGCTTCACGCCAACGTCCAAGGAGGCGCAGGTTGGTTTTTTCCTCGGTTGGGACGTCGAGATAGATCGAAGTAAGCAGGTG
Source organism: Anaerolineales bacterium (assembly GCA_036385495.1). Classification (GTDB taxonomy): domain Bacteria; phylum Chloroflexota; class Anaerolineae; order Anaerolineales; family Villigracilaceae; genus UBA877. The sequence continues at coordinate 35,929 of DASVKG010000189.1, read as the reverse complement.
GCGTTTGCGTCCCTTTGCGCCGCTCACCGCCCAGTCGTATTCCTTTCGGACAACCGGCTGCATCTCAGGCAGTTGGACCGGTTCCATCATCTGCCCGATTGAGCCGTCGATCAAAATGGTGCAAATATTCAGGTACTTGTAAGCCAATTCGAAAGCAACCGGCATCAAATCTACAGCCTCCTGGATCGAGGCCGGGGCCAGCACAATTGGATGGTAATCACCGTGACCTCCGCCCTTGCAGATCTGGTTGTAATCGCCCTGAGAGGGGGCAATGTTCCCCAGGCCAGGTCCGCCGCGCATCACATTGACCAGCACCATCGGAACCTCGGTCCCTGCAATGTATGAAAGTCCTTCCTGCATCAGGCTGATACCCGGGCTGGAGGAGGAGGTCATCACGCGTGCTCCGGTGCAGGCTGCACCATAAACCATATTAATGACCGCTGGCTCACTTTCGGCCTGGACGAAGGCGCGCCCCAATTCGGGCATGCGATGGGAGAGGTATTCAAGAACTTCATTTTGCGGGGTGATTGGATAGCCAAAATATGCTTCCAATCCTGCTCGCACGGCCGCCTCAGCAATGGCTTCATTGCCTTTCCACATTTCGCGCGCCATGTCAATCTCCTCCTGCCGCCGCGGCGACGGGAGCTTTGGTCACTTCGCGGTAAACCGTGATCGCCGCATCCGGGCATACCAGGGCACAGATGGCACAGCCAGTACAACCTTCCTTGAAAATGTGCGTCGGATGGTAGCCCTTGGAGGTTAACTTTTCGTTATCCAGTTCCAATACTTTGGGTGGGCAGGCCGAGTTACATACCTCACAGCCTTTACAGTATAGATCGTTGACTTCAATCCAACCTTTGGCAGGCATTGCCTGGCCTCCTTGATTCAGAATTAAGACAATTATAGTCGAAATTTCCGCCTGATTATTATGGCGGTTTCCAGTATAGTCGGGTAGTGCAATGCGTCATCCGGAAAGAGAACAAACTTCCTCTCCTTTTGGGGCATGGTTCGGCAACAGATAACCTGATGGCACCGTGTTGACAGTCATCTCCAAGCTGTGTAGAATGAACAATGAACTTGAAAACCATCTTCATGGAAGTTTCATCCGCGTTTTTAAGCAAATACGGAGACTAAAAACAATGCTAGAAAGTTCGATCGATTACCAGATTGTCATTTTTACAGACCGCCATTGCATCACCGGTGAATTGGTGCTGAAAGATAAACGCCTTTCCGACCAAATCAATGAGCGGGTGGACACCATGTTCAATCTAGGCAATGTGACAGTAGCGCGGCTTGAAAATCCCACCCGGATTATACATAAAATGGAGACTGCCGTGATTCCCAAGTCAGGGATTGTATTGATCTTCGAACCTGTACAGAAGGCAATCCCCCCCTCCAACCGTTTTTTTTGGATATATCAAGAAGGAAAAACACGAAGTGTTTCTGATTATGGACGGCATGGAGGTGCGCGGTATCCTGCACACCCAACTTAATCCCGATTTCCGGCTTGTACTGGTCAACTCTCCAGATGCCTTCCTGCCTATCACCCAGGCAACCATCCACCTGGAAGCCCATCCGGATATGGCCATCCATTAGGACGCCATCCTGGTCAACACCCAGCGGGTGCGATTCATCGGCAAGCTGGAGATAAAATCTCCCACCATCCCGCTCCCGCCACAGGCACCATCTACAACCTAATTTCCCGGAGGTTTGCATGCCCATCCCAGTAATTATCGACGCCCTCAGGACCCCGATCGGTACCTTGGGTGGCGTTCTGGCTCCTGTGCGTCCTGACGACCTGGCTGCGCAATTGCTCAGAGCCATTTTGGAGCGCAACCATCTGGACCCGGCCCTGGTGGAAGAAGTCTATCTGGGTTGCGCCAACCAGGCCGGTGAAGATAACCGCAACGTGGCACGGATGGCACTCCTGCTGGCCGGGTTCCCTGTCGAAGTGGCAGGAGTGACCGTCAACCGGCTGTGCGCCTCCGGGCTGAATGCTGTCAACCAGGCCGCCCGCGCCATCAAGGCCGGTGAAGGGGAGGTATTCATTGCCGGCGGCGTGGAGTCCATGAGCCGTGCCCCTTATTCAATCCCCAAGGCCGAATCGGGGTTCCCTTTTGGCAACCTGATCGCCTACGACACCGCCCTGGGGTGGCGTTATCCAAATCCCAAGATGCAGGAGAAATACGGCACTGAGCAAATGGGGGAAACTGCTGAAAACATCGCTCAAATGAAACCGCACATCACCCGCCAGATGCAGGATGAGTTTTCAGTCCGCTCGCACCAGCGCGCGATTGCCGCCATTGACTCGGGAAAGTTTGCAGGGGAAATCCTCCCAATAAAGATCCCGCAGCGCAAAGGAGACCCCAAAGTGGTGGACACGGACGAACGCCCGCGCCGCGACACATCGCTGGAGAGTCTTGCCAAATTGAAACCGGCCTTCCGCAAAGAGGGAGGGACAGTCACCGCTGGTAACTCCTCCGGCCTGAATGACGGGGCAGCCGCACTGCTCCTGATGAGCGCCACCAAAGCCAAAGAATTGGGCCTGAAACCGCTGGCTCAAGTTCTATCGTCGGCAGCTGCCGGGGTTCCCCCCCGAATAATGGGACTGGGTCCCGTTCCGGCAGTACAAAAGGCTCTCATACGTGCTGGCCTTTCCTTAAAGGATATTGGCCTGATCGAATTAAACGAGGCCTTTGCCATCCAATCCCTGGCCGTGATCGAAGACCTGGGAATGGACCCCGAACTCGTCAATGTAAACGGCGGAGCGGTTGCACTCGGTCATCCTTTGGGGTGTTCCGGGGCACGTATTCTGACCACCTTGCTGCATGAAATGAAACGGCGTGCGCCATCCGAGAAACGCCCTTATTACGGCCTGGCAACCTTGTGCGTCGGTGTCGGGCAGGGAGAAGCGACCATCATCGAATGGATCGGTTAGCAGGTATCCAATAAAAACCGCAGCGCCGTGGAACTTTCACGGCGCTGTAACGTCTAAAAGGATATATTCTCGATTCCCCCTACCTGCAAGGGGAATCGAGGCGTACAATCATTCAATTAGCGCTTTAAAATTGGCCTATGTTCAAAGGAGTGTTGTATGCGTCCCATGTTTTTTCTCCTCGTAATTCTGCTGGTATTTTCAATGGCAGCCTGCAGTCTGGCGCAATTGCCCGCTCCTGTGACGGGTACTCCAGCCATCAACACCGATTCACCCGGTCCCGTCGTCATCACCGAGACACCCACCCCAATTGCGACGGTCGGGAATACTCCTCTCCCGACCCCGCTGAAAATGCAAGCGGTTGCCTCTCCCGCACTCACCCATATAGCCTTTCTGGACGCAAACAACGGCTGGGGCATTGCAAGTAACGACAGCGGTTATATCCTGCGAACTGTAGATGGTGGCACGACCTGGCTCAATGCAACCCCCCCTGGCCTGACCGGCATTGGCTATTCGACCAACCTCGATGTGCTGGATGTTAATACCGCCTGGGTGCTGGTCCCAAATGCTGACTTTTTTACTGGCACTTTATACCATACCGCCGACGGCGGAGTCACTTGGTCCTCGTTCGCTGTGCCGTTCGGAGGAGGCGTCATCCAATTCCTGAATGCCAGCACCGGCCGCATCCTGGCTGACCGGGGCGCAGGCGCGGGTTCCCAATCCGTGGAAGTATTTCAGACCTCTGACGGCGGCGCCTCATGGCTCAGCGTTTTCAATGACGACCCCACCCGGCCTGATTCATCCGGCAGCCTGCCACTAAGCGGCATAAAAAACGGCATGATTTTCACGGATGCCAACACCGGCTGGGTCACCGGTACACGTCCCGTTGACGGGGAAGTCTACTTGTTCGTCACACACGATGGCGGAATTTCCTGGGAACAACAAAACATTCCATTACCAGCAGGATATGAATCATATCAGTATATGCCTCAAGCACCAGTCTTCTTTGGGAGTGACGGTTTTCTGCCACTGGTGGTCTATATGTCAACTAACACCGAATTCACCTTCTATACCACCCACGACGGTGGAACCACATGGTCCGGCGACCCAACGAATGTCAATATGGAGACCAAACCGGGTCTTTATTCTTTTGCCGACGCCCTGCATGGCTGGAGCTGGGATGGCGGAACGACCCTGTATATGACCTCCAACGGAGGCCAAATATGGGGCGGGACGCCCACCAGCCTCGACCTGAGCGGACGATTGTCTCAATTAGATTTCGTCCCTGGATCCACAGGTCAATTTACCGGTTGGGCGCTCACCGGTCCGGACGATGCCGGTCACTCACAACTCTACAAAACCACTGATAATGGTGGAACTTGGACTCCATTGATTCCGTAAACACCAACCTCCGGCAGAGCACTCACAACTACCGGGATTCGATTGTTTTTCAAGGAGAATGATATGAATCGCAAATCGATGCTCCCTGCTCTGGCGCTTGTTTTGGCATTATTAGCCTGCAACTTCCAGTTTAATTCCACCAACACACCACCTTTACTCGTGACCGACACACTTATCCCGCCTGCATCAATTACCGAGACATCAATCCCGACTCTGACCTACACACTCATCCCATCCGATACCAGCACACCTATTCCATCCATCACCGATACACTGATTCCGCCCCCCACCCTCACCGATACGCCAGCTCTCATGCCCACCTCTTCCACTGTGCCATCCTCTGTTCCCGAACTCTCAGTGGATATCCTTCGCAATGCCACCTATTATGCCCCGTACTACGGGCGGACCGTTAAATTGGTAAACGGGTCTTATTCGGAAGGGTCCGGTGCGACTGCTTACTCAGTCCAGATGCTGACCGTTTTCGCTTATGGGGATATAAACGGTGATAAGAAAGCCGATGCAGCTGTCATTCTGGCAGAGAATGGCGGAGGCAGCGGCACATTTGAATCCGTCGTGGCTGTCATTAACCAGGGCGGTTCTCCGCACCAGATTAGCCAGATCCAGTTGGGTGATCGGGTTTTGGTTAATAGTGCCAATATTTCTCTCGGCGTGATCCATTTGAAATTGATCGTGCATGGACCCAGTGACCCACTCTGTTGCCCATCTCAGGCCGAAGAGCAATCCTTCTGGCTGCTGGGAAACAATCTTTGGCTGATGGAGTTGACTTCCGGCCCATTGGGAGTTGAACGCTCCATCAACATCACTCTTCCAGGCAACTGGGTGTCGGTTACCAATCCCTTCTCAGTCAACGGGAGTATAGCCATCTCGCCCTTCGAGAATACACTGAATTATGGCGTTTATCGTTTGGACGGCTCTAAAGTCGACTCGTCTTCACTACTGGTATCTTCCGCCGGGATGGGCACGCCTGGTACATTCACAAAGACATTTAACCTGAGCAGCGCAGGCGTTACTGGTTTGCTTGTCATCCAGTTTAAGGATATCAGTGCGGCGGATGGTTCCGTCCTGGCCCTTGATTCTGTTGTGATTAACCTGCACTAGCCCGGCTTCTCCGACACAGACAGGGATGGCATATTGCCATCCCCTTTTTTTCCCCTATCTTTTCTCCCGGCGATTTTCTTGTTGCTGGATTCACGAAAAATACTCCCGGTAAATTCAAACCCATCCATGCTGCATTGCGCATGGCAGCTTGGGTACTTGTTTGGTTACCTTCCATGGCACCCAGGATGGGTCCAATTTTCCCTTTACTTCAAGTTCTTTATCGCCACCTTCGCCATAAACTTCGCTTCGTCGATCACAAATCTGTCGTGGTCAGCTTCGCCGATTAATTCGACCTCATCCCATGCCTGGACTTTGAAGATAAGTTTACGGCCTTCGATGGCAATCAATTCCGCCCGGGCACGCACCTGCATCCCCACCGGAGTTGCGGCCAGATGATGAACATCTATATGCCCACCGACGGTGGTTTGGCCGGGAGGCAAGTGACCACGCAAGGCCACAACAGCTGCGCTCTCCATCAGACCCACCAAAGCTGGGGTCGAGAAAACATGCAGGCCTCCGCTGCCCCAATGCGAGGCAGTGTCTAAGTCAGAAACAGTGTGTTCGAATTCAAAAGAAAGGCCGGGAGCGAGTTCATGCATGAAAGCACCTCAGTTTTACAAATTTCTCCTGATTATATCGCCTCTATTTCTTAACACTATATAAACATCCACCTATAAACTCTCGCATCCATTTCATCAAAAGACTATAATCCGGCAATTAACAACCGGGAAGTCCTCTAACTGCCGCAAGGGATTTTAAGATATCTCTGCAGCCGGAATTTCAAAGGATTGAATAAATGTGGAAAATTTTTCTTGAATTCATTGATTTTTTATATATACTGACATTGGTCGGGATGGCCGTTTATAGTCTGAACAACCTGGTCTCTGTCATCCTTTACCTTCGTACAAAGAACAAGCCAAATCACCATAGCCGCCCAATCCATCCCGATGAGTGGCCGCACGTCACCGTGCAACTTCCCACGTTTAACGAGCGTTACACCATCACAAGGCTGATCAACGCCGTTGCCAGGTTCGACTATCCCCGTGACCGGCTTCAGGTCCAGGTGCTTGATGATTCGACCGACGATACGAACAATCTGATCTGTCTCCTGGTGAATAAATACGCCAGCAAGGGCCTGGATATCGAACTAATCCATCGTGACAACAAGACCGGGTTCAAGGCGGGTGCTCTAGCCGAAGGTTTGAAAGCCGCCACGGGTGAGCTGGTTGCCATCTTCGACGCTGATTTTGTTCCGACGGCTGACTGGCTTAAAAAGACCGTCCCCGAGTTTCTTGACCCGCATCTAGGATGTCTCCAGACCCGCTGGGGTCACGTGAACGATAAATACAATTCCCTGACCATGGCACAGTCGCTGGGAATTGACGGGCATTTCGTCGTCGAGCAAGCAGCCCGATCCCGCAATCACCTCTTCATGAACTTCAACGGCACAGCCGGGCTTTGGCGCAAGGCCTGCATAGAGGAATCTGGAGGATGGATGTCTGATACCTTGACCGAAGACCTGGATCTGAGCTATCGGGCGCAGTTGCTCGGCTGGCAGATCGATTACCTACCAGACGTGGTTGTCCCGGGGGAATTACCAGCCCAGATAGAGGCCTTCAAAAAGCAACAGTTTCGGTGGGCTAAAGGCAGTTTTCAGACCCTGAAGAAATTGATCCCATCCCTGCTTGAGTCTAAGACACCCTGGTACAAGAAAATACTCGGACTTATTCACCTCACCGGCTATCTGGTTCATCCGCTCATGCTGGGAACGCTTTTGTTGATGCTGCCGGTCGGTTTATTCACTCCCCAGGTATTCAAATGGATGTCTTGGATGTTGCTCGCCGCCTTCGCACCACCGCTGATGTACCTGCTCTCAGCAACAGAACACTTGCCACACCTGACCGACCGATTGCGTTTGATTCCGATCCTGACGCTCCTTGGCTTCGGTTTGTCGCTTAATAACACTGTTGCAGTCCTGGAAGGTCTATTCGGCAAAAACCGCGGCGATTTCGTCCGCACCCCCAAATTTAATCTGACAAACACCAAGGGAAATTGGGTTAACAGCCTTTATGCCATGTCCCTCAGCCCTATGATTTGGGCAGAACTGGGACTGGGTTTCTATGCCCTTCTCACGGGTATAATATTGGCGTTTTATTTCGGTTTGCAAACCTCGCCCTGGCTGCTGATCTACTCGGCTGGTTATTTCTACATCGCCGGTCTTAATCTGAAACAGACAGGGCAGTTGTCCCGCTTCCGGTCCTGGGTGACCGCCTCAGTCAAGGCAGGATAACCAAAAATAGCCGGGAATAAAATCTATCGCTAAGTCAAAAAATATAAAGGACGGGCATTCTAACCCGTCCTTATTTCGTTCAAGTATGACCATAAAGGTTTTGCGGACATATTTATGGCGATAAAAATTGTTTCCAGCGTTCACCGATTCTTGCAAGAGGCAGTATAATCCGGCGCGGAGTCATTCATGCCTACTATTTACCCTTTCACAGCCATCGTTGGACAAGTGCGCATGCGACGCGCCCTCATCCTCAATGCCGTAGATCCTCGCATCGGCGGGGTGCTGATTCGCGGCGAGCGCGGCACTGCCAAGTCCACAGCAGCACGCGGTCTGGCCGTCCTGCTACCTAAGGTGCGGGCAGTGCACGGCTGCCGCTTTGGTTGTGACCCCGACCAGCCCACGTCCTGGTGCACTGAGTGCCGTGAGAGGGCCGCTTCCGGTGAGCCGCTCCCGGTCGAAGAAAAACCAATCCCATTCGTCAACCTGCCCGTCTCGGCTACCGAAGATCGGGTGGTTGGCACGCTTGACATCGAACAAGCCATTCAGAAGGGCGAACGCCATTTCGAACCGGGCGTGCTGGCCGCTGCCAACCGCGGCTTGCTCTACATTGACGAAGTGAACCTCCTTGACGATCACGTAGTCGATGTGTTGCTCGACTCTGCGGCCATGGGTATGAACATCGTGGAACGCGAGGGCATCTCCTTTTCCCACCCCGCACGATTCATCCTGGTTGGCACAATGAACCCCGAAGAAGGTGATCTGCGTCCGCAATTACTCGACCGTTTCGCTCTTTCCGTGGATATAACGGGAATCCGCGACGCTCGCGACCGGGTGACTATTATAGAAAACAATCTAGCTTTCGAGTCTGACTCGGAAGCCTTCCACAAACTATGGCAGCCGCACGAAGATAAACTCAGCCGCATCATTTCCCAGGCCCGTACCATGGTCGAAAAAGTTACCTACACCCGCCGCGACCTGCTTTCCATCGCCGCACTAACCGCTTCCCTTAACGTGGACGGCCACCGCGCTGACCTGGTCATCCTGAAAGCCGCACGTGCTCATGCCGCTTACGAGGGACGCAGCTCCATCACGGATCGGGATATTGCTCTGGCTGCTGAATTGGCTCTCCCCCACCGCATTAAGCACGGTCCTTTCCATCAAAGCGAGATCTCTCCGGAGCAGTTGCAGGAACGCATCGAACAATTGCAAGGTTCGTCATCTGAAGGGGAACCTTCAGAACCGGCCGAGAAAGACTCTGACACGGAATCTATAAAAAAAAAGTAATAACTGAAGCCGAAGAGCAGGATAACCCCGATCAGCCGCCAGATGCCGAACCTTCCCCCCAACAGACTGTTTTCGGCCCACAAGATGCCCACTGGTGGGACGGCGGAAAAAAGGTCAAGGTCGGCGAGACTTTTGACCCGCGCAAACTCGATACCCCCCTCGACAAATTAACCCGCCAGCATTCCGGACGCCGGTCGCGCACACATACAGAGCGCAAACGCGGTCGTTATATCCAATCCCGTCCGGCAAACGGAAAAACAGATGATGTGGCCTTTGATGCCACCATTCGCGCAGCTGCGCCATTCCAAAAACAGCGCACGGAACAACGCAAGAAGGTGGCGTTTGCCATCCAGAAGGGAGACTTGCAGCGCAAAGTACGTGTCAAGAAGGCTGCCAATCTGATCCTGTTTTTGGTGGATGCTTCATGGTCCATGGCTGTGGCAGAGCGTATGACCGCCACGAAGGGCGCCATTTTATCTCTGCTGACCGACGCCTATCAGCGCCGCGACCGGGTCGGTCTTATCGTCTTCCAAAAAGACCGAGCAACCCTCATCCTTCCGCCGACGAATTCCATTACCCTTGCACAGCGCGCATTATCTGATATACCGGTGGGTGGCAAGACGCCTCTCTCGGCCGGCCTATTAATGACCTACCAAGTCCTAACCCAGGAGCAGATGATCCATCCTGATGTGGAACCGCTGCTTATCATCCTGACCGATGGGGCGGGAAACGTTTCGATTGGTGTCCTACCCCCACAGGAGGAAGCCTTCGGTTTCGCCGAGCAGATCGCTGCTCGAGGGTATCGGACCGTGGTGATCAACATGGAGCACGCTTCCTTTGATCAGGGACTTGCCCAGGCGCTGGCCGATCACCTCGAAGCCCCCTGTTACACCTTGAACGAACTCAAAGCTGAAAGCCTTTTGAAAACCGTCCGGCAGGAAATGGCAGAGCCAAAGAAGAAATAATAAAACGCCCTTCGTGCGTTATTATTAATTGGCGGTGCGTGTGCAGTTCCTCCCGGCAAGCTTGGCAGCGTACATCGCCTGGTCGGCAGCATGCAGGACTTTTTCCCATGTGTCGCCGTGACGCGGGAATACCGCCACTCCGATTGACAACGTGGCATTCAGTTTTACCCCCAGATGCACAATATCAAGCGATAAAAAAGAAGTCCGTAAATGTTCGGCCCGTTCGTGGCCTTTCTTAAGTTGGGTACCCGGCATGACTATAAGGAATTCTTCTCCCCCGAAGCGACAGGAAATATCAGAGCCACGGACATCGGATTGTAAGATCTCGCCCAGTTTTTTAAGAAGCAGATCACCAGCATCGTGACCATAGGTATCGTTGAATGCTTTGAATCTATCGATATCAAGCATTATGAGACAGACCGTGCTCTTTTCACGCTCAGCCCGCTGAAACTCGCGAACTAGGGACTCCTCGAGATAACGACGGTTATACAATCCAGTTAAAGAGTCGCGCGTGGCTTGCTCCTGTAACTGGGTATGTAACATCTCAATTTCCACAAGCTGGTTCCGTAATTTTTGATTGGCCGTCCGTAATACGGCTTCATTCTGATTACGTTCAGAAATATCCCGAGCAACGCTCTGAATATGAATAGGAACCCCATTATCATCGCATACCAGCTCGGCGTTTATCTCAACGGTGACTTTCTCCCCGTTCTTTTTAATGAAATCACGTTCATAGAGGGGAATGATTTCACCATTCTTTAAACGTTCCAGAATATGTTCGGTCTGTTTCTTCTGAGCGGAAATATCCATGGCAGATAGTTGAGTTAATTCCTCAACCGTGTAACCGAGTAAATCAGCAGCGCGTTGATTCACCTCCAGGTGTTTGCCTTTAATATCCAGAATAAACACGGCATCATGTGATTGCTCGAATAAAGCCCGGTAACGGTGCTCGGCTTTTTCGCGTTGCCTAATTTCCTGCTGGGCTTTCTCATAAAGGCGACTGTTTTCGATGGCCACCGCGGCCTGGGTGGCGATTGTTTCAAGCAGGCGGATCTGGGCTGGATCGTATGCATTCGGTTTGTAACTTTGCATTGAAATAACCCCCACAATGCGATCTCCCACAATCATGGGCACACCAACATATGCACGCGTGGGTGTACCGCTGGTACGGAAAATTTGAAAAGTTGCAATGGCATCGGGGGATGTTATATCCGGGATGTAGAGAGTCTGACGGTTATTGATCACATAACCACTTAACCCGGGGTTTTTTCGAATGTCGCGAGTAGGAATCTGCGGAAATTCGCCTCTATCAAAGGCAAGCGGGTGTTGGATCAAGTCGGTGTCCGGGTCCAGGATTCCGATATAAAACGCCTCCACGGGAAGAACCTGCCGGCATTTTTCCAGCAGGGTTTTCAAAACCTGGTCCATGTCCAAACCTGAAGTGAGGGTTATGCCGATATCAAAGAGCGCCGTCATTTCTTCGGCACGCAGGCGTACTTCTTCAAATAACCTCGCATTTTCGATGACTCCCGCAGTTTGGGTGGCAATCGTTTCCAGGAGACGGATCTGATCCGGATGATATGCATTCGGCTGGGAACATTGCATGGAAATAACACCCACCACCCGGTCTCCCACCAAAAGAGGAACGCCGACATAAGAACGGCTCGGGTCCCCACCAAAATCGATGGCTTTGTATTTTCGGGAGGCTTCTTCTGCAAGGACATCCGGAATATAGAGCATCTGTCGGGTTTGGATAATGTATCCGGTCAGTCCGGGAGATTGGCGCATTTCACTTGGAGGTAAGACGCTTATTTCCCCGTTGTCATAAAAGAGTGGAAAACCGATCATTTCAGTTTCATGATCATAGGTTGCAATATAAAACGCCTCGATGGGCAGGACACGCTTACACTTATCTAGGAGGGTTCTGAGGAGCTTGTCCATCTCCAGGCCAGAGTTGACCGCCAAACCGATATCGAGCAGCGCTGATAATTGATCTGCGCGCTGCTGGGCCTCCTCCAATAAACGCGCATTCTCAACAGCAATCGCCACCTGGTCAGCAAATGCCTTCAATCTGTCAGCATGTGTTTGATTATAGAAGTTCGGGGTCAAGCTAGTCAGGTCCAGAAAACCGATCACTTCCCCTTTCGCTTGCAGGGGTACACCGGCATAAGAACGTATACTTTCCAATCCCTCCATCACTACCCAGCTCTTACTTTGATGGGTATCTGGTACCACCAAAGCCTGACCGGTTTCCATCATTGAGCGAAAAATCGGGGTCTCATCTACCGAATAATCTGATCGTTTAATATCCAGACCGTGCTCGCGATATCCATGTGATCGTGCAACACGTGCAACAAAATGTTCTTCAAGCAACATAAAAGTTGCCATATCATAAGGAACAACATGTCCGACATTATCCAGCAAGCGGTCTAGCACTTCTTCAAAGGAGCGAGAACTGTTCAACGCCGCAGAAGTATCACGCAGCGCGTCAGCCATAACGCGTTGTTCGTGTTCAGCTTGCTCGATCAAATGGAGTTCAGTAATTCGGTCCATATTTTAGAATTGATCGTATCTGACTAGTCCAGTCGGCAACCTCACAATTAAGAGCCAACAATGACCTAGCACCCGGGAGGATCCGCCTATCATGAACTAATATACTATATATATATGCTTAAAGTGGTATTCAATACCATTACAAAAATGTATGGGCGTTTCATCACTTCAATTATATCGTGTACCATAACCAAGCAGCATTAAACAATGTAATTAGATTAGATTTATATACGGGTGGATTGGGAATTTGAGAGGCGATTTGGCAATTAACGGAGGTTGGATGATCACCTTGGATTACTCTCTGCTATAATCTGCCCCGATGATCCTCCTCACCGGAGGCACCGGCTTCATCGGCCGGGTGCTAACCCGTCAACTTGTCGAAACTGGCCACCAAGTCCGCATTTTGTTGCGGCCATCGCCGCGCACTCCACGCCTGCCCACAGGCGTACCGGTCGAAGTGGCCGTTACCAGCATGAGCGATGTTCAAGGTCTGCGTGCCGCCATGCGTGGCGTGGATACCATCTACCATCTGGCGGGGGGTGAAGGCGAGGGTGGGCGCGCCAACCTGCAGGCCGTGGACATAGACGCCACCCGTGCTTTGTGCGAAGCAGCTGCAGACGCTCGTGTCGGACGTTTTTTCTATTTAAGTCATTTGGGCGCAGACCGCGCTGCTGGTTTCCCTGTGCTCAAAGCCAAAGGTATCGCTGAGGAATACATTCGCAAATCAGGGGTTCCTCACACTATCCTGCGTGGCTCGATTCTTTATGGTCCGGGCGACGAGTTCACCACCGGTTTGGCGATGCTGCTTACCGCTGCACCCGGTTTCCTGCCCCTTCCAGCAAAAGGCGAGACTCTCCTCCAACCATTATGGGTTGAGGATCTGGTCACCTGCCTCATCTGGTCCCTGGACAACTCTGATACACTAAATCAGACGTATGATGTGGGGGGTAGCGAGTACTTCAGTTTGCGCCACTTGACCGAGACAATTATGGAAACCATCAATCGTCGACGTTTGCTGGTCAACTGGCCAATGCAATCCATGCGCACCCTGACCATCATCATGGAATCAATCTATCCGCGTTTCCCCGCTTCAATTTTCTGGCTGGACTATCTGGCTGTCAATCGCACCTGTCCGCTGGACACAATCCCGCGCATCTTCGGACTTATGCCAGCCCGGTTCGCTTCCCGGTTGGACTACCTGCGCAATGTTCCATGGACCAACCAACTGCTCCGCAGACTATTTACCCCCTATGGCTGAGTGGACCATTCACCTCCTGGAGACACCTGAAGAAATGACCGCAGTAGAGGCGCTTCAACGTCTGGTCTGGTCAGGTTCCGAAACGGATGTCATCCCAGCCCATATGCTGCTGGCTGCCGTTCATAACGGAGGGCTGATGCTTGGGGCTTTCGTAAGGACTGAATTGGTGGGAGTAGCCTTCGGTTTTCCCGGTATCTACACAACTCCCGACGGTCCACGCCTGAAGCACCACTCACACATTCTTGGCGTTTTACCAGATTGGAATGGGAAAGGCGTGGGCTTTGCCCTCAAGCGCGCCCAGTGGCAGGTGGTTCGTAAACAGGGTATCGACAGAATTACATGGACATACGACCCTTTACTTAGTCGCAACGCCCATCTCAATATTTCCCGTCTGGGCGCCGTCTGCAACACTTATCTGCGCTCCGAATATGGAGAGATGCGCGATAGTCTAAATATTGGCCTGCCTTCCGATCGTTTCCAGGTGGACTGGTGGCTTAACACCAAGCGTGTGGAACGGCGCCTCAGCCGTCGACCCCGGCCTCTTCTAGCTCTCGACCACTACCGGACCGCAGAAGCGACTTTGCTTGAAGCGCACAGAGACTCGGGCTCTGCTCACCATCCACCAAAAGTTACTCCGCCGCTGACGGGGAATCTGCTGCTGGTTGAAATCCCTCCTGATTTCCCCCATCTTAAAGCCGCTGACCTTCCCCAGGCATGCGAATGGCGGGTTTACACCCGTGGGGTCTTCGAGGATGCCTTTGCATCCGGTTATCTAGTCACCGATTTCATCCATGATAATGGACGCAGTTTCTATGTTCTGACACACGCGGACTCCACTCTCCAGGATGATTAGGGTTGCTGTTGACCCCACACAAAAAGTCATCTGGGTGACGACAGATTCTCCGCCAGCGTGCATTCCATGGAAAACAACTCTCACAGGTTAATCCAGGGATACAAATAAAGACGGCTCATGCGAGCCGTCTAAGGAATCCATTCGATCATATTCCTACTCAACCGGGTACAGCACCAACCCAACTGTGCCGGGGCCAAAGTTGGCCGCTAGCGAAATGGCAAGGTCGGTCAATATCGTTTCTTTGCTGTTAAATCGTTTCTTCGCCTCTGCCATCAAAGTGTTTCCGGAAGCGATATCGCGGGCATGGACGATCCCCAGGTAGATCGGTTGATTACCAAATTCTGCCACAGCCATTTGGATGACACGCTCCAGGGCAGCTTTTCGGGTTCGCACTTTTTCCACCATATCAACCACCCCATTACTTAGGACTGCGATCGGTTTAACATTCAGAATCGATGCCAGCGCTGCAGAGAGTGTGCCCACGCGGCCACTCATACGGGCATATTCGAGCGTATCCAGAGTCAGAATGATCCGGACCCGGTCGCGGATGCCTTCCAGGTATTTAACGATTTCTTCCACGCTTTTACCAGCCCGATCCATCCTGCGCGCTTCCCGGCACATCAGCCCCAATCCCAAAGAGCCCCCGGCTGAATCGAACGGTACCACCCTCAGCGTGCTGGTTAATTCTTCCCCGGCAGCAACAGCTGACGCAAAAGTCCCAGAGAGCTTGCTCGTAACATGGATAGAAAGGATGGTGTCGCCATTTTGCGCGATCCGTTTGTAGAATTCCTTAAATTGGTGTGGTGAAGGCTGGGAAGTCTTGGGGATCTTCTTGGTTTCGTCCACCAATTTATAGAAACCCTCGCTGTCCAGGTCGACATTCTGAAGATAGGTCTTCTCCCCAAATTGGATATTGATGGGAATGACATCAATGCCATATTCCTTTTCCCATCCAGTGGGAATATCAGCTGCGCCATCGGTGACAATATGTAACATCATCTACCTCCTTGGCTAAGATCAAAGTTCATCCATCGCTTAATTCACCATGCTGAAATCTCGAAGTGTGCTCCTGCACTTCAAAGCGGGGATTCGGTTTCCTGGAATGGATTTTCCCAGCCGGTGGATTTAATGAATTTAACCCCACCGGGTTTTGGAAGTTCCACTATAATACCACTTCGCGCACATAAGCTCGTGTAGTATAATATATAAAACATTTGTGCTATAATTGCATTACTCCCCATTACGAGGTTTATATGTCAACTAACGTCATCCGCGTGGTTGGTGCACGCGAACACAATCTCAAGAATATAACTGTCGAGATTCCACGAGACAAACTGGTTGTCATCACGGGCCTCTCCGGCTCCGGGAAATCTTCCCTGGCATTCGACACTATCTTTGCTGAAGGTCAGCGCCGCTATGTTGAGTCGCTCTCTGCCTATGCCCGTCAGTTCCTCGGTCAAATGCAGAAACCCGATGTAGACTATATTGAAGGCCTTTCCCCTGCAGTATCCATTGACCAGAAAGGTACCTCCCATAACCCTCGCTCGACTGTTGGGACGGTTACCGAGATCTATGACTACCTGCGACTTCTATTTGCGCGGGTTGGCATTCCCCACTGCCCGATCTGCGGAAGGGAAGTGGTCAAGCAATCTGCCCAGGAAATTGTGGATGCAGTTGGGGCGTTACCGGAGGGAACCCGCACCCTGGTCCTGTCGCCAGTGGTTCGCGGCCGCAAAGGCACCTACCAGGCCGTTTTCGAAGAAATCCGCAAAGCCGGGTTTGCGCGTGTCCGCGTTGATGGGACCGTTTACAACCTGGACGAAGAAATCAACCTCGATCGCTACAAAATCCACACCATCGAAGCGGTGGTGGACCGGTTGGTGATTTCCAGTTCCGGGTCCGAGCAGGATCGGAAAGCAAACATTACAAGATTAACAGATTCGGTCGAGACCGCACTCAAGTTTGGCGATGGATATCTCACAATTCAAGTCCTGGCAGAAAAAGGTGAAGAGAATCACGATTTACATTTCTCCGAGCACCTTGCCTGCCCGGAGCACGGCATCAGCATCCCGGAGATCGAACCGCGCACGTTCTCATTCAATACCCCGCATGGCGCCTGCCCGGACTGCCAGGGATTGGGAAACAAACTCGAAATTGACCCCGACCGCGTGATTGACCCGGAAAAGACTCTTGCTGACGGTGCTCTAATTGCCATGGAATGGAACAACGTACGTGAGGACGGGAATCCTGGCTATTACTGGCAAATGCTTGAAGCGATGGCTGAGCATTATCACATCGACATGAATAAACCCATCAAGGATTTGCCTGCCGAGCATCAGAATCTTGTTTTACATGGTACGAATGGCGAAAAAGTTCGCATCCATTATCACAACCGTGACGGACGCCAGGCAACGTTCGACACCGCCTTCGAGGGTGTGATCGGCAACCTGGAAAGGCGCTACCGCGAGACGAACTCGGAATATATCCGTGAGAAGATTTCGGAATACATGAGTGACCGGCCCTGCCCCACCTGCCAGGGAAAGCGCTTGCGCCCCGAAGCACTGGCTGTTACTGTGGATGATATTAACATACTGCAGATCACCGAATGGCCTGTTCTCCGCTCTCTAGAATGGGTCAAGCGGTTGGCGGGAGCGGAAACCCCTCTATCTGCCCGCCAAAAGGCTATCTCCGACCGCATCCTGAAAGAGATTGTCTCGCGTCTGGGATTTCTTGTAAATGTTGGACTGGAATATCTTACCCTGCACCGCTCGGCAGGGTCACTTTCAGGGGGTGAGGCCCAGCGCATCCGTCTGGCGACGCAAGTTGGTTCAAGGCTGGTGGGAGTCTTATATGTGCTGGATGAACCGTCAATTGGGCTACATCCTCGCGACAACGACCGGCTGTTGACAACCCTTAAAGGACTGCGTGATATCGGCAACACCGTGCTGGTGGTCGAGCACGACGACGATACCATCCGCACTGCAGATTGGGTCATTGACCTGGGACCCGGTGCAGGCGAGCACGGAGGGCGCATCATCGCTGAAGGCACACCAGAACAAATCATCGCCCATCCCAAGTCTCTTACCGGCGCATACCTTTCCGGGCGCAAGCACGTCCCGGTTCCAAAGAAACGGCGGTCAGGAAATGGCAAAATGCTGACCGTGGTGGGGGCCTGTGCCAACAACCTGAAAGATATCACCGTCAACATTCCACTTGGCATGTTTGTCTGTATTACCGGCGTCTCTGGGTCGGGAAAATCATCCTTGATGAGCGACGTACTCTATAACGCACTGGCGGCAAAACTGAACAGGGCACACACGCAGCCCGGCGAATTTGAACGAATTGATGGCATTGAGCATCTCGACAAAATCGTCAATATTGACCAGTCACCCATCGGTCGCTCGCCGCGCTCGAATCCCGGTACCTATACCAGCCTGTTCGAGGAAATCCGTAAACTCTTTGCTGAATTACCGGAAAGCAAAGTGCGGGGATACAAGCCGGGTCGTTTCTCGTTCAACGTGCATGGTGGGCGCTGCGAAGCCTGCCAGGGCCAGGGCGAATTGCGAATAGAGATGCAGTTCCTGCCGGACATCTACGTTCAATGTGATGTGTGTCATGGCAGCCGCTTCAACCGCGAAACCCTGCAGGTCCACTTTAAGGGTCACAGTATCGCTGATGTGCTTGACATGACCGTGGACCAGGCATTGGAAAAATTCTCCGCCTTTCCGCACATGATGAACAAGCTCAAACTCCTTCAGGAAGTCGGTCTGGGTTACATTAAAGTTGGACAACCAGGGACGACTTTATCAGGCGGTGAAGCTCAACGTGTTAAGCTGGCCAAAGAACTTTCCCGCCGCGCCACGGGCCGCACCTTGTACGTGCTTGACGAACCCTCGGTCGGGTTACATGCCGCGGATGTGCACAAGCTTATCGAGGTGCTGCAGCGTCTTGTGGACACCGGGAACAGCGTGCTTATCATCGAGCACAACCTGGAGATTATCAAAGTCGCCGATTGGATCATTGACCTCGGCCCCGAGGGCGGAGATCGTGGCGGAGAACTTGTTGCTGAGGGGACACCGGAACAGGTTATAGCTGTTTCAGGATCCTATACCGGCGCTTTCCTAAAAGGCCGTTTAAAAAAACAGACGAAGTTTATTCGTTAAACTATACGCATTGAATCGCGCTCGCAAATTCCCTTAAGTTCAGGTAGAATAAGGTTTCAACATCGCGCTGGTGAACCTCCCGGTGCGTCTGTAATGAAAACGGACGGGAAAAGCTTATGACTATCACAAATACGATTGACTCTTACCGCAAACGACGTAAACAACCGCTGCCCTTGATTCTTGGTGGAGCAGCAGTACTTCTGGTAGTGGTGGGCATTATCATATTAATCGTGTCTTTGAGCAGGGGCGGCTTCACTCTCTTCCCCACCAAGACTTCCACACCTACAATCACTCCAATCCCAACGAAAACATCCACGCCAACCCAAACACCGACCATCACATCCACTCCAACAATAACGACTACCCCCACTTCCTCCCAAATATATTCATACGTGGTGAAGGAAGGCGAATATCTATCAACGATCATCCAATCACAAGGACTGGGCGACACCCCAAATGCTCTGGTAATTATTTTCATGCTTAATCCAAGCATTGACCCCATAACTGGGTTCATCACCGTTGGGCAGACCATTAATTTGCCTCCGCCCAATTATCCGATTCCGACGCCTACAGCATTACCAACCGGGTTGGCACCCGGAGCAAAAATCACTTATCGCGTCATGCCGGGTGATAGCTTGGGCAGTATTTCCAATAAATTAAACAGTACCATTGCAAGTCTCCTTCTTCTCAACAAAAGTGTTCTTACAAATGGACAGTCTTCGCTAATTTATCCAGGCCAGCTGTTGGTGGTTTCGATCAATCTGGTCACACCGGTTCCAACGGTTATACCGACTGCAACTGCGACACCCTAACATGTACTCAAGACCCCCGGTTTTTAAAGAAACCGGGGGTCTCTTTTTCCCCAATCCCTTTGACATTCTGTGCTCCACAGACTAAAATGATAATGTCTGTCTCGATGAAATCTTGAGGAGCAGTTGTGAGCAACTGGCCTGGTAAATTCGTTATCGGTCTCACTGGCAATATTGCCACCGGGAAGAGCGTCGTCCGGCGGATGTTGGAACACCTGGGTGCTTATACCATTGATGCCGACGCTCTCTCACACCGAGCCATTGCTAAAGGCGCGCCAGGCTACCAACCCGTGGTGGACACTTTTGGAAAATATATCCTGGATGCTACAGGTGAAATCGACCGGGCCAAATTAGGTCGTCTGGTTTTCAGTGACCCGGATGCACTTCAGATTCTCGAAGAAATTGTGCACCCTCTGGTCGAGCAAGCTGCGGACTTGATGATCCGGCGCGCAACCCAGCACGTTATCGTGATCGAGGCCATCAAATTGCTTGAAGGAAAATTAGCCGGTCAATGTGACTCTATCTGGGCTACCCATTCTCCCGAATCGGTCCAGAAAAACCGATTAATGAAAAAACGCGGCATGAGCGAACACCAAGCCATCCTGCGCATTCAAGCCCAGCCATCCCAGGAATTGAAGACTGCCGCAGCCAGTGTCGTAATCCAGAACGCCGGTTCATTCGAAGATACTTGGAAGCAGGTTGTGGCCGCGTGGAAAGTCATCTCGCCGGTCACTGATACTTCTCCAGTCATCACCCGTAAAGCCGGGAGAGATGAACTTGCCGTCCAGCGCGGACGTCCGCGCGACTCGGCAAATATTGCCGAACTCATCACTCGTCTCAGCGGTGGGACGCGCTCGCTTTCGCCGGAAGATATTATGGCCGCTTTCAGCGATAAAGCTTTCCTGCTGCTCACTGCGAATAAACAATTGGTTGGATTAGCAGGCTGGCAGGTGGAAAATCTTGTTGCTCGCACTACTGAACTCTATCTTGACCCGGTCATCACCATCGACCAGGCACTTAAGACCCTGGTGACTGAGGTCGAAGGCGCCTCTCAAGATTTGCAGTGCGAGGCCTCCCTGCTTTTTCTGCCGCCCCAATTGGTATCCCAGGAGGAAATCTGGAAAGAGATGGGCTATATACGTCGTACCCCGCAAACCCTGGGAGTTCAGGCCTGGCAGGATGCTGCCTTGGAATCACAACCTGTAAATACCATCCTGCTATTCAAGCAACTGCGCCAGGACCGCATCTTGCGACCCATATAGAATTGGGTTTCAAGTTATATTGGATCAGAAATTCGGTTCGCCGGAAGCCTGATTGCTGACAATCCGTTTCTCAATCGACTGAACCTTTTGCCGTTGTGAATAACCTTTTAATTAACATCCTCTTCATTTTTCAGCGTCTTGACTGGCTCGGTGTCATCGACATTCTGCTGGTCACGCTTATTTTTTTTGGTGTGCTGTATCTCGTTCGAGATACGCAAGCCATGATGTTGTTACGCGGCATCATCCTGATTTTGGTCCTGGTTACACTCTTGACCAGCCTGGCAAATTTACCTGCTTTTTCCTGGCTCGTGCGGACTACGCTGCCTGCCATGGTATTTGCGATTCCGGTCATTTTTGCCCCCGAAATCCGTCGCGCCCTTGAACGCATCGGACGCGCTGGGACATTTTTTCGGGCTTCAAATAAAAGTGCCAGCAATGAAATGCAGCAAACCATTCAGGCTGTCGTAGCGGCAGCCGCCCGTCTGTCTGCCCGCCAGCATGGAGCCCTCATTATATTGGAGCGTTTCGATAGTCTCTATCAATATATCCACAGTGGCGTTATTCTCCAGTCCGATGTCACTCCCGAAATGTTGATGCAAACCTTCTATCCCAATACCCCCTTGCACGATGGAGCAGTGATCATCGCTGGAAGGAAAATTATCGCCGCAGCCTGTGTGATGCCGCTCTCATCCAGCGGTATCCTGACTCGCTCTCCCGAGCGGCAGATGGGACTCCGGCACCGTGCCGCTCTGGGTATTTCCGAAGTCACCGATGCGATCGCAGTGGTTGTCTCAGAGGAGACGGGCGCTATCTCTATTGCCCATGCCGGTCGCATCATCCGCCGGTTGGATGTGGAGCGCCTTGAAAACATTCTGTTTGCCTTCTACAACCCGGGGAAATCCCAGCAGGAAAATTTCCTCAAGCGGCATTTTCCGTATTTGTTTTCTCATAAGGATGAATGAAGCATGTTCCATTGGCTGGCAACTAATTTACGCACATTCCTCCTGGCTTTTGTCCTGGCTATAGTAGTCTGGGTAACGGCAGTCACCGCAGCCAATCCCGATGAGACTCAGATTTTTCCGCATCCTGTTCCCATCGAATTTATTGGGCAGGATCCCGGCTTGATTTTGACCGGGGGGGCAATCCCGCAGGAAGTGGGGATGACATTGCGTGCCCCGAAATCGGTGTGGGATAGTTTGCTTTCCGGGGATACCTCCATCCGCGCTGAGGTGGATATGACCGGACTCGGTGCCGGGACGCATTTGGTGGGTGTTCAGGTACAAATTGGGATTACCCCAGTTCTCATCATCTCTGTCACCCCTAAGACCTTTGATCTATCACTCGAACCTCTGGTGACCCGTTCCCTGCCAGTAGACCTGACTCTAACAGGCAACCCGGCCATTGGGTACCAGGTCGGTACCGCAATAGTGAATCCGGGTGAGGTGGTCGTCACCGGGGCGGAGAGCCTCGTTTCCAAAATTGACCACATCCAGGCCACTCTCGACCTGAGCAATGCCCGTCAAAACATTACCACATCCCTCCAACTCCAGGTAGAAGACGTGAAGGGCACAGTCATCCGTGGAGTAGCCGTCCTCCCGGATATTGTGCAAATCAGTCTGCCTATCATCCAGCAGGGTGGCTACCGTGATATGGCCGTTAAAGTGATGACGGTAGGGAATCCTGCAAGCGGCTATAGCCTGACAAGTGTGGCCGCCTTGCCACCCATCGTGACAGTCTATTCGGCAAATTCTGATATCATTGATTCCATGCCCGGGTATGTAGAGACCAACTCGCTCGACTTGAGCGGAGCTCAAACAGATATTGAAAAACAACTTGGAATCATCCTTCCGCCCGGCGTAACCCTCATCGGAGCACAGACCGTGACAGTTAAAGTAGGTATCGCCCCTATTGAAGGCGGTCGCACAATTTCTTATCGTCCGGTGGAAATAATTGGGCTGGCCATTGGGTTGAGTGCGCATCTTTCACCGCAAACAGTGGATGTCATTGTTTCCGGCCCGCTGCCGCAGCTTGAATCTCTCGCGATCGGCGATGTGCATGTCCAGGTGGACCTGACCGGCCTGGCTCCCGGAACCTACCAGTTAATTCCCCAGGTCCCTCTTGTCCAGCAAAAACTGATTGTTGAATCCATCTTGCCAGGGACGGTTGAGGTTATCATCACAAAAACAAGTTCGATCACACCCACTCCTTGATTCCCCGCAAGTCCCCGGAAGAGAGAGCGCTTGGATTGTTTTCTTCGAAGTGAATAATTCATGAAACCTGTTGTAGCACTGGTCGGCCGCCCCAATGTGGGCAAAAGTACTTTATTCAATCGCCTGGCAGGAGAACGTCTCGCCATTGTGGACGATACCCCTGGCACCACGCGCGACCGCATTGTCGCGGAAGGCCAGTGGAATGGCCGTCAATTCGATGTAGTGGATACCGGCGGGATTGACCCCACGCACGGCGGCCGGACACCTCTCTCGGTTGATTCGGCGGATTTTATCCCCGAAATCCGCGCCCAGGCTTTGATGGCTGTCCGTGATGCCGACGCAGTACTGTTTCTCACCGATGGAACATCCGGCGTCACATCACCCGACCGGGAAGTGGCTGAAATCCTTCGCCGGTATCAAAAGACGGTGGACGGGCAGTCCCTGCCTCCAATTTTTGTGGTGGTAAACAAATGCGAGAATGCCAAACAGCGCAGTGCAGCCACTGAATTCTACGAATTGGGGCTGGGCGACCCATACCCCCTGTCTGCCATCCACGGCACCGGCACCGGTGATCTATTGGACGCCCTGGTGGCTGCCTTCCCAACCCAGGCAGAGAGTGAGGGGGATGAATCAATCAAAATCGCCATTGTTGGCAAACCAAACGCAGGGAAATCCTCCCTGCTCAACAAATTGGTCGGCGAAGAACGTGCCATCGTCTCCCCCATACCGGGAACGACCCGCGATGCCATCGATACGCATATCGAAGTGGAAGGCCTGCCGGTCACGCTGATTGATACCGCCGGAATCCGGCGGCGCGGCAAGATCGAACAGGGCGTGGAAAAATACAGCGTATTGCGTTCCTTCAAAGCCATCGAGCGCGCTGATGTGGTGCTATTGATCATAGATGCTGCCGATGGCATCACTGCTCAGGATACCCACATTGCCGGGTTCATCCTTGACGCCTGGAAGAGCACCGTTGTATTGGTAAACAAGTGGGATACCATCCTTAAAGACAACCAGACGACAGAAGACTACACACTTCACGTTCGTCGGGAACTTAACTTCATGGACTATGTCCCCATGCTGTTCATATCGGCCAAGACCGGTCAGCGTGTGGACCAGGTGCTTCCGACAGCATTACGCGTCCAGGAGGAACGGATGGCTCGTATCTCCACCGCCATGCTGAACCGTGTCCTGCGTGACGCCCAGGATGCCCATCCGGCTCCTTCGCATGCCGGACGCCAGTTGAAGATCTATTACGGGTCCCAGGTGCGGGTCGACCCGCCGACATTCGTCCTGCATGTCAATGATACAAAACTATTCCATTTTTCCTACAGGCGATACCTGGAGAATAAATTCCGGGAAGCTTACGGCTTCATCGGAACTCCCATTAAAATCGTTTCAAAGGGGCACAGGGACGAGAAAGAGTAACACCATCATAAGTAAGGAACCGGGCTGCACAAGGTGTGCAGCCCGGTTTTGTTTATGGGAAACCCCGGAATAAGCTGTTACGGCGCTTTAGTATCAACGTCCGAGGCAGAGTTATTGGTCAGGTTCGTATCAGTGACCAGAGCCGGGGCTGTGATGGTAGCTGTGTTGACAAGCGGGTCTACAAACGCACCGCTGATGAATGCTTGGGCCGTGTAGACGATGCTCTTGCCGACCGGAATATTTACGGTATCCGTGAAGACTCCAGGTCCAGGTCCCGTAGCGCTGGTGCAGACGGCACCCAGGTCGGGGGCGCAGCTCCAATTCCAGTTGGTCACCCCCGCCGGTAAGGTATCAGAGAAGACGGCGCCGATGACATTGGAAGGTCCGCTATTGGTGACCGTGATGGTATAGATGACCGAGCTGCCTGCAACATAGGTGGTAACCATATCGGTCTTGGTGATTGCAAGGTCGGCTGTTGGGAAGGCATCTGTATCAACGGCGGTGTTGTTGCCCAAGATCGGGTCAGTCACCCCGCCAGGTGGCGCGACGGTCACCGTGTTGGTTGTGTCGCCAGTAGCTGCGATGTTGACCGAGGCGACCACCGTATAGGTGATGTGTCCGCCCGAAGGGATATTGACCGAATCACCGAAACCAACGGCTAACACACCTGTGGAACTGCAGGTGGCGGTGCCAGTAGGAACACAAGTCCAGATCCAACTGGTGATATTGGCCGGTATGGCATCGCTAACGATTGCACCAGAAACCGGCACAGGCCCGTAGTTGCTGACTACAATGGTATAGGTAACCGTGCCACCCGGCGGGTAGATTGTTACACCGTCAGTCTTGGTGACCGCCAGGTCGGACGTTGGAGCCGCATCGATATCTGTCCAGGTGTTATTGCTTGGAACCGGGTCCAGGAAGGCGGCTGGTACACTGATTGAGGCAGTGTTCACCAAGGTGCTAGGTAAGGCGGGAAGTACAGGAGCTACGAGCGGGGCAGTAACCACAGTATAAGTGACACCTTGTCCGACAGGGATATTGATCAGATCAGTGACATTGCCAAGCCCGTCCGGCACAGGAGCGGCGGTGCATGTAGAGCTGAAGTCCGGTACGCAGGTCCAGGTCCAACTGGCGATCTGGGGTGGCATACTGTCAGCAAAAGTGGCACCAACGACGGGCTGAGGACCATTATTGAATACCCGGATGGTGTAGGTCAGGGCGGCACCGATGGTGTAATAAGTTACGCCGTCAGTCTTGGTGATTGCCAGGTCAGCGCTTGGGCCGAGGTCGGTATCCGTTACAGTATTGTTGGTCAGAATGGGATCCGGTGTGCCAACGGGAGAAGTGATGGTGGCGGTGTTGACCAGGTTCCCTGGAACGGTAGTGGTCAGAGCAGCCACGATCGTATACGTTACCTTCTTGCTTGACGGGATGTTAACCGTGTCGGCAATATTGGTAGTGACCGATCCACCCGATCCGGCGCCGCAGACGGCACCTGAATCCGGTGCACACGTCCAGCTCCAGCTGGTCACTTGTACAGGTTTGTTGTCATTGAAGACAGCTCCAGTCACATTTAATGGACCGTTATTCGATACGACTATTGTATAAGTGGTCGAGCCGCCCGGGGTCCAGACGCTGATTCCATCGTTCTTTGTAATTGCAAGGTCAGCGCTCGGCGGGGAATCGGTGTCGGTGGCCGAATTGTTGGCCAGGTTGGGATCCGGAGTTGGGCCGGGATTGGTGATGGTAGCCGTGGTAACCAGGTTACCGACCGCTCCCCCACTGATATTGGAAACGATGGTATAGGTTACATTTGTGCCGACCGGGAGATTTATCGGGTCAGTGAAGTTCCCGGCAGGCGATATTGGGCCGGCTGTGCAGCTCGCTCCGGAATCTGGGGCGCAGGTCACGGTCCAGGAAGTGATTTGCACTGGCTTGGTGACTAATACGCTCGCACCGGTGACGACCGACGGGCCGCCGTTATGAACGACAACCGTATAGGTGGCTGTGCCTCCGGGTGTGTAAGAGCCCAGGCTGTCGTTGATGGTTATCGACAGGTCGGCGCTGGGTCCGACGATCACGCCGGTGGGGGTGGCAACTGGAGTAGCTGTTGCGCCCGGGACGGGCGTGGCGGTTGGGACTGGGGGAACACTTCCGCTGCGATCGATGCGTGGCGCTGACCAGACCGCACGATCTCCGCTCGCTGAACCAAAGGCTTCCACCCTTAATATGAAGTTGACATTCTGTCCGGCTAAAGCCGACAGGTCAACATCCATGCGGTATACCAGGCCATCCAATCGCTCTGCTGCTGTTTTTAGCGTAGTAACCGGACCACCCCCAACTTGATACGCCAATCGGAAGATGACATAGCAATTGGAAGGTCCATGATATTGGCAGCCAACGTAGGATTGGAAATGATCGCCGTTCTGAACGGTAAAGGCAGGATATTTGCCTTGGATATAACCGTCCGTCACGTATTGCGGGAAGGTCAGCAGACCCGCCGAGCTGGCAGTTCCATCTTCCATCTGGTGACTGCCCAGTGGAAGCGCAAAACCGCGCGCATCCCCGTCAGTGCCTGGGAATGGCAGGGCTCCTGCCCCGCTAGACCAGGCGGCAGAACCGGCATTCGCCGAAAAACTATAGACGGAGGAGAATGAACTAGCCACACTGATTTTGACCCAAAAGTGTGACGTACCGCCTGGTTCCACTCCGAAATCAACTCCGGAAGCATTCCGCAATTTCCAGTAGCTGAAAAAAGTGCCCGAAGAGGTGGGAGCAATCATGTTGAGCGACAGGTCGATGGTAGCCCCGGGGGCAACGCTGGTCGGTAGGTTGACGGCGGATGAAGATACACCCATATAATCCCCGCCATTAAAAACCAGCCTGTAAGAAGTAGTCCATGTACAGGTACCAACATTCATCAACCGCCAGGTCTTTACAAATGCCGTACCACCCGTCATCACGGTCCCGTCGGGGATGGTGACGTCGGCAATAAATGCGGCTCGATCACAAGCTGAAGATGGTGGGGGTGGTACTGTACCACCACCGGAGTGCGTAATGCGCGGTCCGGACCATACTGCCCGGTCCCCGGTCGGGGAGCCGGTGGCCAGCACCTTCAGGATAAAATTGACATTCTGTCCAGCCAGAGAGGAAAGATCGAGGTTCAGGTTATAATACATCCCGTCAAGCTTTTCTTTGAACGTTTTAAGAGTATTTACTGGGCCGGAGCCAATCTGGTATTGCAATTGGAAGGTAACATAGCAGCCGGTGGCACCATATGCGCAGTTGATAATGGACATGAAATGGTCGCCACTCTGGACGGTGTAAGCCGGATAAACCCCCTGGATATACCCATCAGTGATGTTCTGAGGGAAGGTTAACAGACCATCCGGGCCCGTGGAACCCGTTTCCAGTTTGGGACCGGCTATTTTTAGCACAAAGCCTCTCGAGTCGCCGTCCGTGCCGGGGCAGGCTAAGGTACCCGCTCCGCTCGTCCAGACAGCCGCGCAGGCATTCGTTGTGAAATCATAGCCGACTACCCCTGTGGAACCTGACGACACAACAATGTCAATAAAAAACCAGTAGGTGCCATAAGGACCTACTCCGAAAAGAACGCTGGAGGCATTCCGCAGCATCCAATATCCGCGATAGTGACCGGGAGAGGACGGAGCCGTCATGTTAACGGTTACATCCACAGTGGATCCCGGGGCAACGCTGGTTGGCAAATTGACCGCTGATGGTGCGCCCATCTTTGAACCAGAGTAGAAAGCGATGGCATAAGATGTGCTCCAGGTGCAGGTGCCAACATTCTTAAACCGCCAGGTTTTGACCATGGCAGCACCGGGGGCAAAACTGGTGCCATCCGGGATTGTCACATCAGCCACAAACTCGGCTGCGTCACAAGCCGTGGCGGCAACCGGGCGGGGGCCTAAGACCGTCCCTGGCATGAACTGCACCAGCAGAGTAACGACCATGGCAATCGGGATAAAAATGCGTCGGAATTTCATTTCTTCCTCCTTACAAAGCAAAGGCACAGGCTGGAACTTCCTGTGAACAAAATATAGACGGAAATGTGGGCCAAAAAGTTCCCTTCCTGTCTAATAATAACGCAAATGTGGAAAATTGGTGTACCCATTTTATAGGGTATTTTTTATCGGGTAAATTATCATCCTGTCAAACTGCCGGCTTGAGATTCCTGACCAGCAGTTGTACAATGATTTCAAGATAATATGTTGCGAAAATTCCGCCCAATCATTTTGTTGACCCTGGGGATGCTCCTGCAAGTCTCCCCTGCCCCTCTGCGCGCCCTTCACCTGGATCCCGACGGCTTCATCCCGGCTTCCATCCCCGCCGGAACCTCCCCCGTTATCCCCAGCATGCAGGCGAATCTAGACGGAAAAAGCAACCCCGAAACCGTGGTACTGACCGGTGGCCGGCTTGCCATCTACTCAGGTGGCGGGATCGTCTGGCAAAGCCCGCCGGAGTGGCAAATCGTCCAGGCTGCAATCAGCGATTTAAATCAAGATAAGCAACCTGAAGTTTCCCTCTTGCTCTGGCGTCCTTTCCATTCCTGGCCAGTGGATCAATGGCTGCCAAACGGCGGGCGCATTGCCGATTTTCACAATGCCGAAGGACAGTCCTGTAACTTCATTATGATCGGCTGGACCCGCGGTGGTTATCACGAACTTTGGGCGGGCTCCGCAATGGCAGACCCGATCACATCCTTCGCAGCAGCAGACCTGGATGGTGACAATTCACAGGAGTTGGTGGCACTCGAAGGCCGGTATGCAGACCCCAGGACGGGCCCAGAAACTTCCGAAATGCCTGCAATTGCCCGCACCTTGAAAGTCTGGGAATGGAACGGATTCGGCTTCACCGTCGTCTCATCTTTGGACGGCATTTTCAATAAAATGACCCTCGTCCAGGCCAATAACGGCAATATTTTGATTCTTGTCCCCTGAGGAGGAGACTATGAAAACGAATCTGCGTAAAATTCTTTGGGTATTTTTGGCAATGGTGATTTTCCAGTCAGCGTGCTTCACCTCGTCAATACAACCCACCCAATCCCCACCTGCAATGCCAACCCAGTCCTCACTTGAAACGCCCACCCAATCTACATCCCCGGCGGGAATCTATCCACCGCCCTTTGCCACCTACAACGAAATCGCAGCCCGCCTCCCACCGACATTCAGCGGAGGGGGATATACGTTGCCGCTCGACCTGAGTCAGGTGCAGAACCTGGCGGCGATGGAACTGACCGACACCCAGCGCACCTTGTTGGCCCAAAACGGCTTCGTAGTGGCTGCTCCGGTGGCAGGCCAGTACCGAGAGTTTTACCAGATCTACGAACAGTGGCGCTACTCCGATATCCCGGTCTTCATTACCACCGACTCGATCTACCACGTTTACCATCTCCTTTTTGACAAAATGCTGCGCGACCTGGAAACTGCGCACTTCATCGTTGATCTCAAGTCGCTGTCCAGCGCCATGTTGTCCACTACCTATCAACAATACCAGGCCTTGCTCGGTACTGCCCTCGAAGAACCTGCCCGCCGCAACGTTGCTTACTTCGCCGTCGCCTCCCAATTGCTTGGCTTGCCAGACCCGGTTCCGGCGGAGGTGACCGACCTGGTCACCGCCGAACTGGCGCTGATCAACGCAGCCAGCGGCGAAGCAATCTCACCCATCTGGGACCGCCCCGACCTTCCGCCTGACCAGAAACTGATCGAGGTCTATGGCCAGTATACGCCGCGCGGTCACTATACCCGCAGCGAAGAACTGAAGAAATATTTCAAAGCCATGATGTGGTACGGACGGCTCACCTTCCGCCTGAACGATGATTTCGAAACCCGCCGCGCATTGCTTGTGACCCAGGCAGTCCGCTCGGCTGCCGCTGCAGATGGTACACCCGCCCTCACGTTATGGAAAAATATCTACGAACCGACCGTCTTCATCGTCGGTAAAGCTGACGACCTTGGATACCTTGAATATGGGGCACTTTCGGATCAGGTCTTCGGTTCAAACCCTGACCTGGGCAAATTCGCCGATGCGGCTCTCTTCGCCCAGTTCAAACAGGCCACCGAGACTCTTCCGCCTCCCCAGATCAACTCGATGTGGGTCTGGATCTGGCAGGACCAGGAGAAGGTGACCAAAGGGTTCCGCTTCATGGGACAGCGTTTCACACTGGACGCTTACGTCTTCGGGCAGGTGATTTGGCGCAAAGTTGGCACACTCGACAAGCCGCGCGGCCTGCCGAAAGCGTTGGATTTCTTTGCCGCCATGGGGTCCGACGAAGCTTTTAGCATCCTAAAAACCATGGGCGAGGACCAATATGCCAACTTTGACACCCAGACGACCAAGGTCAGGACGGAAGTCGCAGCTCTGGGGATGGATTCTTGGACCCAGAACCTTTACTGGTCGTGGCTCTATTCCTTCCAACCGCTCATCACACCGAAGGGCAGCGCCTACCCGCCCTTCATGCAGACCCAGGCCTGGACGCGCAAAGACCTGCAGACCGCCCTCGGCTCCTGGACAGAACTTAAGCACGATACCATCCTGTATGCCAAGCAGGTGATGGCCGAAATGGGTGGCGGCAGCGGGAATACAGCACCGCCGCACGGTTATGTGGAACCGAACCCTGAGGCCTATGCCCGTCTGCTGGCTCTCACACAAATGACCTACGCTGGTCTCCAGTCGCGCAACCTGTTGAGCGACCTGACCCGCGCCAACTTGGAGAATCTCATCAGCGAACTTACCTTCCTGAAAAACATCTCCGAGCGCGAATTGGCCGGCGAAGCCATCACGGACGATGAATACTGGCACATCCAGTATTGGGGCGGCATCCTGGAGCAATTCACCCTGGCAGCCGCGGATACCACCGGCAACGCTTCGCGCGACCTGTCCGACCAGAAAGCCGCCCTTGTCGCCGATGTGGCAACTGGCACCAATGACTTGAACACCCTGGTGGCACTTGAAGAGGGCGTCGGCCAGCCCACTACCATATACGTGGTGTTGCCCGATTCTCCCTGGCGGGTTGCCAGCGGAGCAGTTTACTCTTATTACGAATTCACCGTTCCCTCGTCCAATCGTATGACTGACGAGGCCTGGCAGGCTCTGGTGGAGGCCGGGACTAACCCGCCCCAGCCCGATTGGACAAATATGTTCATTGCGCCATGAAAAGATGGTTTACCGCAGGGGCAGGCATGAAGCCTGCCCCCAAATTTCTATTGATTCTGCTTGCGATTTGCCTGGCAGCTTGCCATCCCAAAGCGCCCACCGTCACCCTGGCCATGCTGGGGGACTTGATGATCGGGCGAGGGGTGGACCCGAAACCTGATTCGCTTGCATATTTGATCCCAGACCTTTCTTTGGCAGATCTTTCCCTCGCCAACCTGGAGAGTCCGCTCGCACCCGTCCTGCCCCCCACGGATTCAACCTATACCCTTTGCGCTTCATCAGACGGGGGGGATATGCTCACCACTTGGGGTTTTGATCTGCTTTCAATCGCCAACAACCACAACTTTGATTGCGGCTCTGGGGGTCCCGCCGAGACCCGCTCGGTGCTTCAATCCGCAGGGATCACTCCCATCGGTCCCGATATGCTTCCGGTCTACCGGGAAGTGAACGGCCTGCAACTGGCCTTCCTCGCTTTTGACGATGTGTCTTCCCCATTGGATGCCAACGCTGCCATGCAGGCAATCCGCTCGGCGCACCTCACGGGCGCGTTGGTGGTTGTTTCAATCCACTGGGGTGCGGAATATCAGGGTGGCGCATCGGATCGGCAAAAATCACTGGCTGGGCAATTTGCGGACGCTGGAGCAGCGCTGATCTGGGGACATCATCCCCACGTGCTTCAGCCTGCTGAGTGGATCGTGACTGCACAGGGTAAAACACTCGTCCTTTACAGCCTGGGAAACGCCTTGTTCGATCAGGGAGGCTTGGACGAGACTCATTTGTCAGCACTGGTGGTTGTCATGCTGGGTGCAGGTGGGGTGATTTCTGTACACACCCTGCCATTTGAAATCGATGTCAATAACAGTCGCATTGTTCAACCGGATGCCGAATCCGCCACGCATATCCTGGAAAGGTTAAATATCCCCTAGGAAAATGAACTTTTTGGGGACGAGCATCGTCCCCACCTTTGGGATGCTTCTGCTTGGAATGAAGTATGCCGGGCACAGGCGGGAGCATTCCTACGCAAAGCAGCATAACGAGAGACAACGGGATATACTAAATTGATGCCCCGCACCATTCTGCACCTGGACCTGGATGCCTTCTTCTGCGCAGTTGAAGAACTGCACGACCCGTCCCTGCGCGGAAAAGCCTTTGCCGTGGGCGGCCGGCCGGAAGGACGTGGGGTGGTGGCATCCTGTTCGTATGCTGCACGCCGGTTCGGGGTCCGCTCGGCGATGCCAACGAGCCGGGCGTTGCGTCTCTGCCCGGGGCTGCTGGTCATTTCGCATCACCACGGCAATTACGGGGAGATGTCCGAAAAAGTCATGCAACGCCTGAATGACCTGTCCCCGCTGGTCGAACAAATCTCGATAGATGAAGCATTTGTGGATATAAGTGACCTGCACGAATCCCTTGAAACGATCGCGAGGCGCCTGCAAAAGCGCGTTAATGATGAACTCGGCCTGCCGTGCTCGGTGGGTGTAGCTTCGAACAAACTGGTCGCTAAGATTGCAACCGAAGTTGGAAAGAAAAGAGAAAAAAAGGATACTCCTCCCAATGCTATTACGGTTGTCCCGCCCGGAAAGGAATCAGCCTTTCTGGAACCACTGCCAGCAAGCATGTTGTGGGGCGTGGGACCCAAGACCGCCGCGAAACTGGCTGGGGTTGGGATCAAAACGATCGGCGACATCGCCCGCCACCCGCCAGAGGACCTCATCCGCTGGTTTGGTGAAAATGGGCGCGACCTGGCACGCCGCGCCAAAGGGGTGGATGACAGCCCGTTGTCAACCGGGCATGATGTAAAGTCCGTCAGCCAGGAAACCACCTTCGCCAGCGACGTGCGCGATGACAAGCTGCTGGCTAACACACTGCGCGAACTTTCTGCTCAAGTGGGCCGCCGCCTTCGCCAGGCGGGTATTGCCGGGGCAACCATCAGGATCAAATTGCGCTGGCCGGATTTCACCACCTTGACCCGCCAGGTCACAATGTCGCAGCCCACCGACCAGGACGAGGAGATTTATCGCCTGGCACTCGATCTCCTGGGAAAAGTCCGCCCAAAAGGCAAGGCGGTGCGGCTGATCGGGGTGGGAGTCAGCGGGCTTGGCGCTCCGCTGCGCCAGTTGGGATTATGGGATGCAGAATCTGAGAAATCGCGCCGTTTGCAGGAGGCGCTGGATACCGTGCGCGCCAGGTTTGGTGAGAAAGCCATCCAGCGCGGAAAGAGAAAATAAGGTAATGAAGGAGTTCGAGATGCCTGTCAAAACCGGAAGTATCTCCCTTAACACACATGGCAACACTGATATCCTCGATATCACCACGGAGCTGAAGCGCCTCGTGACCGAATCTGGTTTGACCTCCGGCACACTGACGGTGTTCTGCCCATCCTCCACCAGCGGGTTGACGACCGTCGAGTTCGAGCCCGGGGCGGTCGCAGACCTGAGGCGCATGTTCGAAGAACTGCTCCCCTCGGAACGGGAATACGCTCACAACTCGACCTGGGATGACGGCAACGGTCATTCGCATATGCGCGCCTCGCTGCTCGGCTCCTCTCTGACGGTCCCATTTGTAGGGAAAACCATGACCCTTGGCACCTGGCAGCAGGTGGTTTACCTGGATTTCGACATCCGGCCGCGTCGCAGGGAATTGGTGGTGCAAATAATGGGGGAATGATTTAGTTGGTTACCATGGCAATCCACAAAGATCAATATTGCCCCCCGGCCATTCTTGTCTGCAAACCGGCAAGATCATTACAGGAAAACTTAGGGTTGTTTTTCCGTCCGGCTGGTCAACCCACATTGACTGTGCCGCTACCGTCCAGCCTAATTTCTCATAACGAGGAACCATCTGCTCGGTCGCAATCATCATGCCGAAGTCAACTTTCAGGGGGTCACGCAGGAAATTCTGTGCCGTTTTAAGTGCAGACCTGGCATAGCCGCGTTTGCGCCATTCCACCTTGGTAGCCACGTTCCCGATCCCCCCCAACCTGACATGCTGGTCTCCAACTCTTACCGTGCGCTCAACAATATGGACGTTGGTTACTAGGTCTTCATCCTCCCAGACCATGACTGTCCAATCTGCATTGGCCCATTTTGTTCCGGTCAAAAATGCATATAGGGAACTGGTGACCACGCATTCCTGGCGGGCTTTTTCAAAAGTGCTTAACTCACTGGCTGATTTAACTTCAATTCTCATCGTGACTGCTCCTCATCACGAGATGATTCTATCTCACCCGTATAAACGGCGCAAGCGCAGAATGATCCGGCCCAGGATTCCAACGCTGGCTGCAAAGGGTACGTTTGTCGCGCGTAATCTGGATAAATTCCTTGCGGAGGATGGAGACAAGACGGGAATTCATGCTGGCTCCTTGGTTGCCATGACGCCGTGAAGAAATATCTCGACAAAGTGATCCAGGGCATTAGTCGAAAGAATTGCTGCCAGTGTGTTTGCAAGTAATTGTTCAGTCAAATAATGCGAAAAGAACATGCCCAGGAAAGCACGAAAGAAATTGATAGGCGGAATTGAGCGTACTAACTTATTATTGTAAACGAAAGATGGGTGGGTGGTAGAATTGACGAATATGCCCACCCTGGAAGAGTCCGTCCGGACGCACCTGAAATTTAACATCACCGTCAACCTGCTGGACGGTGCTTTTTATGGTTTGGGCTGGGGGTTCGGTTCCGTCGGGACCATCGTTACCCTGTTCGTCAGCCGGATGACGCATTCGGCATTGTTGATCGGGCTGATCCCTGCTATCCACGCTGTCGGATGGCAGTTGCCGCAGTTGTTCATGGCAAACTCGGTCTCGCGCCGGCGGCGTTACAAGCCCATGGTGATGTGGATGACCATCCACGAGCGCATCCCTTTCCTGGGGCTGGCTCTGGTGGCTTTTTTTATGACCGGACTGGGAAATAAAACCGCCCTTGCACTGACCTTCATAATACTGATTTGGCAGGGATTGGGGGCCGGATTCACCGCCAACGGCTGGCAGAGCATGATCGCCAAGATCATTCCGTCCGACTGGCGCGGTACTTTCTTCGGTGCACAGGCCGGGCTGGCAAACGTGCTGATGAGTATCGCGGCTATCTCCGCCGGTTACATCCTGGACCGGGTCCATGACCCGCTCAATTTTACAGTCTGTTTCCTGTTGACTGTCGTCGGGATGGGGTTTTCGCTGGTGTTCATGGGTTTAACCCGCGAACCGGTGGACATCGAAAAAACCATCC
>DASVKG010000188.1:0-3321 GCA_036385495.1 Anaerolineales bacterium | reverse complement strand
GGCTGGTGGGGGTGGAATATTTCCATGGCCAGCCCTCCATATTCGCCCTGATCCATTTCGCCTGGGAACCTTAGCCGGTCTTCATCCCTCCCATAAAGAAACCCGTTTTCAGGTTGAAAACGGGTTTCTTGTTTTCTTATTCCGCCAGCAATTCCGCCAGCACCCTGGACGAGTCCTTCTCCACTGCCTCGTGCAGGCTCCGGCCATGAGCATCCATGGTCACCACTACGGGGAAATCTTTGACCTCGATCACCCAGATGGCCTCCGGCACACCGAATTCCAGTTTATGAACTCCCAGCACATTCGTCACGGATTGAGCGATCAGGGTGGCCGCGCCGCCGATGGCATGGAAATAAACGCCCGGTACCTCCTGGCAGCCTTTGAGGGTTTTTGCTCCCATACCGCCCTTGCCGATCACGCCCTTGAGGTTGAAGTGTTTCATTACATCCGCCTGGTACGGCTCTTCACGGATGGAAGTGGTGGGACCGGCAGCCACAAATTTATACTGCTTTGTATCCAGCCCGGACACTACCGGTCCGCAGTGATAAATAACACCGCCCGCCAGGATCGGCTTGAGCGCCTCATACACTTGCAGGTCTTCGCCCTGGGGAAGCCGGGTCTTTTTGATAAATGTTTCGATCAGCCATTTGTGGACCACGTCACGCCCGGTGATCATAACGCCGGTCAATGCCACCGGTTGGCCGACTTCCAGGCTGCGGATGGTCTCGTCGCTGATGGGGATTGTGATTGCGCGCATGGTCAATCCTTCCTTAAGGGCACAAAGCCTCGTGCCCCAACAAGTTATTCGTATATGATTTCGTCGCCTCGGACGGTCATCTTGCGCCGCCGGTACGCCCAGCACATGTACGAGATGGTGACAAAGTATGAAGCCGGCAGGCGGGAAAGCCCGGTTATTTTGGTGTCAAGCACGGTCGTTTTGCCGCCGAAGCCCATCGGCCCGATGCCCAACTGATTGGCTTCGCTTGTCAGGCGTTCTTCCAGCTCGGCCAGTTTGACGTCCGGGTTACGCGTGCCAATCTCCCCCAAAAGCACTTCCTTTGACTTGACAAAGCCGGTGCCGCGGTCGCCGCCTATGGAAACACCCAGGATCCCCGGCGCGCAGCCCTGGCCCTGTGCCCTTTGCACTGCGTCCAGGACTACTTTGCGCACCCCCGCCAGGTCCCGGCCTGCCTGGAAGGAAATATCGCCGACCTTCCCTGAATATGGGATCGAATATTGAGCACCACAGTTCTCAGAACCGCCGCCCTTGAGCATCAGTTCAACCGTCAATTCGTCGCCCTCGACTTCGTCAAAATGGATGTACGGGAAATCGTCGCCGCCCAAGTTGTTCCCGCTGTTCTTGTCGGAGACCGCATCCACGGCGTTCGGGCGCATATAAGACTTCCGGGTGGCTTCCGCCAGCGCTGTGCGGATCATCTGCTTAAGTTTAAGTGTGCTCCAGGCGGAAGGGTATTTCACATAAAAGATGGGTGTTCCGGTATCCTGGCAAATTGGACTGGAATTTTTTCGGGAAAGTTCCACGTTCTTAAGGATGGTCTCGAAGGCGCCGCGCGCTGCCGAGCCGGGTGCTTCTTGCTCAAGCGCTTCGTGCAATCGTTTTTCCACATCCGCTGGCAGATCCGTGGACGTGCGGCGGATCAGTTCGAGGATCTCGTTGGTCAGGTCGCGCATGTTGTCCTCCATCGGGGGATGATCAAGTGAGCATATGATACTCCGAAAAGAACTATATTCGAGTAACAAAGCGCGCAGGATTGATAGGCGGAATATCCTGAAAATGGGAATTTCCCTGAAAAAAACTCCCGCAGGTTTGACCTGCGGGAGTTGTGGAGGGTGGAGTGGGTTACGGCTGGTACACGAAGAAGTTATGGAACATGATGTCGGTTCCTGAAACTTTGAAGGTCTTGGCTATCAGGCCAACATCGCCGCCAGTAAAGGTGCTGTCCGTGGCTGTGGCCACTTGCGTTCCGTTCGCATACAGCGTCAGAGTGCTCCCGATACAATCGGCGCGCAGGTGGTTGGTGGCGGCACCCTGTTTGATGTTCGAGTCGCTGACCATGTTCCCATCAGAAGAAGAAATGAGGGTTTTTGTACCAGCATTGTCGACACCGATCCCAACGAACCCGTCACTGCTAATGTAGAAATAATAATAGTTATCCACATCCTTGTAGCGGCATTGCACGCCGAAGGCATTGTCATCCGGACCGGCAATTTTGGTTGCGTCCACTTCGATGCGGACATCATTCTGGAAGGTTTTATAAGGGTTGGCAAAGAAAAAGGCGTCGGTCTGGATGACATTGATCCGGTAGCCGCCGTCCGCATAGTCGGTCAATCCAAAATCGGTGTGAGACCGGTCCCATCCACTGGTTACATCGGAGAAATCATCCTGGAACAGGATTTTCTGGCCGGTACTGCCTCCGCTTGCGGTCGGTTGAGTGGTGGGGGTGCTTGCCGTGTTGATGCCGCAAGCCAGGACCGCCAGAACCAGAACCGCCAGAGCAAAATATAATTTTTTGTTCATTATTTCTCCTTGGAATATTGGAATACAATTAATTTCAGGAGTATACCCGAAATAAGCGCTTTTGCAAGGCAGTCTTTAATGAAGTATGATTCATGTTTGAATGCATGCCCTCTCCTTGACAAAAGTACCCAAAAGGCGATAGAGTACATCCCATGCCAATTGGAAATGATCTCTCCCTGGAAATCCTGGCGATCATTCGCAGTGCCCTGACCGAAGACATTGGCCCGGGCGATGTGACAACGAATAGCATTGTCCCCCCCGAATCAGCCATGCGCGGCCAGATCATTGCCAAGCAAGATGGTGTGATTGCCGGGTTGGATGTGGCACAGGCCGTGTACCAGATGGTGGATGCCCAGGTGGATTTCAGATCCCGGGTGGACGAAGGGGTGCGCGTGTCAAACCGCCAGGTACTGGCGCTGGTTGCTGGGCGGACCCGCGCCCTGCTGACCGCCGAACGGACCGCGCTCAACTTCCTGGGGCGTATCTCCGGCATCGCCACCCTGACGCGCTCCTTCGTGGAGGCAGTCGCCGGGACAAAGGCGGTCATCCTGGACACGCGCAAGACCGCACCGGGACTTCGCCTGGTGGATAAACTGGCAGTCAAACGCGGCGGCGGTCAGAACCACCGCATCGGCCTGTACGATATGGTGCTCATCAAGGACAACCACATTGACTTTGCCGGGTCGATCACCAGTGCAGTGGAACGCGCCCGCGCGGGCGCGGCGGGACTAATGATCGAAGTTGAAGCCCGCACCCTGGACGATGTGCGCGAAGCCCTTGCC
>DASVKG010000187.1:0-3087 GCA_036385495.1 Anaerolineales bacterium | reverse complement strand
AAGTTCTATTATTACCCCGAGCAATACGGACTGGGCGCTGGATCAGCATGCACCGGTTGCGGACGCTGCATCGATGTGTGCCCAGCCGGGGTGGATATCACCGAAGTGCTTTTGGATCTGGAGAAATTGGCATGAATGAGAATCCCATGCTGCCATACCTAGGAAAATTGGTGGAAGTGCGTGACCTGGCGGTCGAAATCAAACTTCTCCGCGTTGAAATGTTGAACGGCGGAGGTGAAGCATTCCAGACCTTCCAGCCAGGGCAATTTGCCTTTGTCTCGGCGTTTGGCTTGGGCGAAGCACCCTTCGGAATTGCTAATACATGCGGTCGCGACCCTTTCGTTGATTTTGCAGTGGCTCGCCTAGGATCCGTGACCACTGGCTTGCATGAGCTTGGTGAAGGTGACATTGTGGGTGTGCGTGGCCCGCTTGGAAACTGGTTTCCGATGAAGAAATTTAAAGGGAATAACTTGATAGTACTCGGCGGTGGAATTGGTGGAGCGCCTTTGCGCCCGGTCATCCAGTATGTACTTGACCACCGTTCAGATTTCGGAACCTTGACCATCCTGTGGGCTGCCCGCCACCCTTCCCTGCTTGTTTTCACTGACGAATACAAAGAGTGGCGCGCGGCGCCGGACACAAACCTGTATTTAACGGTGGATACCCCGGACGAAAAGTGGAATCAAAGCGTTGGGTTGATCACCCAACTTCTAGAAAAGGTATCTCCCTCAGCGGAGAATACAGTGACCATCACCTGCGGTCCCCCTATTATGATTCATTTCGTGACTAAGATGCTCCAGGAGAAGATGGGGTTTCTTCCAAAAAACAACTACGTTACACTCGAGGCGCGGATGCATTGTGGGATAGGAAAGTGCGGACGCTGCAACCTTGGAGAGAAACTCGTATGTGTGGATGGGCCGGTTTTTAATATGGAAGAAGTGGGTGGGTTATTGGAAACATTTCTCTAGCTGGCCCAATAGGAGAATGGTTTTGACCTCTCATTCGGGTACTCGCTACAATATTTTTATAAATTTTGCTCTCAAACAGCACAATAACCGAGTTTATGGTAAAACAAACCTTACAGGTTTAAATATTGCATTTAATGAACACACAAATTACCATCCAACCTCGCTCGGCAGTTATTATTGGAGGTGGTCCAGCTGGACTTATGGCTGCCGAAGTTTTGATTCAAGGTGGTGCCAGCGTCGATATTTACGATAGCATGCCTTCGCTTGGACGGAAGTTTTTAGTTGCCGGGAAGGGAGGATTAAACCTGACCCATGCAGAATCGCGCAATCAATTCCTAGCTCATTACGGTTCGCGCCGCGCACAACTTGAACCATTGTTGAATAACTTTGGGCCCGAAGAACTCCTGCAGTGGGTGCATGAGCTTGGTACCGAAACATTCGTTGGTACTTCCGGACGAGTGTTTCCAGTTGGTATGAAATCAGGTCCGATTTTACGAACCTGGCTGGCGCGTTTGCGCCAATCCGGAGTTGCGATTCATGTGCGCCACAAATGGTGTGGGTGGGGAGATGACGGTTCTCTGCGCTTAGAATCACCCGAGGGCGAAGATCGAGTGAATCCTGATGCGGTGGTCCTTGCACTCGGCGGTGGGAGTTGGGCGCGGCTTGGTTCTACTGGTGAATGGGTTCCATTGCTTATAGAACGCGGAGTTTCAGTTGCAGCCCTAAAGCCATCCAACTGTGGTTTTGATGTTGCCTGGAGCGAGCATTTTCGCACCCGTTTCGAAGGGTTTCCATTGAAATCCGTCATTGTCAGCTTCACCGATTTAAAGGGGAACTCTTATCGTAAGCAAGGTGAATTTATTGTGACAGCGACCGGCATTGAAGGCAGTCTAATATATGCCATCTCTGCGCAATTGCGGGATGAGATCGAGTCCAACGGCAGTGCACTGATCAAGCTGGACCTTGCTCCCGGCTGGTCACAGCAGCGCCTTAAAGATAGATTATCTCAGCCGCGCGGTTCTCGGACACTGTCCGGCCATCTTGAAAAGGCAATTCACATAAAAGGTGTAAAAGCTGGTTTGCTGCGTGAATTTGTGCCCAAACAGGATTTTACAGATCCAGACTCCCTGGCTTCCGTCATCAAGGAATTGCCGATCTCTCTTATAGCACCTAGGCCATTGGAAGAAGCCATAAGCAGTGCAGGCGGTGTTCCCTT
The DNA here is from genome assembly GCA_036385495.1 of Anaerolineales bacterium. Classification (GTDB taxonomy): domain Bacteria; phylum Chloroflexota; class Anaerolineae; order Anaerolineales; family Villigracilaceae; genus UBA877. The sequence continues at coordinate 903 of DASVKG010000187.1, read as the reverse complement.
CGAGGAACTCGACGAGCGCTTGATGCTTCGCTCCTTACCTGGTGTCTTTTGCGCGGGGGAAATGCTGGATTGGGAGGCGCCGACAGGCGGCTATCTGCTTACAGCTTGTTTTTCCAGCGGCCGGGCAGCTGGATTGGGAGCCCTTGCTTGGCTGGATAGTGCTCATAAGTATCCAAAGACCCCTCAGTTCACTTAAATCTCGAATTTTATGCCTGTATAATTGGGTGGTTATTACTGAATCTGGAGCCTTTGTTGATCTCATTTATTGAACGAATTGTTAGTTTCTACCGGGATCGGGAGTATTTTCGCCTGCTGATCAAATTTGCCGTGCCGATTGCTCTGCAAAGTCTGATTACAGCATTACTTAATATGGTCGGTGTAATCATGATCGGGCAGTTAGGCGCTACTTCCATTGCGGCAGTTGGGCTGGCAAACCAGGTTTGGTTCCTGCTTAACCTCTTGATGTTTGGCATTGTTAGCGGCTGTGCCATGTTCGTGGCGCAATTGTGGGGAAAAAAAGACATAATCAATGTCCGCCGCGTCCTTGGATTGGCTGTCAAACTGGGACTGATAGCCGCACTAGTTTTTTGGACACTGGCGATCTTCTTTCCGGAGGCTGTTTTAGGTCTGTACACGGAAGACCAAGCTGTCATTGAATTGGGCAGTCAATACCTGCGAATTTATGGTTGGTCTTACGGTTATTTTGCAATTTCCACCGCATACGGGATCAGCTTACGCTCTACCGGCTACGTCCGGTTACCATTAGTTGTCAGTACTGCCGCTTTGGGATTGAATATCTTGATCGCCTATCCTTTAATTTTTGGCTGGGATGCAATTGGACTTCCTGCTCTCGGGGTGAACGGAGCGGCGATTGCCGGCTTGATCGCGCGCGTCCTTGAATGC
>DASVKG010000186.1:0-5051 GCA_036385495.1 Anaerolineales bacterium | reverse complement strand
TGAGGTGATCCAGGCGGTAGAAACCGGTTTCACTGGCGATGAACCGCTGGTGGTCAACGTGGATGAAGGCGACGACGGAGAACGCGTGCAAGTCTACATTGGATAAGTAATAAATGGCCCTGACGCCCCCCGTCGAAGCTGTGGTCCAGCAAGACAAGAAACAGCCGCTGTTGAGCGGATTAATCCTGCTCTTCCTGGTGGCGATGATCTTCGCCAACATGGGCGGCAACATGTACGGGCCGTTGATGTCTCTCTATATCAAGGACCTGGGCGCCTCGGTCGGACAGATCGGCCTGTTCTTTACCATCTCACAAATCATCCCGCTCGTTCTGCAAATCCTGGGCGGTTGGATCTCAGACACACTGGGGCGCCTGCGGGCCATTGCCATTGGCAGCGTGATCGGCATCTTTACATACATTGCCCTAATCGCCGCCCCCACCTGGCAGTGGCTTCTGGTTGCTTCAGCCTTCTCGGCCATTACCGGTGCTTTGATCGGGCCCAGTTTCGACGCCTTTATTGCGGAGCATTCCAGCGAGGAGAACCGTGCCAAAATGTTTGGTGTTTCTCAAGCGCTGTTCATGATCGTCGGTGTGGTGGGACCGGTATTAGGCGGCTGGCTGGTAGATATGTACGGTTTCAAAAAGATGCTGATGGTGGCTGCAGGACTTTATCTCATCGCCACGGCGATAAGAGTGAGCATGGCACGCGAAGCATCCAGAAATGGCGAAGCAAGCCCTCAGAAATTGTCTTTTGCCAGCCTGAAGAACAACCTTGGCACGATGTTCGGTCTGCTGGTAGCCGGAGGAGTCATCACCTGGGTACTCATCACTGATGGAGTACGCGACATCTCGTTTGGTTTATCCATGAATTTCCTGCCGGTCTATATGCAGGACTACGGCGGCCTGAACTTCCGACAAATCGGCCTGATGAACAGTGTTTTTGGCTTATTCATGATGATCTCCACCATCCCGGGCGGTTGGCTGGCTGACAAGAAAGGCGAGCGTGTGAACATCGTATTGGGCTTCATCCTGATCGGGGCAGCTCTGGGGCTCCTGGTTTATATGCCGACCACCAACCCATGGCTATACGCGGCAGGTTGGGCCATTGCGGGATTGGGAGTGGGGTTGATGACCCCTGCCTACCAGAGCCTGATCAGCAAGGCAGTCCCAAAAAAGGTACGCGGAACAGCTTTCGGGTTGTTCAGTTCCAGCCTGGGATTAGTCAGCCTGCCGGCGCCATGGATCGGCGGGCAGATGTGGGAGAAATACGGGCCGCGCTCCCCGTTTATCATCACGATCGCGGTCTCTTTCCTGGCAACAATTCCGGCCTGGTTCAAGTTCAAACTGCCGAACAGCCCCAATGGTGAGGATAACAGCGGTAACGAAGAAATCAAGGAAATTTAGCCAATTTGCAAACCCTTGAAAGGAGGATCAAATGGCTACCACTGAAGAACGCATGAAGATCTTGAAGATGATCGAAGAAGGAAAGGTGAGCGCAGAAGAAGGCGCCAAGTTACTCTCCGCGCTGGCCAGCGCCAACCGTCCACCCAGCGGGCTGGCTGCGAGCGGTGCCAAATGGCTGCGGGTACGGGTCACCGAAGTCAACACAGGACGCTCGAAAGCCACAGTACAAATCCCCATCAGCCTGATGGAAGCCGGGATGAAGATCGGCGCGCATTTCGCTCCCGAAATAGACGGGGTGAACATGGACCAGCTAATGGAGGCCCTGCGCTCCGGCATGACCGGAAAGATCATTGACGTCACCGACGACGAAGACGGCGAACATGTAGAAATTTTCGTTGAATAATGGCTGATTGATAGCACGCCAATAGGCAGCCAGGCGTTAAAAATGTTTTAATCGGCTTGAAATTCGACAAATAAATACAGGAGTCCACAATGTCTGAAACTATTGATAAAACTTTCACCGTTTCCTCTTCGGCGCATCTCTCGGTTAACAACATACGCGGCTCGGTTGAAATTCACTCCGGCGAGGAGGGAGTTATCCAAGTGACCGCTGTCAAGCAGTCTCACAGCGGAGACGAACAGCGCACGCGGATAGAAATCACCCAGGATGCAGATGGAAACGTCAAGGCCGCCACTCACTACCCCGACGGCGGCTGGACCTGGTTGTTCGGTTCCCAGCCTTGCGAGGTGGATATATTAGTCAAAGCGCCGCGCCTGTGTTCGCTCAAGTTGAACGGGGTGAGTAACACGGTCCTGGCCGAAGGATTTAACGGGGAGGTAAATATTAATTCTGTCAGCGGGGAAATCACACTCCGTGACTTAAAAAGCTTCGTGCGGATCCATACCGTCAGTGGGGATATCGATGGGGAGCAACTCAGCGGGTCCCTGGACGTGGATTCGGTATCGGGGGATGTGGTATTAAAAGAATCCAGCTTGTCTTCCATCCAAGGAAAAACAGTCAGCGGGGACATCCGGCTCTCCACCCCGTTGGCAGAAGGTCCATACGAATTCAAATCGGTATCCGGTGATGTGCGCCTGACGGTGCCGCCCGAAACCCAATGCACAGGTGAATTGCACAGTCTGAGCGGTGACCTGGTCACTGCTTTTCCGACCACCGGATTTTCCAGCCATCACGGGTCCCAGTCGGTCCGTGTTCAAGGCGGCGGTGTGAAAATCACTCTGAACAGCGTTTCAGGCGACTTGACCCTGGATTGTGATGGGGAAATTCCCCCCGCTCCGGAACTCTTGAAAACCATCTCAAGCGAGGATCGGCGGACTGTGCTGGAACGCGTCGAACGCGGCGAGTTGACCGTTGAGCAGGCCCTGGGTAAGCTGAACACCTAAGTCGTGAACATATCTGGATTCCTCGGCATGCGCAAGCTTGCACCTGCCTGCAGCTTTACCAGAATTATGAGTTGACCCCCGAAATTTTACAGCCAAAATCACCGAGATTGGGTGATGACGATTCATCCAATCCCGGTCATTTTAATAGTCACAAATGCTTTCAGCGTAGAAATCAATCTATTTTGGATAGGAAATTGGAAAAGCCATCGACCCAAAAAATTAAACGCCCAGCCGGGATGACCGGATTTCTGGTCGTCTGGATCGGACAGATCATCTCCATCCTGGCTTCCGGGATGAGCGGATTCGGCATGTCTATCTGGATGTTCGAACAGACCAAAAGCGCTACTGCGATGGGACTGATGCAGGTCTCCTTTATCCTTCCTTTCCTAATCCTCTCCCCCATTGCAGGGGTGATGGTGGACCGCTACAACCGTAAATTAATGATGATGGTTAGTGATTTTGCAGCAGTGACGGCGACATTCGCAATCCTCATTCTCCAGGCAACCGGCCATTTGCAATTCTGGCACCTCTATGCTGCAAATGTGCTGTACGGATTAGGAAACACCTTCCAATGGCCGGCTTATTCGGCCGCCATCAGCACGATGGTCCCGAAAGAACAGTATGGTCGCGCAAACGGGCTGATGTCCCTGCTGGAAGCGGGACCGGGAGTATTTGCACCCATCCTGGCTGGTGCGGTATTGGCAATCTCAAAGGTCAACGGCCTGACCATCATCCTGAGCATTGATGTGATTACTTTCTTCATCGCCATTGGCGCGCTGGCACTTGTCCACGTGCCACAGCCGGAAAAAACCGTGGATGGTCAGAAGGAAAAAGGCAGCATCTGGAAGGAGGCGGTTTATGGGTTTAAATATATTTTCAAACGCCCCAGCCTGCTTGGCCTGCAGATGATCTTCTTCTTCGGCAACCTGTTTTCCGGGATCGGCTTTACGGTATTCGCGCCAATGATCCTTTTGCGCACCAGTAACAACACCGTCATATTTGGGACTGTAAATTCAGCCGCGGCCATCGGGGGGGTCGCCGGCGGGTTGATCATGAGCGCCTGGGGCGGGTTTAAGAAACGCACCCATGGAGTGCTGGCAGGCTGGATCATGGCTGGAATTTTTACCGCCATCTTCGGGTTCGGCACAGGAGTGGCCTTCTGGGTCCCATTTGTAATCGCCCAGGCACTTGTTGGTCCGCTAATCAATTCCTCCAACCAGTCCATCTGGCAGGCCAAGGTGGCGCCCGACATCCAAGGACGCGTCTTCTCGGCCCGCCGTCTGATCGCCTGGTTCACACAGCCCATCGCTCCGATTATTGCCGGGGTTATGGCCGATAAATGGCTGGAGCCTTCGATGACCTCCGGCACGACCAGCCTGGCAGCCACTTTCAACAGCTGGGTTGGAAACGGACCCGGTTCCGGGATGGCGCTTTTACTCATTTTCTGCGGGCTTGGCTCGGCGCTGGTTGGGTTAAGCGGTTACTTCTTCCGCTTCATCCGCAATGCCGAGTCCACCCTGCCTGACCACGACCAACTGCAAAAGGTCGAAGCAACGGCATAGGCAGAGAGACCCCCGCGTAGGAACTAATCTATCCCAATCAGGTATCTTATGTGTCACAGTTAATAAATCTTGTTAATAGTAAAATGGAAACCCAAAAGGAGACAAATATGCGAGACCGGATACAAGAAGCTCTCAAACGCAGTAAAGCTGATTACACCGAGATTCGAATCGAAGAAAAGGAGACCACCCGGGTGGTCTTCCGCGGTAAGGAACTGGAGGTTGCCAATGCAAATATCGATAAAGGCGGCATTGTACGCTGCCTAATCAAGAACAAAGGTTGGGGAGTAGCCACTTTCAACAACCTAGAAGCCCTTATTAATAAGACAGACCAGGCCTACCAGTGTGCCCAGGTCGGTTCCGTCCCCGAGCCGATCGAACTGGCTTCGGTGGAGCCGGTTGAAAAAATCACCACGGTCGAGATGAAACGTGACTTCCGTGATATCTCGCTGGCTGAGAAGAAAGCCCTGGCTGAGCGCTACAACCAGGTGGTACTGGGTCACAGCAACAAGATCATCGACACCCAGGCTGTTTACAGCGACACGTTCAGCAAGATCATCCTCGCCAACTCTGAAGGAACCTACATCGAGCAGGACCGTCCCTCCGTGGTAGTCGGCACCACCGCCATCGCCCGCGATGGTGACAATGTCCAACAGGCACATGATTCGCTGGCAAGCACGCAGGG
>DASVKG010000185.1:0-5062 GCA_036385495.1 Anaerolineales bacterium | reverse complement strand
GGCGGCCAGACCCAACTGGAAAATTTCTCTTTCAGTTCCGGATACGCTTATATGATCCGCGACGGCAAGATCACCGAGATGGTCAAGGACGTGATCCTGGCCGGGAACCTCTTCTCCACGCTTGAAAACATTGATGCCATTGGCAACGATTTCAAATGGCTTAACACTGGCGGCGGGTGCGGCAAGGGCAACCAGTATCCCCTGCCGGTAGGCATGGGCGCGCCCCACATCCGCATCCAGAACGTCGTCATCGGCGGCGAGTAACCGGAGGAAAACATGGATATCCTGACTCAACTCAAAAAACAAGCTGAACAAGTGGAAGTGCTCAGCTTGCAGAACGAAAAGACCACTATCGAATACGAGGCGAACCAACTGAAAACCTGCACCGTAGCCGAGACCAAAGGCACTGCAGTACGAGTCATCCGCAAGGGACAACTCGGCTTTGCGGCGTCCAGTGATGATGCTGCCATGGACAAACTAGCCGCCAACGCCCTTGAATCTGCCATGTATGGTGATAAAGCCCAATTCTCCTTCCCCGGGATCGAGCCTGCTCCCATCGTCCGCACCTTTGACAAAGTTATCGCCGACCTGCCAATCTCTCGACTGGTGGAGATGGGAAAAGAAATACTAGACCTTGTCCTGCAGGTTGAGCCTGAAGCCCGCTGCAACATCGGGCTGGAGCGCAGTCAGGTCTCGGCTAGCATTCGCAACCAGAAAGGCCTGGATGTATCATTCAAAACCTCTCCGCTCTCGCTGGGTCTTGAGATCGACCGGATCGAAGGCGATGATGTGCTCATCCTTTATGATCAACTCGGGACTACCGTATGGGAGAAAGACTACCTGGAATTTGCACGCCACCTGGTGGGAAAACTTAAGAAAGCTCGCACCATTGCCAGCATTAAACCCGGGATGATGCCCGTCTTGTTCGCCCCTACCGGCACGCTGGCTCTCGGCCTGCCGCTCAGCCAGGGCTTTAACGGCAAGGAAGTCTACAAGGGAACATCCCCTCTAGCCGGAAAAATTGGCGAGACACTCTTCGACGAGAAGGTTACCATCATTGACGATGGGACAATTGACGGCAAGTTCGCCAGCGCTTCCTACGATGACGAGGGAGTGCCGCGCCGCCGCAATATACTTATCGAAAAGGGCGTGTTAAAAAGTTTTATCTACGACCTGAAGACAGCAGCCCAATCGGGGGTCGAATCGACCGGTAACGCATCGAGAGGCCTGTTCAACCCTCCCGAACCCTCGGGCACCAACCTGGTCATCCAACCAGGCGAAACTCCGTTGAAAGACATCCTGGCAGGGATGGATAACGGCATCATTGTCGAAGATCTACTCGGCATCGGACAGGGTAATACCATCTCCGGAGCCTTTTCCAATCCGCTGGCGTTGGCCTTCAAGGTTGAGAAGGGCGAGATCGTCGGACGCGTCAAGGACATGTCGATCGCGGGAAATATCTACGACCTTCTGAAGAACGTCGCGGCGGTCAGCAAGGAAGCGATGTGGGTTTACAGTACCGTCTACGCCCCGTATATTTTGATCCATGAGATGAACGTAGCTGGGAAAGCATAAATACCTGGTAAAACAATTCCCGGCACATCAAATGTGCCGGGAATTGTTTTAAGTTCCGGATTCCCTCTTCCTAAATAGCAGCGGTCCGATCCGGTCGATGATCCAGCCAAAGGAAAGTTCGGTCCACGGTATCACCCGCAACCAGCCGGGGACATAGATCACGCGCCGCGGGCGCAGCATCAGTTTCCAGATGCGCCAGGCCACGTAATCGGCGGTGACACCAACATGCTCTGTTGGGACGTGACCTCCGTTTTCCTGCGACAAAGCCACCTCCCCAAACTCGGTCTGCACCGACCCGGCGCGCACCACGCTGACATGGACGTGCGTCCCAGTCAGTTCGCGATATAGGGCGGAGGTGAAATTATCCAGGAAGGATTTAGTCGCTCCATAAAGGGCAATGCCCTGGCTGGGAATGCTGCCTGAGATCGAACCGACATTGATAATATGACCGGAGTCCCGCTGACGCATTTTCCCCAGGAAGCCAAGCGTCAACTGCACCACCGCTTCCACGTTAACTTGCAGCATCTCCCAGGCTGTTTTCCGGGGCATATCGGTCCCATAACCATACCATCCCAGTCCGGCATTGTTTACCAGGAGATCGACATCGCCATAGCGATCTGTAACCTCCTGGAACAGGTGAGACCGGGCGGATTCCTGCATCAGGTCGGTGGCAATAGTGTAAGCCCGTCCCCCTCCCTGCCGGATCTCCCCGGCAAGCTCTTCCAACCGGTCGAGGCGGCGGGCCGCCAGCACCACCTGCATCCCCTCATGAGCCAAACGAGTGGCGGTGGCTGCACCGATCCCAGAGGAGGCCCCGGTGACGACCGCGATTTTATCTTTCCAATCTCCAATTATTTTCATCGGCGGTTATACCTCGATCCGCACCTTGCGGTTTTCGAAGAACCAGCGCACAGTATCTGCGATCGTCTCAATAGCCGGGCGCGGATTAAAACCCAATTCCCTGGCGGCTTTGGCGTGGCTGATATTCGAATTGCTTTGGAGCACTTCCAGCGAGTAAGGTGTGAAGCGTGGCTTTGCCCTGGTTTTTTGGTAATACCAGGGTGTGAACTTCGCCGCGAACTCAGCAAGTGAAAATGGAATTTTGATGCTGGCAAACGCCTTGCCGGTCACTTCACGTACCGTCTCCAGCAGGTAGCGCACCGAGATCTTGTTCCCGCCGAGGATATAACTCTCGCCCTGCCTGCCATGTGAATGTGCAGCGATCATGCCATCAGCAACGTCGCGCACATCCACGAAATCGTAAGCACCTTCCACGAAGAACATTGTGCGGGCTTCGGATGCGCTGCGGATGACCTCGCCCATTTCCGAACCACGGAAGTCGTAGGGTCCGATGACGCCTGTAGGGCAGACTATGACCGCGTCCAAGCCCTCAACGACAGCTTTCTGAACCTCGAGGCTGGCAGCAGCCTTCGAGCGGTCGTATTCACCATACGGGTTGTCCTGATCGTATCCAAGCGATTCGTCCATCGCTACTCCGCCCGGAGCCCGTGCGATGGCATGGATGGAGCTGGTGTAGACCAACCGCCGAACCCTTGCGCGTCGGGCTGCTTCAACCACATTGCGCGTCCCTTCGACATTTACCTTCCACACAAATGGATTCTTTCCCGGCATGATGGAAATAATGCCAGCAAGATGATAGACTGAATCCACGCCGCGCATGGCGGGCTCCAGCGAGGCCGTGTCGAGTACATCCCCCTCCACCTGCTCCACACCCAAATCCTTAATAGGTGTGATATCTTCGTCGCGCAAGACAAGGGCACGGACTTTTTCACCCTGGTCCAGCAGTTTGCGAATAAGAACATTGCCAATGTGACCGGTTGCTCCGGTAACCAAAATCATAGGAACCTCCATTACGATTTAGCCATCCCATTCATTAATATTTGCATGCTCGCGCGGGCCGTCTTTTCCCAGTCAGCACCGTGTGGATCCAGCACGCCTTGGAGCACCAACCCCACCGCCAGGGAAACGATAACCTGGGCAGCCACTTGCGAGTCTGCTGGTTTTAAAGAACCTTCCGCGATGCCATCATCCACCAGTTTGGCGAAATACTCCTGATAATGGCGATAAGGAGCGATCACAGCCTTCCAGATCTTTTCATCGCGGCTGGCTTGCAGCCAGAATTCCAGGAACATCGGTAGACGGTCTTCGGCGGCCGCGAATACGCCCGGTAAAAGATTGGTCATGTGAACCAGTGTCTCCGGGACAGTATCCTTGCGGGCTGACCCCAAGCCCAGATCGATCATCCCCAGCCAGCCCTGCATCAAAGCCAGGAAGACGGCCTGCTTGGTTGGGTAGTGATGATAAAACGCGCCCTTGCTGACCCCTGCCGCGGCACAGATATCATCCACGCTGGCGGCATCATAACCGGTGATGGCAAACCTCCGCACAGCGGCATCGAGGATGCGGGCACGTGTCTCTACACTGCGTTGTTGTGGCATTAATTGCTCCTTATAAATAAACATACCGACCAGTCGGTATGTTTATTATATCCGATTCCAGCCGAATCTCATTGAAAGGATTCTCCATTCTTATTAAAAAAGCGTAAAATAGGGATATAAGAGAGTCAGCACTTGGCAAGGAGTCGAAAATGGGAAAGGAAGTTGCAGTTCTAACAGACAGCACCGCCAGCATCCCAGAACCGATGTTGGAGGAATTGAAAATCCGCACGGTTGCATACTACATCCATCGCGGTCAAGAGGTGCTACGCGACCTGGTCACCATCCAGCGCGAAGAATTCCTGAACTGGTTGATCACTGCCAGGGTCCTGCCGACAACCGCCAGCCCCGGTCCAGGCGATTATTTTGAAGCTTACGAGTCTCTCGTGGAAGAAGGTCACGATGAGATCATCAGCATCCACATGACGTCGAAGGGCAGCGGGGCGTACCAAGCCGCCATGGTAGCCCAATCCATGATAAAAGAGAAGGATCCGGGGGTGCATGTAGAGGTGATCGACACTTACAACGTTTCGTTGTGCCAGGGGTGGATGGCGATCGAGGCCGCGCGTGCCGCTCTGGCAGGACTGCACCTGGAAGAAGTGGTGGCGAAAGTCAAACGCATGGTCCCGGTGACGCACATGATCCAGACTGCCGATACACTCAAATACCTCTATATAGGTGGACGCATCGGCAGGGCTACGAACCTGGTGGGTTCCCTGCTCAACATTAAACCACTCATCGGCATGGAAGACGGCGAGATTGTCCCGCTGGGAGTGGCGCGCGGCCGCGGACACGCCTACCAGGCAATCTCGGACAAAGTAGAAGAGAGCCTCGGCAAAAGCAAGGCAAGAATCGCATACGTGCATGCCGGGGCGAAACAGGAAGTGGAAAGACTCAAGGAGATGGTGGAAAATAAGGTGGAGGTGGTTGAATCTTTTGTGGCAGAACTCTCCCCCGCCCTGGCGGTCCACAGCGGGCCGGGTACAACTGGTCTGTGTTATTACCAAATGGATATTTGATCCACCCCGCCC
>DASVKG010000184.1:0-9101 GCA_036385495.1 Anaerolineales bacterium | reverse complement strand
GGCTGGGACCGCAATACTCGAACACGCGCGGCTGACAAATTTGGCCTGGACAAGGACGAGATGAATGAGCGCCATCACCTCACATTTGATACTTATGAAGAAGGCAAGCTCAGCCTGGACGAGTATTTAAATCGGGTCGTTTTCTATCAAGAGCGCACGTTCTCAAGGGAAGAGTTCAAGGCGTTCATGTACGCCCAATCCCAACCTTTTCCAGAGATGATCGAATTGATGCGCGCCCTAAAGTCTCAACATGGCCTTCAGGTCGCGGCTGTCAGTAATGAAGGGCGCGAACTTTCGGTCTATCGCGTCCAGCAGTTCAATCTGGGCAGCTTCATAGACTTTTTTGTCTCGTCTTGTTTTGTCCATTACCGCAAACCGGATGCTGACATATACAAAATTGCATTGGATATCGCCCAAGTAAGTCCTGAGCAAGTAGTTTATATAGATGATCGGCCCATGTTTGTCGAGGTGGCTCAAAGCCTGGAGATCAACGGTATCATCCATACCAGTGTTGAGGCAACGCGAAAGGCTCTTGAAGATCTGGGTCTTTCTCAAGCGAACTGAGAAACCGGATGCCTTTCAACAATTGGGAGTAACGCATATGGCATCTCCAAAAGAACCGACCATCCTGGTAATATTCGGAAGCATGGGCGATCTGACCTGGCGCAAATTGGCTCCAGCCCTCTACAATCTTTTACTTGACCAGCAGCTGCCCGAACGCTTCGCCGTGGTTGGGCTGGATATCAAGGATGGAAGCACGGATGAATTTCGCATACGGCTGAAAGATGGTGCGAATGGTTTTTGTGATTGTGGGAGGGTGGATGAGAAAAAATGGAAAAAGTTTACTGCCAACCTTTCGTACTTCTCAGGTGATTTTGCCGATCCCGCAATCTATGCAACCTTAAATACGCAATTCAAAGCCCTGGAGAAGAAATGGGGTTGTCCAGCCAATCATGTTTTTTATCTGGCTACACCACCGGGTATCGTGGAAACCATCGTCGAAGGGATTGGCACTGCCCTCTTGGCTCAAGACAGGCAGCGCGTCCGGATCGTCGCGGAAAAACCTTTTGGCCATGACCTGGCTTCCGCGGTTGCCCTGAATTCTGTCCTCACCTCAGTTTTTGATGAAACACAGATATACCGGATCGACCATTACCTGGGTAAGGAAACTGTTCAGAACATCCTCGCCTTTCGCTTTGCCAATGCACTGTTCGAACCGATCTGGAACCGCCGCTATATTGACCATGTGCAGATTACCGTCGCGGAACAAGTGGGTGTTGAGCACCGAGGTGCGTATTACGAGCATGCGGGCGCTTTACGCGACATGATCCAGAACCACCTGATGCAAATCCTGGCCTTGATCGCCATGGAACCGATGGTCTCTTTTGATGCGGATGAGATCCGCAATAAAAAAGTGGACGTGTTGAAAGCCATCCGCCCGATCTCCAAAGATCAGGTTCAGGAGGTCGCCGTGCGCGGCCAATATGGGGCGGGCCTGGTGGATGGCAAAAAGGTCCCTGCGTATCGCCGCGAGCCTGGCGTGGCCACCGGTTCATCAGCGGAAACATTTGCGGCGATTAAATTGTCTGTCGACAATTGGCGCTGGCAGGATGTTCCTTTTTACCTGCGGACTGGCAAGCGGATGAAGACGATGGTTTCCGAAGTGATGATCCAGTTTCGGCCTGTACCACACCAATCCTTTCCACATTCGGCTGCTCTCGCCTGGCAACCGAACCGCTTGATCATTCATATTCAGCCCCAGGAAGGGATCGTATTGCGATTTCAGGCCAAGCAGCCCGGTTCGGTCCTGCATCTTAGTCCCGTGGATATGCACTTTTCCTATTTAGAAGCCTTTAAATCAAAGTCGCCACAAGCTTATGAAACCTTGCTGGCCGATGTGATGTCAGGAGATGCAACCCTCTTCATGCGCGCCGATCAGGTAGAGGCTTCGTGGTCGATCCTGACCCCAATCTTGAACGCCTGGGCGAAACGAAAACCGGTAGGCTTCCCCAACTATCCGTCAGGCAGTTGGGGGCCGCAAGCTGCAGAGGCGCTGGTTGCAAAGGACGGCCGAAGTTGGCTGGAACCCATCCTCTGGGAAGAACAAGAAGGGATTCAATCCCGGAGGTCCACAGAAACCGCGGGGACCCAGGAATAATACAGGGCTGCGGTGCCGGAAATTTTTCCACCCGTTTTGCGGCTGGCATCATGGTTGTCGGCCGCGCCCTCCCCTCCCCCAACTGGCGGAGGGAGACACTCCCCCGCGGATGGATGCGGGCGATGAGGTTCGGTTGTATGATGGATTCATGATCGGCATTCTTGACTGAACAAGCCGGATGTTAAAAAATTCAAATCTGAATTATTTGCTATCGAACAGACAGAAACATCAGCCATTACTCGAAGTATCACAACTATTCAATATTCTTTTCAAAGGAGGATTTCGATCATGCCCGTTTTTGGATCACCTTTTTCTGGTTTCGCCTCCGAACATAAACTGACCAAAGAAGAAATGGTCCGCGCCGTTCGGTTCCTCGTGGCTTCCGAATACGAAGCAACCCAGCTGTATACCCAGTTGGCTGACTCGATTGACCATCCTTTTGCCCAGGCAGTGTTGAGGGATGTCGCCGATGAAGAGCGGGTGCATGCCGGGCAGTTCTTAAAACTCCTCTATCACCTTGCCCCCGATGAGGAGAAACTTTACGAAAAAGGGGCCAAAGAGGATGATGAAATCCTGAATAAAGTTAAGAAATAACGCATCTGTGCACACTTCCATACAGCAATTTGATATCTTCTTGTATGGCAGCGGATCGGCTGGCAAGGATGCCTTTAATTAAACATGACCATCCGGGCATTTTATTCAATCAGGTGAGGCTCTCCCCACAGGAGTATTTATATGGCAAAATTTAAATATTTGATCATTGGCGCTGGCATGACCGCAGATTCCGCGGTCCGGGGCATACGTGAAGTGGATCCCAAGGGTAGTATCGCTTTGATTGGGGATGACCTCGATGCACCCTACGACCGCCCGCCTCTTTCCAAAGGCTTATGGAAGGGAAAGTCCCTTGACAGTATTTGGCGTAAAACAGAAGAGCGCGCAGCAGAACTATTCCTTGGACGAAGGGTTGTTTCGATCGAGCCCCAAAAGAATCAAGTAAATGATGACCGCCATGAAAGTTACACCTATGAAAGACTACTCCTGGCGACCGGTGGAATGCCTCGCAAGCTGCCCTTCGGGGATGAGAATATTATTTATTTCCGTACCCTGGCGGATTATCGGCGCTTGCATGAGTTATGCGGGCAAAGCGGGCACTTTGGTGTAATCGGCGGGGGGTTTATAGGCTCGGAGATCGCCGCCGCTCTGACCATGAACGGGAAAAAAGTGACCATGCTTTTCCCCGATGAAGGAATTGGGGCACGCGTTTACCCGCCCGAGCTTTCACAGTATTTGAATGAATTTTTCCGTGAGAAAGGGGTGGAAGTGCTGGCGGGGGAGAATGTGGAAGGACTCAAGAAAGACAAGGGTTCCTATCTTCTTACAACTGACAAGGGACATAATGTCCCGGTTGACGCGGTTGTGGCAGGGATTGGAATCCAACCAAATGTGGAGCTTGCCAAGGCAGCCGGGCTGCAAATTGGCAACGGCATCATCGTTGATAAAACCCTCACCACCAGCCACCCCGGCATCTTTGCGGCTGGAGACGTGGCTGAGTTTTTCAACCCGGCCCTGGACAAACGCATGCGGGTCGAGCACGAAGATAATGCCAACACCATGGGCCGGCAGGCTGGACGCAACATGGCAGGCGCCTCCGAACCCTACGATCACCAGTCCTATTTTTATTCGGATCTGTTCGAGCTTGGATACGAGGCGGTAGGCGAGCTCGATCCCCGCCTGGAGACTTTTGTGGATTGGAAAGAACCTTTCAAAAAAGGTGTGGTTTACTATTTGGCCGGTGGGAGGGTGCGAGGGGTGCTGCTTTGGAACGTTTGGGATACTGTGCCGGCAGCGCGCCTCCTGATCGCCGAGCCGGGTCCGTTCAAGGCTTCTGACCTGAAAAACCGGCTGCCTTAATACCTGAGTAAATGTCAGAAATGAAAGACCATGCTCTTGGCAGTATGGTTGAAGGTTACGCGAGCCGGCAACCGTCATTTACAATATAACCTCCGTCGTTTGCTTTGGCCGAAATAACTGTCTGCCAGGACACGGACAAGAGAGTGATTGTCTACATTATATAAGAGGAAAGAGGTAATATGAATGAATTAGCCCAAATGCATTGCAGCTCGATAAAAGCGAACACTCCCCGGCTTAATAAACGCGAAATAAGTCAATTAGCAGAAAAACTGCCCGGTTGGCGGACTTTCGAAAAAGACGGGGAACTGCGCGTGGAAAAAATATTCAAGTTCGAGAATTTTAGTGAAGCAATGGCCTTCTCCAACCGGGTTGCTCAAGTGGCCAATGAAGAAGACCATCATCCCGCCCTTCTGACGGAATGGGGAAAAGTAACCGTCACCTGGTGGACGCACAAAATTGAAGGCCTGCACCAGAACGACTTTATCATGGCTGGAAAAACCGACCTGCTTTATGGAGATCAGCATGGAACCGAAAAATAAGTATGATGATGAAGACCTCAATGATTTGGTAGACCTGACAAAACGAAAAATCCCCGAGGAAGAGAAGCGTAAGTTTGAGGGGTATGCTGCGGAAATCCTTACCTGCCTGGGTATGGACTTGAAAACCCCGAGTACAAGCGACACCCCCCGCCGTTTTATTCAGGCATTGATTGATGCCACCGGAGGGTACGACGGAGATCCCAAGCTGCTAAAAACCTTCAAGACTGAATGCCGCAAAGAACCCGACTGCCGTTTGAGTCAGGTGATCGAGGGTCCCATCCATTTCTTTTCCTTGTGCGAGCATCACGTCTTTCCTTTCTACGGCGAGGCATACGTCGGGTACATCGCAGACGAGAATATCATCGGCATCTCCAAACTGACGCGGCTCGTGCGCCTGTTCGCTCAACGATTCGCCGTCCAGGAACGGATTGGTCAGCAGGTGGCAGATACCCTCGAAGCGATGCTCATTCCGCATGGAGTCGCCGTGTTCCTGCAGGCGCATCACCTCTGTGTTGAGATGCGCGGGGTGAGGGAACTGGCACCCGTTACGCGCACAACCGTCTGGCGCGGTTATTATGCCAGTGATGCCTCTCTCAGGGATGAATTTTTTACCAGTTGTGGTTTTAAGAAATAATAATACCCCGGAAGGAAGAGACCAGGGTTGACCTGGAAAATATGTCCCTCAATGGAAAAACAGTCCTGATTACCGGTGGTGCCCTGCGAATCGGCCGCTCGCTGGCCTTGGCGGTGGCCCAGGCCGGCGGTGACGTCGTCCTGCACTTCGGCAAATCCCGGAAAGAAGCCGAAAGCGCCCAATCGGAAATCGAAACAATCGGCCGGAAGGCATTTATCCTGCAGGCAGACCTGGAGGACGCCGCCCAGGCGGCAACGTTGATTTCCCGGGCACGGGAGCATGCTACCATGTTCGCCCTGGTCAACAATGCCTCCATTTTCGAACCAATCGGTTGGGAGAATACCAGCCTGGAGCAATGGAACCGGGCCATGATGGTCAACCTGACTACCCCGTTCCTGCTCAGCCAGGCCTTCGCCCGTTCCCTGGAACCTGCAGGGGTTGGTCGCATCGTCAACTTGATCGACTGGCGCGCCCTCCGCCCCGGTTCCGATCACCTGCCCTATACCATCAGCAATGCCGGCCTGGCTGCCCTGACCCAATCCCTCGCCATAACCCTGGCACCCCGCATCACAGTTAACGGGCTGGCGCTGGGAGCCATCCTGCCGCCAAGTAACGGGGCGCCCACGAAAGTAAACCTGGAGCAGATTCCCGCGCGAAGATGGGCTAACCTGGAGGAGGTGGGGCAGGCTCTCATCTTTCTTCTGGACGGTCCGGCATACATTACGGGAGAGATCATTCATGTCGACGGGGGCAGGCACCTGGTGTAGGAGGAATTCGGGATGGATCAGACTTTTATCACCAATCTGGTGGCACAAGGCATCATCGGGATCAATGACGGGGAGCGTGAAAAGCCCCAGGAGATCCGCATCAATATCGTCCTGTTCAGTGACCAAAAGAAAGCCGGGCTGAGTGACGATATCCAGGATTGTGTCAACTACCGGACGGTGGCCAAAAAAATCCTAGCCCACGCCGAAACGGCCCGCAGGTTCACCGTGGAGGCTCTGGCAGCCGACCTGGCACGTATATGCCTGGAGGAGGTGGGTGTGATAAAAGTCCGGGTGCGGGTCGAAAAACCGGGCGCCGTGCGGTTTGCCGAATCAGTGGGGGTCGAAATTGAACGCTCCAAAGAGGATTTATGATGTTGGTTGTGGAGCACCAGGCCTGCCTGCTGCTGGGATCGAATATTCAGCCGGAACGGAACCTCCCGCTTGCCATACATCAGTTGCAGGATCAGTTGACCATCCTGCAGATTTCACGCGTTTGGGAAACCCCCTCGGTGGGTTCCGCCGGCCCTAATTTCCTCAATGCCGCTTTATTGGCACACACTCCCCTGGAACAAAAAACGCTGAAAATGCAAATCCTCACTCCTTTGGAGGCGAAGCTGGGCCGGGTGCGCTCTGCTGATAGGAATGCCCCGCGCCCCATCGACCTGGATATCATCCTCTTTGATGGACGGATATTGGACCCGACCCTCTGGCATTTCGCCCACCGGGCGGTGCCCGTGGCTGAAATTCAGCCCGAACTTCGTTCGGAGGCCGGGGAGAGTTTGAAAGATGTGGCGGAGAGATTTGTTACCGGGGGTCTCATCCGCTTGCGAGAGGATGTAGTTCTTCGATAAAGCGATATCCGGTAACTTGGATGTAGGATAAAAGAGCCTTCCGAAATGAACGAAGGCTCTTTTCATGCCTGCCTCCCTGTTGTCGGCCGTTGACCTGCGACGTGCACATTGGGTGAACCTCGAACCAATAGACATGGAGCTGAGGCCCTATATGTCTATCCAATATAGGGGGAGAAGTTGTCTAATCAGTCCCACCAGTGGGCAAATGTGTCAAAATTTCCCATTTTTTCCACGTCTTCCATTCCGGTAGCTGTAAGGTAGCTGTAAAATATTTTAGCTCCAAAAAGGAATATCCTATAAGAAAGTTAAAAGTGGGTCTGGTGTTATTCTCGTGGTGGCCAAAGCGAAAGATGAGAACTCATGACTTACCGAGAGGATTTTACTCTTCCCTCTGGAATTCCGGAAACCGTAAGCTATGGAAGCACAATAACCTTGGTGCGGGATAGGGTCTCTGGATCGAGGCCGCGTCTTCTCTCAAAGGTTTTGAGGAGGTACATTTCTGGTCATCAACATCAAATATTGGTTTTTTGAAGTTGATGATATTGAAAAGAACCGCCGTGACATTTACAGAAATAGGGTGATAAAGGTGAGATCGAAAAATCCATTCGAGAACCGCAATATGGTATTCCACCGTTCCCTGGTGCTCATATGAAAATATTGGCCAATATGACAATGAAAAATACCGATACCATCAAATGTGAGGTTTGCGGCTGTGCACTGCCTGTAAATGCGACTGTTTGCCCGAATTGTGGGATGAATTTATTGTTGAAAAAACTTATAGATAATATTTCCCCAGTGATGCCCATACCAGAACCGCCTGCTGTCACTACCAGGGATAGTCAGCCGAAGAACGATATGCCTGATGAGTTGCATCAGGATGAGCCTGCTCCAATAATTTCCCCAGAACTGGCTGGTGACAGCCTTAACCGGCTTGATTATGAACATGATCAAGTCGAGATAAGGCAATTTCAACTGGATGATTCTTTTGTCGAAAACGTACAGGCAGAAGAACGAGCCCCTCTGTCAACAGAAACAGGTTTTGAACCCTCTCAAGGTTTAATTGACTTGGTGCCTGCCATATCCCAGGATGATTCTCCGCAGCGTCCGCGTTCGCACGGCTTTTCCAAAGCCTGGATTTTTTCAGCAATATTGTTTGCAGGCATGATTCTTCTTTTTTTGGGATATTTGGGAAAAAGCAGTCAACTGCAGGCGATAAACAGCGATCACCAGAATCCGCAGAATACAGGGAGTGCCCAGGATGAAAGTTTTCGCCAGGCAGAGTCTACAATATCGGCACAGCAAAATCTGATATTTGCGCAGCAAAATACGATAGTAGCACAGCAAAATATAATAATTGCGCAGCAAACGCGCTCTGTCAATCAAAATAATCCAGAAATGACCCTGCTGTTTGGACCTGTTGATGGGATTTTGGTCCACAATAATGATGGATTGATCAAAACTTATTGGGCAAATCAGGATTCTAAAAACTTCATTTTGAGCGTTGTGGTGGTTAATCCTTACCCCAGTATATTTTATTCCTGGGACGCTTGTATTCGCTTTAGGCGGAATTATCTGGATGAATATCGCTTGACTATTTTTTCCACTCAGCAGTGGGAACTGACATTTGGTCAATCAACAGTACCTATCGCCAGTGGTGTCCTCACAAATCTCAGAACGGGGGTGGGCGAATCGAACACGATCTATTTGGACGTTCAGGACTCAATTGCTTCGCTTAAGGTTAATGGTGTGCTTGTGCCCACTATAGACGTGTCTGCCTATCAGGTAGCTGGAGATATTGGAATTGCAATTGGGTCCCGAAAGGGTGATGAAGTTGATGGGAAAACCACAATTTTTAAAGAATTTAGTTTATGGGAAATTCATTGAAATTCGTTCATCCCGGTAAAACGATTGGGGCTGTCCCAAAAGGAGGGACAGCCCTTTCTTCTGTACTTGGGATGGTGGAGATTGCTTCCCCCGTTTCCCCATAAAGCGAAAAAAGGGTTATTGTCTTTCGGGCAAATTGGTCATATACTGAACTTATATATCACGTAAAATTTCGTGTTAAGAAAATCTTCTTGTCGAATCATGGTTACGGCAACAGCCTTTTACATGAGATCGGGAAATAAAAGTTGGTCGATCCTCAGGAGAATGCAGCAGTGAGCATATTGGAACGACTTGAGAAATGGAGCAAATCCTTTTGGGTGATGATAGGATTTATCCTCATAGTGGGGTTGGGCTTAC
>DASVKG010000183.1:0-10176 GCA_036385495.1 Anaerolineales bacterium | reverse complement strand
TGGGCCAAGGCCATGGCTTGGGATTTGGGCAGCAACATGAACGAGGAGATCGAGCGCGCCATCCTGCTCAAGACGTTCACCCCCGAGCAGGTGGCGCAGCTTTTCCCCTCCTACCCGGCGGATCACCCTGTCATCATCCCCGAGATGGGGCAGCCCGCCGCCCTCCCATCCAATGCGGGCAGCCTCCCGGGCCTGAATTATGCCTCCATCCAGCAGCATTTCTCTGCCTTGAATGCGCTCCTGGGTCCCTCCAGAGCGGGTATCGGTTCCAATTCGTGGGCTGTTTCCGGGTCCCTGACCGCCTCCGGGATGCCGCTGCTTGCCAACGACCCTCACCTGAGCATCCAGATGCCTTCCATCTGGTACCAGATCGGCCTGCACTGCCGTCCGGTGTCAGCGGACTGCCCGTACGAAGTTGCCGGGTTCTCCTTTGCCGGAGTGCCGGGTGTGGTGATCGGTCACAATCAAAACATTGCCTGGGGATTCACCAACACTGGTCCCGACGTGATGGACCTGTACATCGAAAAAATAAACCCGGATAACCCAAACCAGTACGAATATAACGGCCAGTGGGTGGATATGACCTTGCGGACCGAGACGATTGGTACCGGCGGTGGGAAGCCAATCACCCTGATTGTGCGTTCCACCCGGCATGGCCCGATCATCTCAGACTCCTACGCCGACCTGTCCAAATTCAACACGAAGGCGGGTGTGCCGCTGCCCGAAAATTATGCCATTTCCTTGCGCTGGACAGCTCTCGAGCCATCCACCATCTTCCAGGCCATTTGGGGTTTCGACAAAGCCGCCAATTGGGATGATTTCCGCCAGGCGGCAAGCAAGTTCAACGTCCCGGCCCAAAACCTGTTGTATGCTGACGCCCAGGGGAATATCGGTTACCAGATGCCGGGCAATATCCCCATTCGCAAGAAGGGGGATGGGAGTCTGCCCGTCCCCGGCTGGACGGACGAATACGAGTGGACCGGCTATATCCCCTTTGAACAACTGCCGTCCGTTTTCAACCCGTCCAAGGGTTACATCGTCACAGCCAACAACGCCGTGGCGGGGGCGGGTTACCCCTACCTGATCACCACCGATTGGGATTACGGTTTCCGCGCCAACCGCATCGTGAACATGATCGAGACCGCTCCCGCTCCGATAGACATTGCTTACATCCAGAAAATGCAGGGCGACGATTTTGACGCCAACGCTGCTGTGCTCGTACCCATCCTGGAGCAATTGGGCTTCCAGTCGGGAACGCCCAACCAGGCGGTCGCTTTGGACCTGCTCAGGAATTGGGACTACCAGGTCCGCATGGATTCCGCTCCCGGGGCCGTGTTCGAAGTCTTTTGGAAGAACCTGCTGGCCGATACCTTCAATGATGACCTTCCCAAGGACTACTGGCCAACGGGTGGTTCCCGCTGGGACGAGGTGATCCGCAACCTGGTTAAACTACCGGATGCATCCTGGTGGGACGACAAGGCGACAAAAGACAAGGTCGAGACCCGCAACGATATCCTGACCAGGGCCTTCACCGAAGCAGTTGCTGAGATCGAGCAGTTACAGGGCAGGGATTCCTCCAAATGGAATTGGGGGAATCTGCATACTGCCACCTTCGCCAACCAGACTCTCGGCAAATCCGGGATTGCCCCCATCGAAGCATTGTTCAACCGCGGACCGTTCCGCGCGAATGGCGGCGAGGCCATCGTCAACGCCACCGGCTGGAACCCGACCCTCGGTTACTCCGTGGACTGGCTCCCGTCCATGCGCATGATCGTGGACTTGGGAAACCTGGGTAATTCACTTACCGTCCATACTACGGGACAGTCTGGTCATGCTTACAGTCCGCATTATATCGACATGGCGGACTTGTGGCGCAATATCCAGTATTACCCGATGCTGTGGGATGAATCAACCATTACTACAGGTGCGGACGCTCATCTTCAATTCCAACCCTGAACATTAAAAAGGGGACGCCGTCTTTTGAGGCGGCGTCTCTTTCATACAAATTAGCTTGGGCAAATTAGCCCGGATTAGCCAGTTCCGGCTGATACTTCTCGGCAAAAAGCGCTGGCTGCCCCCCGGTGTGCCAGAACAAGACGGTTTCGTCCGGCTTGAAAAATCCCTTGCGGATCAGGTCAACCAGCCCCGCCGCGGCCCGCCCGGTATAGACCGGGTCGAGCAGGAGACCTTCATATTTTGCGAACAAAGAAATCGCATTCCGCTCCGCTCCGGTCAGGACTCCATAGCCGGGGGCAGCATATTCATCATTGACCAAAACTTCGGCTGGGTCGAAATTAATAGCAGGCCCCATCCGTGCGCTAGCCTCGGAGGCAAGTTTTGCCACTCGCGCTTGCAGGATGCGCTGAGGCTCGTCTATGCTGATGCCAAGCAGCCTGCCTTTGTAACCAAAAACGCGTTTGCCCAGCACCAATCCAGCCTGCGTCCCGCCGGAGGAGGATGCAAAGACGATCCAATCGGCGTCGATCTTCTGCCCGACAAATTCCTCCATTGCAAACACATACCCCAGCGCTCCGGTTGGGCTGGATCCTCCGTAAGGGACGAGGTATGGTTTTTTGCCTCGTGCAGAGGCTTTCTCAAAGCTATCCTGCAGGACCTCGTCGCGGCCGGAATTTTCCACCCAGACGATCTCCGCCCCAAAAAGCTGGTCGAGCAGCAGGTTGGCACTTGCTTGAACGGGAGGCTCTCCAACCAGCACAAGAATGCAGCCTAAACCGTATTTTGCCGCTGCTGCAGCCGTCTGGCGGCAGTGATTGGATTGCAGCGCCCCAGCAGAAAGCAGGGTGTCTGCACCCTGGGCCTGCGCCTCCGCGACCAGGAACTCCAGTTTGCGTGTCTTATTACCGCCGAAAGCGAGCCCGGTCTGGTCGTCACGCTTCACAAGCAGGCGCGGGCCGCTGAGAACTTCGCTAAGACGCGGCAAGGGTTCAATGGGAGTGGGAAGGTGAGCAAATCGAAGGCGAGGAATCATATGTTTTCCTGTGTTTACCGCTCAGATTCAATGGATGTGATATTTCTTCCACGAGTCTTGGCGACCATGTGGTTATGCTCCACCAATGCTTTGTTTCGTTTTTGCTTTGCCGCGGGCTCGCAAGATATCCATCACACGCGGCAGGACTTCGGTGTACATCTTATAAAGCAAGGGGTTCGGTGTGAAGTCCCAAGCCCCAATGGTACGGGAAACAACTCCGCCCAATCCCTGTTTAAAGCGGAACACGCCCCACAATCCATCACTGTCGTGAAATTCGTCAGGTGCTCCCCACAGGTTGTAAACTTTACAGCCCAGCGATTTTGCTCGGCGCATGGCTTCCCACTGGAGCAGATAATTTGGCATTTTTTCACGGTGAGTCTCGCGCGACATCCCGAAGAGATAGGTTGCCTGCCCGGCAAAATAAAACATCGAGACCGCTCCCACCGGGTCACCATCCACTTCAGCAATCAAGGGTTCTGTAAATGGCTGAATACTGTCGGGTGAAGGCGGAACCCCCATAAATCCTTGCCAGACGGTCTGATAGTACCCTTCTTCCCGGATTAAAAATCCATCCCGCACCGATGTTTCTGCGTACATACGGTACATAAGCGGCAAATCATCCACCGTCCCAACCCTCACCGTGACGCCTTTCTTCTGCGCCAAGCGGATGTTATAGCGAGTCTTCTGTTTCATGCGACCCAACATCTCAACATCAGACGGGGTCAAGTCGACGAGAACTGTGTTGCGGAACTGGATCTGGTCCTGCGAAAACTTCCATCCCATGCCTTCCAACACTGACCGGACGGCCAGCCCACCCTCAAACTCAACCGCCTGCTCTGCTCCGGGCACGCCCGTCCCCAGAACCACATCCGGGTCAATTTTAATAAAGATGGCACCCTGACGTTTTGCGAAGGTACACAAATCGTCCAGCACGCGGAGGCGAAGAGTAGCATCAAACCAGTCCATGAGCGGACCTTTTGGGATGTACAGGACACACATCTTTTTGGCAAACCCAGCAACCGGAACGCTGCGCTTCAGAACAATTGCAGCCGCGACAGGGTTTCCCCTGGTATCCTGCCAAACAAACGGCAATGCCTGCCAGCCGTATCTGGTCTTTACTTGCGACCATTCCCAGGTTTGAAGAAGATGGGCAAGAGGCAGGGAGGCAATGAGTTCGTTCCAGGAGGTGGGAGTGCCGGTAAATGGGATCATGTTGTCAGTCCACACCGGAACCAGAGAACCTCCACAGATAGAGCTTGTAGAGCAGAGGGATGTAGACCCGGTCTATGGTCGGGATGGCACGTTTGATCGATCCGCCGAATCCGCGTTTAAACCGATATACTCCCCAAAGCCCATCTTCGCGTGCCTCGGCGTCGTCTTCGGCAATATCTTTTGCTTCGTCGGGGATGCCCCACATATCATATTCTTCACAACCTTGGGCGTGGGCCCAGCGGATGGCTTCCCATTGCAGAGGATAGGTTGCCTTCCGGTTGCGTTCCAAGTCTGACGAAGCTCCATAAAAATAGTAGGCCTGCCTGGCATGGGCGAAGACCATCAAGGTTGCCAGCGTGCGGTCCTGAAAATCAGCCACAAAGAGTTCGCACATCCCTTTGGGATGAAAAAGTTCATAAGCGCGGCGGTAGTATTCCTTTGAATGAACGTGGAATTCCTCGCGCTGTCCGGTAACTGTCATCACCGCATAGAAATTTTCAATATTGTCCGAAGGATGGACGACAACTTCTTTACGGCCTGCCAGGCGGATGTTGTAACGAGTCTTGGGCTTCATACGGTTGAAGATATCGTCTTCGCTGCCGTGAAGGTCAATGACCAGGGTGCTGTGTGGCTGGATGTGTTGGGGGCTGGGTATAAACCCCTGCCGGTTGAAAATGGATGGCCGCCCATCCCCCTCCCAACCTTCAGGTTCGACTTTTAAGAAGATGGCGCGGCGGGCGCGGCATGCATGGTCTAATGCAGACTTGAAACCGGGATTGGGTGTCGATGCGGTCACCGGTCCCTTGGGCAGGTAAGCCAGGGTAAATCCCAAGGGCAGATGCCGGAATAGAATTTGGGCCCCGGTTTCCCCTTCCACAATGTGAACTGCCTCCCACCCAAAGGCTGATTTTAGTTGACCCCATTCGCCCGATTGCAGGAGATGGGCGGTGGAGTGGTTCTTAAGGAAGGACTTCCATTCTGTATAACTGACCTCGGGCACAGGGTGAGACTCCTGAGATCAAACGAGCGAGTTCAATTCCAAGGGAGGGTGGGATCGAACGCTCCCCTCCGGGATGGTCTCGTCCAGCAAGGAAATGATGGCAGAAGTCTCGCACTCAAGGGACAGGTGGTTAAGTTCATCCACAGTGCGAGACAAACTGGGAGGGATGTTGGACTCTTCGGACTCGACTCGGAAGATGTCCGGGTGAGCTGTATTTTGATACTCAGTTCCTTCCTCCCATAGATCTTCACTCAATTTCTCGCCGGGGCGAATGCCGGTAAACACAATTTCAATATCCTTGCCGGGCTGAAGTCCCGAAAGACGAATCAGGTCCTCGGCAAGGTCGAGGATGCGAACCTGCTGGCCCATGTTGAGAAGGTAGACCTCTCCACCCTGACCCATGGCAGAAGCCTGAAGCACCAGATAGACAGCTTCCGGGATTGTCATAAAGTAGCGCTTCATATCAGGATGTGTGATCGTTATCGGACCCCCGTGAGCAATCTGCCGTTTGAATAACGGGACGACACTCCCGCGGCTGCCAAGCACATTACCGAAGCGAACAACGGAGAATGCCCGCCCGGTACGATGTGCTGCATCCAGTACGATCATTTCAGCGATGCGTTTGGTGGCGCCCATCACGTTTGCCGGTCGGACGGCTTTATCAGTGGAAATCAACACCAGGCGTTCGGTGTCGGCTGCGGTGGCTGCCTCACAAACATTGCGCGTTCCAATAACGTTATTGGTAATGGCTTCCTCTATGTTGCTTTCCATCAGGGGGACATGTTTATGGGCTGCGGTGTGGAAGACCACCTGCGGGTGGAAACTATTGAAGATATTCGTTAGACGGGGTACATCGCGAATATCGGCAATCACCGGCTGGAGTGGCAAGGTTGGGAAGTTCTCCTGCAATTCAAGCATGGT
Organism: Anaerolineales bacterium; assembly: GCA_036385495.1. Taxonomy (GTDB): domain Bacteria; phylum Chloroflexota; class Anaerolineae; order Anaerolineales; family Villigracilaceae; genus UBA877. The sequence continues at coordinate 4,054 of DASVKG010000183.1, read as the reverse complement.
TTCGAAGATGCTGTTTTCTCCATGTCCCAGCAGGATGAGCATCTGCGGACCCCAGCGGGCAATTTGACGGCAGATTTCGTGTCCGATTGAGCCACCTGCACCTGTGACGAGTACCCGCTTCCCGGTTAATGCTGCGCCGATCAATTCATTTTGGATCTGGGCTGGTTCGCGTCGCAGCAGGTCGGTGATATCCACTTCGCGCAAACGGTTTACGCTGACCTTTCCACCAATCAACTCGTACAGCCCCGGCATTGTTCGGAAGGGCACCCCCTTAAGGCGGCAAATATCTGTCACCATACGGATAATATTCCCACCAGTACTGGGAATGGCAATAATTACCTCATTAACCGGACGATTATTCAGGGCGCGCCCCAGGTCTGCCAGTTTCCCGATCACTGGCACGCCATGAATTTGATGCTTTAGCTTGGCCGGGTCATCGTCAAGAAAGCCTATTGGGTGCAACCCGAGCTGGGGATTTCGCTGCATCTCGCGCACTACCAAGGCGCCAGCATCCCCTGCGCCTATGACCAGAACCTTGTTGGCTTTCCGAGCCAGTGGTTTTGCATTCGCCGAGCGATTTTCAGAGATTAGCCGCAAGGAGAAACGGAACCCTCCTACTCCCGTCAGCGAGAGAAGCCAATCTATGAGCAGAACCATCCGCGGGAAGTATAGCAGGCGGGTGATGAGCAGGGTCAACATAATTGCTGAAATTGCAACTGAAGCAGCTGTCACTGCCATAACGATCAACAACAGTTCGTTAATACTGGCGTAAGCCCACAGGCGGCGGTATAACCCGAAGAAATGATAGATGCTCAACCTAAAAGCCAAACTGATGGCGATCATCCAATAAACGGCCGGAAGGTAAGCATAAAAATTAGTATCCAGCCGCAGAGCAAAAGCCCCCACCACCGAGGCGATGGTTAGGAAAATGTCAAACAATAATAGGTATTGGTTGCGAATCAGAACCTGAGGTTTTGTATTCATTTACTTTTCATCCATTCCAGGGTTTGTGCCAGACCTTTTGCCAGGGACGTTTCTGCCCGGAAACCCAGCGATGCAGCTGCTTTTTCGGGGCTGCCAACCGACCGGTAAATATCACCCGACCTGGGAGCATCAAAGCGGACCTGGGGTGGGTGCTGCGCGATTTCACTCAACTCTTCCAACAGGTCGAGCAAGCTGGTTTCGCGACCGGTGCATATATTAAAAGATTCACCTGCCACGTCCGAATCAGCAGCCAGCAGGTTGGCACGCACCACATCTTTAACGAAAATGAAATCTCGGCTTTGTTTGCCGTCGCCATAGATGGCAATCGACTCACCAGCCGTTATCTGCCGTATGAAGATGGGGATTGCAGCGGCGTAGGCGGAATCGGGGCGCTGGCGTGGCCCATAGACATTATAATAACGCAGGGCGATTACAGGCAAACCCAGTATGTGAGTATAAAGGCGGGCGTAAACTTCGTTCACCTGTTTGGAGGCTGCATAAGGGGAAAGAGGTTGGAGCGGAGACTCCTCGGTGGTGGGGAAAACATCGGTGTTCCCATAGACTGCAGTACTCGAGGATAAAACGACCTTGCGAGATCCTGCCCTGCGAGCTGCTTCAAGCAGGTTTACCGTTCCCATCGAATTAACAGCGAAACAAGCTTCCGGGTCTGTCATGGACAGCGGGACGGAAATAAAGGCCGCCAAATGGAAGATTTGTTCCATATCAAGAACTGCAGCCTTAACGGTCTCGGGATCACACAGGTCTCCCTCCAAAATCTCCAAATTTCCCTGGAAACCTTCAATATTTTCCCGAAAGCCGGTTGAGAAATTATCCAGAACACGGACGGTATCGCCGCGACGCAGAAGTTCTTCCACAATATGCGAGCCAATAAACCCGGCTCCGCCAGTGACGAGTGCATGCATCAGTTATCGACCTCGGAAAGCGAGTACCTGGGTGAATGTGCGAAACAGAATCAGCATATCTGTCAGCATGTTGCGGTGCTTGATGTAGTAAAGATCATATTCAAGCTTGACGATGGTTTGGGCGATCGTGGCGGAATAACCAAAGTTGATCTGAGCCCAACCGGTTATGCCAGGCTTAACCAAAAGGCGGGCTCGATAAAAGGGGATTTCCTTCTGATAATGGGCGATCAGTTCGGGTCGTTCAGCACGCGGCCCGACTACACTCATATCACCGATGATGACATTCCAGAATTGCGGCAGTTCATCTATATGAGTATGGCGCAGGAAGACACCGATGCGCGTGACGCGAGAATCATTCTCTTCGGCAACATGCGCCTTGCCATCCTTTTCGGCATCCTGGAACATTGTACGAAATTTGTAGATGTTATACGGCCTGTTGCCTTTGCCTGAACGGATTTGCTTGTATAGGATAGGAAACCCACTATCAACCAGGATGATAAGTGCAATGAGGGGGGTAAGGATGAGACAAACGCTCAAACCTATTAAAGCAATGAGAATATCTATTAATCGCTTTGCCATTTCATAGAACCCACCGACACGTGCTTCGTCAACAAAGGAACGGATGAGCCATTCCGATTGCAAGTGTTGAATGGGAACCCGTCCGAGCAGTTCCTCATACATGGTGGGCATTGGTACCACTTCCACACCAGCCTCCTGGGCATCCAGGATGGCCTGGAATGTCTCACCTTGAATCGCTCCCGATATGGAAACAATAATTTCAGTTACGGCTTCTTTTTCAATTGTTTCTAGCAAATGGTCATTTCCAGACAGGATTGAGAATCCTTCCACTTTCTTTCCGGTCTTATTCGGATCGTCGTCTGTGAAACCAACCAGGAAAAACGGCTGGGGACGCAGTTCATTATAAGCTTGGGCGATCGTCTCCCCTGCTTTTCCTGCACCGACAACCAATACCCGGCGAAGGAAAGCCTGTGCGGTAAATATTTGAATATATGCCAACCGCCAGAGCAAAGTCAGGACAGAGGCGAAGGCCAGAAAAAAGCCGATGCCCAAACGCGGTAAAGAGCCTTGCGGTGAAATTAGATAAACCAGGGCATACAGTAACAGCCCAGCAAGCGCGGCGATGGCAATCCCTCCGACCGTCTGGCGCAGATTCTTGGCGCGGTGCAGGTCGTAGAGTTCGACCAGAAATACCATCCAAATGAGTGGTAGTAAGTAAAACCAGAACGGAATTCGCTGTTTTAGGAAATCCAGCGAGAACTTCAGCCAGTCATACTTTTGTCCCCAGAAATATAAACCACCGAAAAGAGCCAGGATCGAGACAAACAGATCGCCCATCATTAGAATGGTACGTTGTTCACGGGGACGGACACGCCAGTTGTTCGATCTGGGTCGCGAAAGCATTTGCATTAATACTTCTCCGGGATGTTGTTGGTGAATACTCCCATAATCATACTCCATAAAAAGCCCGCTCCCCAGGTTAGGTGCATGAAGGAAATCGCCAGAGGCAGCCCAAAAAATAACGAAAAACTCTTCTGTTTTATGGATGCTGCAAGTCCAGTAACAGTTAGTACGGTAGCATAAACGATGATTTCTGCAGCAAGCAGAACCCAGAATGGGGGCAGGAAAAACCCTGTGATTCCAAACCCGAGGAGACTGAGCACAAAAAGTGGAGGGAGTCCTTGCCGCCAACGGAGGGTTGTGGGATTACGATGTAACATACGCCACTTCCAGAAACCATAGCGGTAATATTGTTGGGCCAGCCCTGCCAAGGTGGATCTGGCGAAATAAATCGAACGAATGGAGGGGTCGAGCCAGACTTTACCGCCCGTTTTGCGGATACGGGCGTTGAACTCGTAATCTTCGTTTGTGAGCAGTGTCTCATCGAAAAAACCGACAAGCGCCAGCAATTCACGCTTGAAAGCTCCAAATGGTACTGTATCCACAGATGCCGATTTCTCGCTGTGACGATAGAGAGCGTCACCAACTCCCAATGGATGAGCGGCCGCAAAAGCGATGGATTTCGCCAACCACGTCTCAGCTCCAGAGTGGATTTCCCACACTCCGCCAACATTTTCTCCAAGGTCAGCTTCCAAATCTGCGACACACCGCTCGATGTAGTTTGGATA
>DASVKG010000182.1:0-12561 GCA_036385495.1 Anaerolineales bacterium | reverse complement strand
AATTCAGGTTAATTGTGGGGTTATACCCATCCGGCGCTGCAGCGCTGACGTTATATTGTCCCATTGGCACATCCGTGAAACAAGTGCCCTGGTAGACAGTCGTATCTGGGTTGATGGCAGTGGTCAATGTTTTCGAGAAACTCCCATCCAGGCTGGTGAGGCTGACTGCCGCACCTGCAATGGCGACCTCGGTCGGCTGGCGCAAACCATCGCCGTTAATGTCGTCGTAGACCAGCACACAAACCTGGGCCATGCCGCCCACACCCGGTGTGACGGTTGGGAGGGCTGTGGTAGGTGACGGCGAAGGACCAGGGGTCGGAGAGGCGGCCGAAGGGCTGCCAAGCCCCAGTATTAGTTGTTGTCCCTCACGTAGAGTGCAATTTGTGTCCAATTGATTGGTTGTGCGCAGGTAATCCAGGGTAACACCGTACATAAGGGATATGTATTCGCAGGTGTCCCCGGCTTTAACAATATAGATGATCCGTCCATCCGCCAACGGAGTCGGGGAGGGGTAAGCACTCTGCGGTTCGCCGGGTGAAGCCTGCACGCCCGCGGAAATCCAGGCAAATCCAAGGAAAATCAGGAAAACGCTTACGAGCAGAAGGGCCTTGGTCTTCATGGAATCACTGGCGAAGATTATACCCCATCGCCTCCACCCTTGATATAATGCACTGGCAGGTTCTCCGGGAATTTCCCGGGTTCTGAACAGCAACTGCATGAAGGAGAAAACATGACCCTGCAAATCGTTGTAGGTGCGCAGTGGGGAGACGAGGGCAAAGGCCGCATCGTGGACTGGTTTGCCTCACAGGCGGATTTTTCAGCTCGTTACAATGGTGGAGATAATGCCGGGCATACAGTTACGGTTGGAATCCGGATCTTTAAGCTGCATCTCATTCCATCCGGGATCATTCACCCACAAACTGTTGCCGTCCTGGGGAACGGCATGGTGGTCAACCCGACCACGCTGTTCGAAGAAATGGACCTCCTCCGCCAGGCCGATATCTCCGTCTCGCCTGATCGTCTGCGCCTTTCGTTTGCGGCCCATCTGATCACGCCTGCCCACCAGGCGCTTGACAAGGCCCTCGAAGCCCAGAGGGGCAAGGACAGTATCGGTACCACGGGGCGCGGCATCGGTCCGGCGTACACGGATAAAGCCACCCGCCGCGGCCTGCGCGCTGGCGATACCCTGGCTCCCGATTTCTGCGACCGGATCGGTGATCACATTGCTGAGGCCAACCGCACCTTGCGCATGCTTGGTGCCACTGAAATAGACCAGGCAACAGTCTGCGAACAATACCGGGAAGTTGCGGCGCGCTTGAAGCCCCATATTTCCGACACATCCTTCGAACTCCACGCTGCGCTGCAGGCCGGGAAAACGGTCCTTGCAGAAGGCGCACAAGGAACTCTTCTGGATATTGATTATGGCACTTATCCTTTTGTAACTTCGTCCAACACCACTGCTCCCGGAGCATTGACGGGCCTCGGCCTGGGGTTGGATGCAGCGCGAGACGCCCGGGTAATTGGTGTGGTCAAGGCTTTTCAGACGCGGGTCGGCTCCGGTCCGTTCCCAACCGAGGTCTTTGACGACCTGGCTCTGCGTCTGCGCGGCACGGGCGAGCATCCCTGGGACGAATACGGCACAACCACCGGCCGCCCGCGGCGCGTTGGTTGGCTGGACGGGGTTTTATTGAGATATGCAATCCGGATCAACGGCATCAGCGAACTGGCCGTCACCAAGCTCGATATCCTGAGCGGGTTGGATAGCATCCGGCTGTGCCATGCCTACCGCCGGGATGGCAGGCAGTTCACCGACCTGCCCCACGGCCCGGCGGATCTGAATGCGTATGAGCCGGTTTACGAGCAACTGCCCGGTTGGGGGGAGGATGTCTCCGCTGTGCGGAAATGGTCGGGCTTGCCAGCAGCTGCGAAAACCTATCTCGAGATGCTGGCCACCCTGGCCGGGGTGCCGGTAAGGCTGGTCAGTGTTGGGCCCGAGCGGGACCAGATTGTCTCACATCCATGAAAGAAAGAGACCGCCGATAAGGCGGTCTTGGTTTTTTATTCAATCGTGCGGGTGCTCGGTCTCAGATATCTTTTTTTGATCTCCGGCAGAAAATACTCGTTGAAGAATTTATCCGCATCGTAATCCGGCTTCCAGCCCCAGTCTTTACGAGCCAGTTCATCGTTCACATCCTCAGGCCAGGAATCGACGATGCCCTGGCGGCGAGAATTTGGCTCGTAGGTAATCTTCGCCTCAGGGAAAGCTGCCAGCGCCCGCTGGCGGAACTCTCCAGCGGTCAGGCTGAAAGCGGCGATGTTGTAGACCTGGCTGGTTAGGTTTTCGCGGGGTGCAACCATCAGCATCAGCAGGGACTTGATGGCATCCGGCATCGCCATGAACGGGATGCGCGTATCGGCATCCACGAAGCAGGCGTAAGGTTTTCTAGCTGCGGCTGAATGCAGCATCTCGGGTCCGTAATCGCTCGTCCCCCCGCTGGGGACGGTGAATGCGCTGACCAGACCGGGGAAACGGATGGCACGGAAGTCGAGCATGGTGGGTGGGATCGGGTCCAGGTGGCGCTGGCCGCAGTAACGGCTGTAATACACCCCCAGTTTTTCGCAATAGAGTTTGTTGCAGCCGTACATGGTGTGCGGAGTATTCCATTCGTCTTCTTTAACATTCCCGGCTGCGTGCTTGCTGGCACGGTCCGGGAAGCCGTAGGCGGCGATCGAACTGGGGAAAAGGAATTTGACTGGCTTGTTTAGCTTGTCTGATTTATAGGCAGCCAGCAGCAGCAGTTGCATTGTTCCTTCCACATTGATGCGGTGGGCTTCCTCGGTGGCTACTTCCGCTTTCGAGGAAAGCGAGGCTGCCAGGTGGAAGATGAGGTCAAAATCGTAATCATAAAAAATCTTGATCCGGTTAACCAGGTCGCCCTGGATATGCTCGGTCGACAGGCTCTTGATCGTCTCGGGCAGGGGTACCAGGTCGGCGGTGACGATGCGGAAGCCCGTCTTCTTAAGGCTTTGGACAAGGGCCTGGCCAATCTCTCCGCACGCACCGGTCACCAGGACGGATTTTTCGCTCATGGATTTCTCCTTATATACCAGTTTAGGCACCACGGAACTGCCCAAAGATGTGATCGTGACTGCTGTTCATGCTCTTGATTTGGAATATTCATAGTTCACGGATTTTATTAAAAAGCAGTAGAATGAATGGATCAAAAACCATGGCAGCACCAATTGATTGTACAACAGCTTGCGTAAAAATTCTTCCGATGTTTAACCGATGAAACTCACGTTTTTGTGCCGGGGTGTGCTCTTGCTCGTTTTCCTGACTGCTTGCAGCGGTCTGATTCCCGCGCCCAGTTCATCCCCGAACGGAACCATGACCCCCACTCTGATCCCCTGGACTGAAACGCCCACATTCACCATCGTCTGGTTCCCTCCCACTGATACGCCGACCTACTTCCCCACCCGGGCCATCCTGGCGACCCCCGACCAGCGCCCGGGTCTCGGGGATTTGCTTTTCACCGATACTTTCGACAAGCCTGGCTTGTGGAGTACTTCCGGGGCCTCCTCCGCCAGTGCAACGGTGACCCGCAACCAGCTGCTCCTGTCCATCTCCGGGCAGGGACCACTTACCATCGCCAGCATGCGCAACCAGCCTTCCCTGGGTAATTTCTTTGCTGAGACCACAGTAAAGCTCAGCCTGTGCGGCAACAAGGACCAGTTTGGGATGATCTTTCGCGCCGCTCCGGGCGACAACTATTACCGGTTCGTAGTCAGTTGTGACGGCCAGACGCGGCTCGAACGCAGCGATTCCGGGTCCCGCCTGCCGCTAATCAATTGGCTGCCCAGCGGTGATGCCCCCATCTCGGCTCCGTCCGAGGTCAAAATTGGTGTCTGGGCGGCCGGTAGTGAGATGAGATTCTTCTTGAATGACCACTTCCAGTTCGCCGTCCTGGATCGCGCCCTGCAAACCGGCACGCTTGGTTTCTTCGTCTTTGCCAGTGGGGCGGCGCCCATCACAATCGTCTTTTCGGACTTGTCGGTGTATTCCGTCGCCTACGTATCCCCCACTCCATCGCTCACACCATCCCGGACGCCGACGCCCACCCGGACCCACGTTCCCAGCCCGACTCCCACCCCATGACCCATAAAAATGAAAAATAAACTCAACGATCTCGACTCCCGCACCTGGCTTAAGTTCCAAAAATCCTGGTTCATCCACAACCCTCCGCCGCGTAAAAAGGGCGTACTGGTCCACCCGGCCAAGTTCCCGGAAACCATGGCCCAGGAGTTCATCGAATTCTTTACCAAGCGCGGCGGAATGGTGCTGGACCCGATGGCCGGTACCGGTTCAACGCTCATCGCTGCCCTGCGGGCTGGACGAAACTCCTGCGGCATCGAACTGAACCCAAAGTATGCCGAGGTCGCCCGTCAGATCGTTGCCGACGAACGCCTTGCGATGGGGGCAGGGGCAGAAGGTCTGATGTCAAACATCATTATCGGGGACGCAGCACATGCTGCGGACTATTCTCTTCCTATTGCTGATTATGTCCTTACTTCCCCGCCTTACTGGGACATGTTGCATGCCAAAGGGGCAGAGACGCAAAAGAAGCGCCGCACTTCAGGCGAGTTGGATGTCTTTTATTCTGACGATCCTGACGACCTCGGCAACCTGCACCATTACGAGGAATTCCTGAAAAAACTGGTTGCCATTTATTCCGGGTTGAAGCCGCTCTTGCGCGCAAAAGCCTATCTCACCATTATTGTCAAGAACGTGAAAAAAGGCGGCAATATCTACCCCCTGGCTTGGGACGTGGGACGCGAGCTCGGTAAGGTCTACACTCTCAAAGATGAAAAGCTCTGGCTGCAGGATAACCAGCGCCTGGCTCCCTATGGGCTGGGTTCCGCCTGGGTAAGCAATACCTTCCACCATTATTGTCTGCAGTTCAGGAATGAGTAGACGTACGAATGGTCGTGCCGCTCTCAGTTTTCGATGATTAAGACCTCTGACCTCCTCCACCTCCCCTACACTCCCGACCTGACAGAAGGCGGCATCTCTTACGCTTGCCGTTCCCTTGTATCCAGCTCAAACCACATAGGCGGTGTGTCTGCGGAGCACCTTCGGCAAATAGTGGGTGGGATGTCTGCCGATTTGGCCTTCCGGCGTTTTCTTTCAGAAAATGACATCCCGTTTCATGTGCTGGGGACAGCACCCTTTACCTGCCCGGACCGGTATGACGTCTCGCTGGGCGGGCACCGTTGTGAGCTGAAGAGCTATCTCATCACCCGCCGCGAACAGATCGCCCGGATCCGAAAAGACCCCGCGTTCGCGCTCCAGGCTCCGGCGTTAATCCCGCTCGACCAATTTACCGCAGAGAGCCATAAGCCGGATGATGTCTATATCTTCGCATTTTTGCTGGGAGTGGTCGCGGCTGCCCGGGAAGAGCAGCATAAAGCCGCGGCTGCGGGTCAGCCTGTCTGCCTGATCCACCCACTGCCCGAAAAATGGAACTATCCGGAAGAATGGCATCCGCTCGAAAAGCTGGCCCTTAAAAGCGAATGTGAGCAACCCATCCGCGTAGAAATTGGTGGACTGAATGAAGAGCCCCGTGCTGGAACCGGGACTACCTCGCGGGAATTCGTCACCGCCACACTGGAACTACCGCCTAAAAAACGTGTACCCGTGAAGCAGAGCTTCTACAGTCTGGCATACGTTCACGCCGTGCGCAGGCCTGAGGCACGCATCGGGCTGCACAGCCCGTCCCGAGGCGATGCATATATCATCCCGACCCACGCCTGGGGTAATATCTGGGTCTACGGGATGGACATTATACTCACGGGCTGGCTGACTCATGAAGAATACATGAACAAATCCAAGGTTCTGAACGCAGGGATGCACACATTTCAAAATGACAGGACGCGTGTAAAGAACATGCTCGTCCCGATGGCGGAGTTGAATCCCCTGAAACCGCTTTTCGCACGCGTCCGGGCCTGGGCGGGGACCTCCATTAATTCGTAATTGATATGGAAATTGACACCTCCTGTCCCCTGTGGTATCATCCAGATACAATTCAATAGCCCCTAACGGCACTCTTATCCAGAGAGGTGGAGGGACCGGCCCTGTGAAACCTCGACAACCACCGCGCAAGCGGATGGTGCCAATTCCGGCAGACGTTCTGGAAGATGAGAGGGCAGCCGAGCGCCTCGCGCAATTGCCCTTTCACTTGAAGGGGCAATTTCATTTTAGAAAGGAACATCCATGACCACCACTTTTATGTCTTCCCCCAAACTGCTTTTCACCTCCGAGTCGGTCACCGAAGGTCATCCCGATAAACTGTGCGACCAGGTTGCCGATTCGGTCCTGGACGCCTGCTTCGAGCAGGACCCGCAGAGCCGTGTGGCATGCGAAGTCGCCACCAAGACCGGCTTCGTGATGCTGCTGGGAGAGATCACCACCCATGCCTTTGTCAATTTTGACGAACTCGTGCGCAAGGTTGTCGTCGAAATCGGCTACGATCGCGCCAAAAAGGGCTTCGATGGCAATACTTGCGGCGTGCTTTCAGCTATCTCCAGCCAGAGCCCGGATATTGACCTGGGCGTCAGCAAATCCTTGGAAGCCAAGGACGGTGACCAGGATCAGTTCGACCTGATCGGCGCCGGCGACCAGGGCATGATGTTTGGCTTTGCCTGCAACGAAACCGCCCAACTGATGCCCATGCCCATCTACCTGGCTCACAAATTGACCCGCAAGTTGGCCGAGGTGCGCAGGGCTGGCACGCTGCCCTGGCTGTACCCGGATGGCAAGAGCCAGGTGACGATTGAGTATGCCTACGGAATACCCAAGCGCATCGACACCGTGTTGGTCTCGGCCCAGCATTCCCCGAACGTCTCGCATTCCGATATCGAAGAAGGCATCATGGAGCACGTCATCATGCCGAGTTTGCCGGGCGAAATGGTTGACAAGAACCTGAAGACCTATGTCAACCCCACCGGGCGTTTTGTCGTCGGCGGCCCCATGGGTGACGCGGGTGTCACCGGGCGCAAGATCATCGTGGATACCTACGGCGGCATGGGGCGCCATGGCGGCGGCTCGTTCTCAGGAAAAGACCCCACCAAGGTGGACCGCTCGGCAGCTTATGCGGCACGCTGGGCAGCCAAGAATGTGGTCGCGGCAGGTCTGGCAGACCGGATCGAGATCCAGGTCGCCTACGCCATCGGCGTGGCGCACCCGCTCTCGGTCAACGTCGAAACCTTCGGGACTGGGAAAATTGCAGACGACCAGATCAGCAAACTCATCCAAGAGCACTTCGATCTGCGCCCAGGCGCCATCATCCGCGACTTGGACCTGCGCCGTCCCATCTACCGCAAGACAGCCGCCTACGGCCACTTCGGCCGTGACGACGTCCAGTTCCCATGGGAAAATACAGACAAGGCTGCTGCGCTCAAGCAGGCTGCCGGATTGTAAAATGAGTTCATAAGTGACCCCGTGGCTCAAACTACGGGGTCACTTATTTTGCAACATGCTTGATTTTATCCCGGCATCAGCGCAGTTCCTTGGCCTGGCTCTGAGCCAATGATCTTCTTCTAATCTTGGGGTCAGGGGGTCGGGATTAACAGGCTTTTACACGGTACTTTGATAATTGCAGCAGTCCTGGTGCAAGACCTGCTGCCCTGGGAGCAGGCGAAGGGCCCGGAACGACACGGATTAGTGGGGTTTCCATTCAGAGAGAGGATTACCTATCAGTGTACTGCGTATATAACTGAACCTAAATAATGTTTTTTCTGGGCTTTTGATGTAGGAAAGCTCCTCGATTTATAAAAAAAGCAGGATATCCAGATAAATTGGATGGGTGTATACTCCCTCACGCAAATTCTTCAGGAGGTTCCTTATATGAAACGTGCAGTCAGTATCAGCATCGGCTCGTCAAAGCGCGACAAGGCGGTCACCATCAAGTTGCTGGGCGAGGATGTCAGCATCGAGCGAATCGGCACTGACGGCGACATGGAAGTCGCTGCGCTGAAATATAAGGAACTCGACGGGAAAGTGGGCGCCTTTGGTGTTGGTGGTGCAGATTTGGGCCTGATGGTGGATGATAAATGGTACCGGCTGTACTCGGTCGAGAAGATGGTGCGATTTATCAAGCAGACCCCCGTGGTTGATGGCACGGGATTAAAGAATTCATTGGAGAATAAAGCCGCGCCTTTTGTGGAAGCCAAACTGGGTGAATACATCAGGAACAATGGCGGCAAGAAAGTTTTCGTCATGACCGGCGCTGATCGCTGGGGCCTTGCGCATGGATTTGTGCAGGCAGGCTATGAGTGCGTTTTTGGGGACTTGATGTTTTCACTGGGGATTCCGATCGCTCTCCACACCGAAAAGCAACTAAAGAACCTGGCAGGGATCTTAATGCCGGTTGCCGGGCGTCTGCCATTCGAGTGGGTCTATCCAACCGGAGAGAAACAGGAAGAGCGCAAACCGAAGTATCCGAAGTGGTTCGAGTGGGGTACGGTGATTGCGGGCGATTGTCATTATATCAAGCGCTATATGCCGGATAATATGAAAGGCAAGGTGGTAGTGACCAACACCACCACCCCACAGGATGTGGAACTTTTCCGTAAATGCGGAGTGAAATACTTGGTGACGACAACACCGGTGCTGGACGGCCGTTCGTTTGGCACGAATATGATGGAAGCTGCGCTGATTGCCGTCTCGGGCAAGGGCCGTGCCCTGACCCACGCCGAATACGAGGAAATGCTGACGCAACTCAGTTTCGAGCCGTCTTTGCAGGAATTGAATTAATCATAACCGCCAGCGGGATTGATATGACCGCATCGAATATCTTGCAAGCTGTCGAGTCATTCCCTGGCACGAGCATTCGGGGAAAGTGTGTGCCTTGGGCAGGTGTGGTGAACTAAAAAAAGGAGAACTTATGGATGCAATCGTGACTGCAGGCGGGGTTCCGCTCCCGGAAGAGCCACTGTATGATGCCACTCAGGGTCACCCCAAAGCGATGGTGGACGTGGCTGGCAAGCCGATGGTCCAGTGGGTGCTGGATGCCCTGACCGATGCCAGGGACATTGATAATGTTATCATCGTCGGCTTGACCGAAAAAAGCGGCCTGAAGTGCGGGAAGAAAATGCATTTTGTCTCCAATCACGGGAAAATGGTGGAGAACCTGCAAGCCGGCGCCCAAAAAGTGCAGGAGGTCAACCAGCAGGCCGAGTATGTGCTGATCGTGGCCTCAGATATCCCGGCAATCACAGGCGAGATGGTGGATTGGGTGGTGAATAAAGCCCTTGAGGAGAAAGTGGATATAGTCTATAACGTCATCCAGCGGGAATTAATGGAGAAACGCTTTCCCGGATCGAAACGGACTTGGACACGTCTCAAGGATATGGAAGTGTGCGGCGGCGATATGAATGCCGCGCGCATCAGTCTTATCGTCGATGATGATACTGAGCTGTGGGAGAAGATTACCAACTCCCGTAAAAATCCGCTCAAGCAGGCCGCGCTGATCGGTTTCGATACGGCTCTCCTGCTCCTGACTGGAAAGTTGAGCCTCCAGGATGCGGAAACGAAAGTCATGAACCGCATGAAGATCACCGGCAGAGCCATTGTCTCCCCATATGCCGAAATCGGTATGGATGTGGATAAGCCGCACCAGCTCGAGATCATGCGCGCCGATTTGCAGAAGCGCCTGAAGAAGGCTGAAAAAGGATCTAAGATGAAGGCTGGGAAAACCGAAAAGGCTGCTCCGACAAAGAAAAAAATCACTTCCGGAAAGACAACCAAAAAGTGACCTGGAAGCATATCCTGGAACTGGACGCTCGTCTGTCCGCACGGATGCGGGTGGCGGAGCGTCCTGGTGTTATCCGGACCGTGGCCATCGTTTTGGCGCACTCGGGTGATTCATGGTTCTGGTGGGCCGGGCTGGGCCTGCTCTGGTGGCTGGGAAACCCGTTCTGGCGTCCGTGGGCACTCACGGTACTCCTGTCCATAATTGTCCTGGCAGTTGTGGTGTTGGCAATCAAGTTCACCATCCGCCGCCGAAGGCCGGAGGGGGAATGGGGAGGGCTCTACCGCAAAACCGACCCGCATTCGTTCCCATCCGGGCATGCAGCCCGCGTGGTCCTGATCGCTGTCCTCGCCCTCGGGCTGGGTCCGGGGTGGCTGGCACTAATCATATGTATTTGGGCACCGCTCGTGGCGTTGGCTCGTGTGGCGATGGGCGTCCATTATCTTTCTGACATTGTGGCGGGGTTTGGGTTGGGAGCGTTGGCAGGTGTCATCGCCCTGCTGGTATCCTCTCGATGATCCTCATCGAGGATCGGCAATAAAGAAATCCGGCGGGATATTTTCCCGCCGGTGTGTTGTCTTTTACCTGGCCGCCCTCATGGCGGCCTTAAAGTTTTCCAGTGCCTCCACCGGTGTCGGATCGCTGCTGTAAGCCATTGCCAGGTAATACGACGTGTAATCCCCAAAGTGCAATGCCGTCCAGATTTGAGCCAGCGACGACTCCCCCATTGCTTCGTAGACATCCGTGTTCAGGCCTTCTATTACAAATCCATGCCGCGTAAGATCAAGCCGCAGATGATTGCGCGGGTGGTCTGAGGGAGCGTGCAGGAACAAGGTAACGGTCCGGGATAGGATGTCTGCTGGATTAAGCAGCCCGGCCAGCGCGTTGTGGTCCGCTTCCGGCAAGCTTTCAAAACCAGCCCCCGCTTTTGCGATTTCATTGATTTGCGTCTTCCAGCGCCGCGCCACCGGGACTAGGCAGCCGGAAGCGTAGACGTTTACCCAGCGCCCGACCAGTTGTCCCGCCAGCCGCTTGGCTGGGTTGTGTGTCACCGGAATATCCGCGCGCAAAGTCTCCTGCTGCTTTTTCATGGCTGCCACGGTTTTTTCCAACTCATTCGCAGGGTCTGGAATTAACCCCAGCCGGCTGAAGACAGCCAGCAGCAGCCCGAATGAAAAGCCGACCGCAGCGCGCGGCTGGCCCTTGTGTTCGAATTTCCAGAGTGGAATATTCGCCTGAATGGCACGCTCTGCCAGTTTGCCGCCTGTGGCGACCGTCATCAGCCTGCACTTGTTTTGGAGAGCGGCGTTGAAGGCCTCGAGCGTCTCCTCCGTGTTCCCGGAGTGGGAACTGGCGATTACCAGCGTTTCCGGGCCGTGTGCCCAGGCGGGCAGGCCGTAATCGCGCTGGACGATGACGGGGATGGGGCAGGAGGGGGCAATCAGGGCTGCCAGCAGGTCTGCGCCGATGGCAGAGCCGCCCATGCCGGGGATGATCACCTGGCGAAGGCCCGTACTATCGGGCAAGGGCTGGGTCTGTCCCAGTTCCCAGGCTTTTTCAAGTTGGGCGGGGAGGTTATCTATCTCTCTGAGCATGTTTTGCGGGTCGTGCTGGTGGATGAAATCCAGATCGTCAAGATTCACGTTAGATTCCTCGTTCTTTTAGGAATTCCAGGATACGGTCAGCTACGGTCTGCCAGCCCTCTTCCAGCATCACGTCGTGAGCCAAGTTCGGAAAGATCACAGCTGTTGTGCCATACGCGCGTGCCGTGGCAAGGATACCTTTTTGAGGGATGACCCTGTCCTCCTTCGCCCCGATGACCAGCATGGGCGTTTTGACACATTTCGGACTGATCAGGTTCAGTCCCAGTTCGTCCACGTAAGAGCGGAAGGATTCGTCTTGCAGACGTTTCTGATAAGCCGCGACTTTTTCATCCGGCATATCCGCAGAGAAAAAAGCCTCGCGTGCCAGGGACGGGGTCGCGACGATCGGGTATAGGCGCAACGTAGCGAGGGCGTGCAAAAAAACCAGCGGGTGACGCCGGAAAACCAGCCAGGTGGACGGCCACAGGCCAGATGGCGGGATGGACGCCAGAAGCGCAGAGGCTGGGGCTATGTGGGTCTCCAGGTATTTTTGGGCAATATACCCGCCCATCGAGTGACCGATAAGCACTGGATCCGTGCCCAATTGACCTCTCACCTGGGCCACATCTTTAACGTAATCCGCGATGGAAGTCCAGCGCAGGCGTTCACGGCCTTCGCTGTCCCCATGTCCGCGCAGGCTCAGGGCATAGGAGATGTAACCATGTTCTGCAAAGTACGGCAGGAAATGCTCCGCCCAGCACCAGGCCGCGTGCCATTTGCTGTGGATGAAGAGCAAGGGTGTGGCGTGTGCCACACCGTTGGGTTTCTCGCAAATCAATTCGAGTTTTATTTATTACTCCTTTTTTGTTCAATCCTTCTGCGAATTTCAATTTCCACGCAGACGGACAGGTGCTCGGAGAGCATGATATTGGACATACTCATCCCTGCAAAGAGGTGATGCGGTGATAGATTTCTTTCCTCTCCCACCCGCTTTCCTGCGCCACCCGCTTTGCAAGCACGGACGGGCCTTCGCCCAGTTTCAAGCCGATCTTGATTGCCATGTTCAGCTTATCTTCCGTCCATTTTTCCTTTCCCCTTTTTGTTATTCCCGCCACCACCAGCGTAAATTCACCGCGTGGCTCTTCCAGGGTGAAATGCTCGATCGCCGC
>DASVKG010000181.1:0-3260 GCA_036385495.1 Anaerolineales bacterium | reverse complement strand
CGCTGCATCGCTTCCAGTCGTGTGATCTCTTTTGGGCTCATTTGTATCGTATCCATTTCTCGTCCCTTCTCTCTGGGAACGATTCTAAAACACGACATTTCTATTTGGGACAAACACGACATTACTACTTTGTGCTAACAGGTTTAATATCAGGCTTGACGCTCAATGGCATCGCCGATATAATCAGCCCGCTTAACCGGAATCAAATAAAGGAGTAAGGAATGCCCCCTCAACCGAAGCGTAAACTCTCAAAAGGCCGCCGCGACCGCCGCAGGGCCCATGACGCACTGGAAGCTCCCAACCTGGTGGCCTGCACCAATTGTGGAACGATGATCCAGTCGCACATTGTTTGCCCGAACTGCGGTTTTTATAAAGGGCGCGAAGTAATCGAGGTTAAAAAAGAAGAAAAGAAGAAATAAGGAGAAAATAAAGAATAAACAGGCCGTGAAACCCACGGCCCGTTTTTTATTTTATTAGAAATTTATGGCACAAGTGACCGCGCAGCAGGCAGTATATCTAAATTATAATAAGATAAGTGTTTAGGGGTTCGGTAGTAAGTGATTTGTGAATTGTATTATTGTTGAAAACAGGAGAACCTCATGAGTCTGAGTCAAGTTGCAAGTTCAATTCCTGCCTCGCCGACCATTGCATTGAACGAGGAAGCCCGGCTCTTGCGCGAAAAAGGAGAACCAGTTATTCATTTGGGGATTGGTGAACCAAAAAACAAAACCCCCATCACGGCAATCCTCAGCTCGGCAGCCAAGTTGAGCAGCGGGGATGTTAAATATGTACCGACAGATGGCACACCCTCCCTCAAGAAGGCTATTGTCCGTTATAGTGAGGAAAACTACGACCGAATAGTTGCCCCGCAGAATATCATAGTCTCTGATGGGGCAAAACAGTCGCTCTTTAACATCCTGTTTACTTTATGCAATCCGCAAGACGAAGTAATCGTGCTCGCACCATACTGGGTGAGTTACCCGGAGATGATTAAGATGGTCGGAGCCATTCCGGTCATTATAACTCCGGAGGATGGTTCATTCGTGCCAAGGTTTGATGAAATCGAAAGAGCGGTCGGATCGTATACCAAAGCCATCATAGTGAACAGCCCGAATAATCCCTCGGGAATGGTGTATCCTGTAGAATTGATCAGCAAAATCGTGGATTTGTGCGAGCGCAAGGGGATCTACATGATTTGCGACGACATTTACCACAAACTTGTTTTTGACGGAAAAGTGGCTGTTCCGGCGTGCAAATACACCCAAAAAGACGTGGAAAACTCGAAGATCATCCTGGTTAATGGGGTGGCAAAGCTTTATGGGATGACGGGTTTTCGTGTAGGCTGGGTGATTGCGCCAAAGAAATTGGTCGAAATCATGACCAACGTCCAGTCTCAGACAACAACCTGCGTCTCACCGGTGATGCAAGCGGCAGCCGAAGGTGCGTTGACCGGGATGCAGTCCATTGTAGAGACACTCCGCTTGACAATTCAAAATAACCGCGATGTCCTGATGCAGGAACTTCATTCGTTTACCGATGTGCATTGCGCCAAGCCACAAGGCACATTCTATGCCCTGCCAGATTTCAAGGCCTATTGTCGCAACAGCGTTGCCAAGAATTCAGTGGAACTCTGCCAGTTCCTGTTAACTAAAGCACTGGTGGTAACTGTACCTGGAAAAGAATTTGGCATGGAAAATCATCTGCGCCTGAGTTATGCGGGGACAGTCAAGGAACTGACAGAAGGGATCGAGCGCATGAAGTGGGCGCTGGATCCGAATGCCCCTAGTGATATTTATATCGGCGATCGGAAACTCGTGAGGGACTGGTTGTAGACCCCAACTTTCCAATTCGCTACTTTTGGGAAAGGGAATGATCGAGAGTGATGAATGAATAATATTTTGAATATTAAAACTCCGGCTGAAGGACAAGCTGCGGCCACCCGTGCAGATTATGGTTTGGAATCTCTTGGTTTGAGCAACCTGCATAAAGTTTACTGGAACCTTCCGACTGAAGCGTTGTACGAAGAAGTGATCTTCCGCGGCGAGGCCAGCCTCTCTCATCTAGGACCAATCGTTGTCAATACCGGCAAACATACAGCCCGGGCAGCCAGCGACAAATTCGTTGTACGCGAGGCGACCAGCGAGGAAAATATCTGGTGGGGGCAATATAACCGACCATACAGCCCAGAAAAATTTGACGAACTTTTCTCCCGACTCCAGGGGTACTTGCAGGGGAGAGACATCTTTATCCAGGATTGCTATGGCGGCGCAGACCCTGATTACCGTTTACCTGTCCGGATTATCACAGAGGCAGCCTGGCACAGCTTGTTTGCCCGTAACATGTTCATCAAACCGGAGACAGCAGAGGAATACCGGCGCTTTGCGCCGGAATTTACTGTCATTTCGGCCCCTGGCTTCAAAGCCTTTCCACAGGTTGACCAGACACCCACTGAAACGTTTATTGTGCTCAATTTTGCTCAAAAATTATGTCTCATTGGGAATACCGGATACGGCGGCGAGATCAAAAAATCTGTCTTCACCCTGCTTAACTATCTTTTGCCATTGCGGGACGGCGTTATGACCATGCACTGCTCGGCCAATGTGGGGAAAGATGGAGATGTGGCGCTCTTCTTCGGCCTTTCCGGGACAGGAAAAACAACACTATCCGCGGACCCCAACCGGGGGTTGATCGGTGATGATGAACATGGATGGTCTGACAAGGGAGTTTTTAATTTCGAGGACGGCTGTTATGCTAAAGTAATCGAACTCTCACCGACTGCTGAACCGCAAATCTATGCCTGCACCCGTCGTTTTGGAACTATTCTGGAAAATGTGATCTTCGACCCGGTTACCCGTTTCATAGACCTGGATGATGATTCCCTTACCGAGAATACCCGGGCTGCTTATCCACTTACTTTTATCGAAAATGCCATACCTGAAAAGCGCGGCGGGCACCCTAAAAACATTATATTCCTGACTTGTGACGCTTCTGGTGTCATGCCCCCGATTGCCCGCCTGACGGTGGAGCAGGCCATGTACCATTTTATTTCCGGCTACACATCCAAGATTGCCGGGACGGAAGTCGGATTGCGTGATGAGCCGGAAATCACTTTCAGTGCCTGTTTTGGAGGGCCATTCATGGTTCACAAACCAGCATACTATGCTGATCTGCTCCGTCGCAAAATTGAACGCTACGGAGTCAAGTGCTGGCTGGTCAATACTGGCTGGGTGGGCGGGCCTTATGGTGTGGGCAAACGTATC
>DASVKG010000180.1:0-1583 GCA_036385495.1 Anaerolineales bacterium | reverse complement strand
ATCCCGGAAAACTTGCCCTCCAGCAGCGCGTCCTGACCCCCTATCGCGCCGCCTTTTTCGATGCGCTGGCAGGAGCCTGTGACGGCGGACTGAGCGTCTTTGCCGGTTTGCCGCGCCCCGCAGAATCGATTGCCACCACTGCGACCTTGAACGTCGCCCATTTCACGCCGGCGAGCAACATCCATTTCCTGCGCGGCCCTTTTTACCTTTGTGTTCAACGCGGCCTGCTCCCCTGGCTGGCAAACTGTAAGCCGGATGCACTCATTTTGGAAGCCAACCCGCGTTACCTTTCGACACCCGCCGCAGTCAATTGGATGAAGGCGCGTGGTCGACCGGTGCTCGGCTGGGGACTTGGAGCCTCGCCGCTCACGGGACCCATGTCCGGCCTGAGAAAAACCCGCCGGGCATCCTTCCTGCACCAGTTCGACGCGCTGATCACTTACAGCCGCCGGGGGGCAAGCGAGTATGCCGGCCTCGGTTTTCCCATTGACAAAATTTTCGTTGCCCCCAATGCCGCCTCGCCGCGTCCCACAACTCCCTTGCCTCACCGCCCTCTCGCTTTCGACGGGAAGCCATGTGTACTTTTCGTTGGGCGCCTCCAGGCACGCAAGCGGATTGACACCCTGCTCCACGCCTGCGCAGCCCTGAGTGGAAACATCCAGCCGCGCCTGGTCATTGTGGGCGATGGCCCCGAACGCACCTCCCTGGAGAGTCTGGCAAAAACGGTCTATCCTTCCGCTGAATTCCCCGGTGCCAGGCATGGAGCGGAACTGATACCATATTTTTCCGCCGCCGATCTGTTTGTCCTGCCTGGAACCGGAGGGCTGGCAGTGCAGGAGGCGATGTCTTATGGGCTGCCGGTCATCATGGGCCAGGGAGACGGGACGAACGACGACCTCGTCCGCCCGGCGAACGGTTGGCAGTTATCGGGTCCGGAGACGCTCGCTGATGTGCTGCGGCAGGCGCTGTCTGATGTTTCCCGCTTACGGGCAATGGGGACGGAATCCTATCGCATTGTGTTAGAAGAAATCAATTTAGAAAGGATGGTGGAAATCTTCGTGGGGGCGGTCAACCAGCTAACTCACCAAGAACCCCGTTAGCTGCCCTGCACAGATTACAACCTTTTGTTCAGGAAAGCGTAAGTTTATATCGGAGGCAACAATGACTGAAGAACACAAACACAAACATAAAGTACCCTGGATCCTCTGGCCGTTCTGGGCCATCTGGAAACTGGTTATCGGGATCGTCTCCGCGACCGGACGGCTGGTTGCGATCATCCTTGGCCTGGTATTCCTGATCGTCGGGATCGTGCTGACCGTCACCATAGTCGGTGCGATTGTGGGCATACCATTTATTATTTTTGGTTTGCTTTTAATGGTGCGGGGGTTGTTCTAGGAGATCGGGTTCAATCCCGCGCTCTTCCACTCGAGCGTTCAGGTACCCCATTTTCAATTTGTTTTAGTAACGGACGTGCCCAGCCGGGCACGTTTGCGCGCATGCACGCACCCGGTTGCTTCGGCGGGCATTTGGCAAATTGGGTGCGCCAGGTTCGCGCAGTCCCGTCCCGTGACTGCCCAGACAAA
>DASVKG010000179.1:0-6323 GCA_036385495.1 Anaerolineales bacterium | reverse complement strand
CCGCGCTTGGTCAGCGGCTGATACTGGTGGTAGGCGCCGCCGCTGGGGAGCTGGGTGGCCGCCAGATCCAGAATACGGTCGCGCGCCCGTCCCGGAGCCAGGTGGACGAAACCAAGCAGATCCTGGTTGGAATCGCGGAACCCCATCCCGCGCCCGATCCCCGATTCGAAATAGGATGCGGAACGGGAGAGATTGAAGGTTATCATCACCTGGTAGGCATTCCAGATGTTGACCATGCGGTTGGTGTGTACATCGGGAGAACTCACAGTCAGCCTGCCAAGCAGGTCATCCCAATAAGCTCGCAAGGCACGGAATGCCTTTTCCACTTCGTCGGGCATAAGGTAACGCTCAATCATTCCCTTAACCGTACGTTTGTTGATCGTCTGAGAGCCAGGTGGGTCGAACTTGTCATCCCGGGGGTTTTCATGATACCCAAGCAGGAAGATGATCTTTTTCTGCTCCCCCGGATCCAGGCGGACCTTGACCTGGTGCACCCCAACGGGCTGCCAGCCATGCGCTACAGAATTGAGCGCCTGTCCCCTCTCGACCACCTGCGGCGAATCCCAGCCCCGATAGGGACCAAGGAAGGCCTCGCGGTCGGTATCAAAGCCCGCCAGCGGTTCCGAACAGGCAAAATAGGCAAAGTGGTTACGCCGCTCGCGATATTCCGTTTTATGGTAGATCACACCATCCAGGATTTCGACTTCACCGGTCGAGTAATTCCGCTGAAAATTGGTAGAATCGTCGTTCGCATCCCACAGGCAGAACTCGACTGCCGAGAAGACCGAAATGTCGGCCCTTTCGGCCCGGTGATTCGTGAGAGTCAGCTCCCAGATCTCCAGGCTGGCGCCGAGAGGCACGAAATAGCAAGTCTGCGATTCAATGCCAGCCAGTTGTGACTTGATGATGGTATACCCCATCCCGTGACGGCATTGATAGGAATCCAACGGGCGCCGCATTGGCATCCAGGAGGGCGACCAGGCGCGTGGTCCGGAATGCTGCGGGTCATCCTCCCGCAGGTAAATGTAACGCCCGCCCATGTCCAGCGGGGCGTTGTTATAGCGGTAACGGATCAGCCTGCGCAGGCGGGCATCCTTGTAAAAGGAATAACCACCGGCCGTATTGGAGATCAAACCAAAATAATCCTCGCATCCCAGGTAATTGATCCATGGCAGGGGGGTATCAGGTCGGTCGATCACGTACTCACGGCGTTCGTCATCAAAATGGCCAAAGTGCATGTTTGCTCCTTATAAGTTCCCGTACTGAAATGTCTCAGACTGTCTTTTGCCGGAGAGAGGCCCCGCATGAGTTGCGGACAATCAGTTCGGCATCCATGATGATTTGGCAGGGCGGTTTGACCCCGTCCTCGATCAAGTCGAGCAGGAGTTCCACCGCCCGGCTCCCGAATTGAATAACTGGTTGGCGGATCGTGGTCAACCGGGCATCCTCCAGTAAAGCCAGTGGAAGATCGTCAAAACCGACAAAGGCGACATCCTGCGGGACACGCAGGCCTGCCTCCCGCAAAAGACGAATAGCCCCAAGAGCCATGATGTCCGAAGCCGCAAAGACCGCCTCCGGTCTGGCAGGCAGCATGCGCTGCATCGCCCTGTACCCGCCCGCCTCCGTGAAATCACCCTCAACCATCAGGGCATCATCAAGGCTCATTCCCGCGGCCGTTAAGGCCTTGCGATATCCTGCCAGGCGATCCACTCCCACAGTGCTGGCGGAAGGACCGGCAATCGTTCCAATGCGCCTGTAACCCAAGCAAATGAGATGTTTGACCGCGCTCTGAGAGGCACTGACGTTGTCGATATCGATATAACTGACATTCTCCGAGTGGAAAGGTCGCCCGATCACCACCATCGGGATGCCAGCCTCGGCCATTTTGCCGATGATCCACCGGTCGCCATGATGCCCGGCCTAGACGATAACGCCATCCAGCAGGCCGGTGCTTGCCACACGCGGGAAGATGGTCTCCTCTTCCTCCCTGGTTTCGGCAAGGAAGAGTGTCAGTGTCTGGTCATGCTGGCTGCAGCCTTGGGAAATTCCTTTCGTCAAATAAGGGTAATAGGGGTCGGTGAAAAAGAAGCCGATGCTCTGGGGTAGGATAAGCCCGATCGTGGAAGAACGTCTGGATGCCAGCGTACGCGCAGCCGCGTGGGGCAGGTAGCCGTTTTTCTCGATCGCCTCCAGTACCAGCCTGCGAACAGCCTCCCTGACATTGGGGAGGTTGTTGACCACCCGTGAAACAGTTGAGCGGGATACTCCGGTCTGTCGGGCTATATCCTCAAGTGTAAAAGAAGGCATCCAAAAACTCCCGGAGATGAGAGCTATTCCAATCTTTATCACCCAAGATGGAATCGACTTTGTTGTTTGTGAGAAATTGCTCAATGCAATATGATAAAATGAGAGCGCTCTCAGCCATATCTTATTTTACATAATTTTCCCCGGATGTCAATTGACTGGTAAAAACAGGGATAATCAATCTGTGAGCAAATCCTCAATCACCCACAACAAGGTACCTAAATGCCGTGGGATGAACGCACAGCAGGCTGTTCGGATGTTGTCTGGCACTATAGCGGCAACCTGATTATCCCCCGAAATCTCATCCCCTCCTCGAACAGTATTTTCAGCGGCGTGCTTGTGCCTTACCGGGAGGGGTTTGCTGGCGTGTTCCGCTTTGACAACCGCAAGAGCGACATGAATCTGCACCGCGGCTTCAGCCAGGATGGCATCCACTGGGAGATCAACAACGATCCGATCGAGTGGATTTATGATGAACCCGAATTAAGCCACGTCCAGTATCGATATGACCCACGCCTGCTTTGGCTGGAAGACCGGTACTATGTGACCTGGTGCAATGGCTATCATGGGCCGACGATCGGGATCGGGTATACTTTTGACTTTGAGAAGTTCCACTTCCAGGAAAATGCCCTTCTGCCCTTCAACCGCAATGGGGTGCTTTTCCCCCGCAAGATCAACGGCAAGTACGTGATGTTCAGTCGGCCCAGCGACAACAGCCACACGCCCTTCGGCGACATCTACCTCAGCCAGAGCTTGGACATGGTCCACTGGGGAGAGCACCGCTTCGTAATGGGTGTCAAAGGCGGCTGGCAGAGCACCAAAATAGGCGCCGGGCCGGTCCCCATCGAAACCCCCGAAGGCTGGCTGCTTTTCTATCACGGTGTATTGACCTCCTGCAACGGTTTTGTCTACAGCTTCGGCGCCGCCCTGCTCGATTTGGACAAGCCGTGGAAGGTCATCTACCGCGGCGGACCATACCTGCTTTCCCCCCAGACTCTCTATGAGTACGTAGGAGATGTCCCCATTGTTGCCTTCCCCTGTGCCACACTCTATTATGAACCTACCGGCCGGATTGCCATCTACTACGGCGGGGCCGATACGGTGACTGCACTGGCCTTTACCCGGTTGAATGAGGTCCTTGAATTCGTGAAAAGCACCTCCGAACTATGACAGCAAAGATCTGGTGATAAGAAACGAAGCTCCCCTGCTGGAATTGCAAGCAACATAGAGGAGACCATATGCTTTTTCCACAACAGAATTCTTCCCGCAACCTGCTCGACCTTTCAGGCATTTGGGATTTCCAAGCCGACCCCGAAGAGACCGGCCTCCAGCATGGCTATTACAGTTCCCTGCCCCAGCCGCGCCCGATCGCCGTACCCGGCAGCTGGAACGAGCAGTATGCCGACCTCTTCCAGTACCTCGGCATGGGTTGGTACCTGCGAAAGGTCCATCTTCCCGCCTCCTGGCATGGGCAGCGTATCTTCCTGCGGGTGGGCTCGGCCAATTATTGGGCCGCAGCCTGGGTGAACGGGGAAAAGGCTGGCGAACATACCGGCGGGCACCTGCCTTTCGCCTTCGAGGTCACCGGCCTGGTGAAATTCAACGCCGAGAATGTCATTGCCATCCAGGTAGAGAACCATCTCACCCTTACCCGTGTCCCTTCCGGGAACATCGACGGGATGGGCGGCTTTTTCTCCGGTTATCCCAGCACCACTTTCGATTTTTACCCCTACGCCGGCATACACCGGCTGGTGACCCTGTACACCGTCTCGCAAACTTTTATCGAGGATATAACCGTCACCACTGACAACGGAGGGGCAAACGCCCATGTGCAGGTATCGGTCAGGCTGAACGGAGAACAGGTCCGCGGTCGCGTCCGCCTAGCAGGCAGCGGGTTCGCTGCCGAGACTGAGATCCGCTTCAAGGAGGGGAAGGCGCAGGCCGATCTGGAGGTCCCCTCCGCCCGCCTGTGGTCCCCGGAAAACCCTTTCCTCTACGAATTGACCGTCTCTGCTGGGGAAGACACCTACACCCTGCCAATCGGCATCCGCACCGTGGAAGTGCGCGGTAGCCAGTTCCTGCTCAACGAGAAACCGGTCTATTTCAAGGGCTTCGGCCGTCACGAGGATTTCTATGCCAGCGGCAAGGGGTTGAACCTGCCTCTGCTGGTTAAAGATTATGACCTTCTACGCTGGGTGGGCGCCAACTCCTACCGCACCTCCCATTACCCCTACTCGGACGAAGAGATGGCCATGGCCGACCGCCAGGGCTTCCTGATCATCGACGAGATCCCCGCCGTCAGCCTGCAGGTCGATACTCCTGAGAACATGGCCGTCCGCCTGGAGATGTGTCTGCAGCAGATCGAAGAATTCATCGCCCGCGATAAGAACCATCCCAGCGTGGTCATGTGGAGTGTGGCCAATGAACCCAGACTGCCCGACCTGAAGGCCGCCCTGACAGGCAAGGCTGACTCCTCCTTCGACCCGGTAAAGACCGATTTCTTTCATAAGCTCATCTCCCGGACAAAGGAACTCGACCCCACCCGGCCGGTGACGCTGGTCGGCCAGATGGGCATGCCGCTCGAATGGCAGGCCGAGACGGATGTTCTCTGCGTCAACCGCTATTGGGGCTGGTACGAACTGGGCGGGCAGCTCGAACAGGCCTTTGCCTCCCTCGAACAGGAACTGGATCTGCTCTATGAGAGGTTCAAGAAACCCATCCTAGTCAGTGAATTTGGGGCAGATACCGTTGCCGGACTGCACGGCCAGCCCGCCGGGATGTGGAGCGAGGAATATCAGGCGGATTTCATCCGTGGGTATCTGGACGTGGCCGCGCGCAAGGATTTCGTCATCGGTATGCATGTCTGGAACTTTGCCGACTTCCAGGCAGTGCAGTCCATCATCCGGGTGGGCGGGATGAACCTTAAGGGTGTCTTCACCCGCACGCGCACGCCCAAACTGGCCGCCCATGTATTGAGGGAGCATTGGACCCGTCCGGGCCGTCAACCTGCTGAGTTCAATCATCTGGAAGTGGAACAGGGGAAAAACAACATTGTTTCCTGAATCGCATTTTGATCTCCTGAAGACGGAAATTGCCATGCTCGCCACAATTGGGCCGAGCGGGTATCCACAGGTAACGGCGGTATGGTTTCTGTTGGATGATGACGGCTTTGTGGATATATCCATGAAGACGACCCGTCAGAAGGTCAAGAACCTGTATCAGCACCGGGAATGTACTCTGTTTATCCTCGACCGACCGAACCCAGGCCGGACCCTGGAAATTCGAGCAAATGCAGAGGTGGTGCCAGATGCAGAATACAAATATGCCGACAAGATCAGCAAGAAGTATGGCGTGGATATCCGTACCATGGACGCTGAAGGAGAGAGCCGTGTTGCTGTCATCCTGCATCCTGTGAAAGTAAATGCTCAGGGCTAGGAAAAGTTGTGCGTACTCCATCTTGGTGAGCGGAAAAGTGCGCGAATGACATCGGTGGCAACCCTGGCTGGCGCACATTCCATCTCGTTCGGTTTCCGAATTTACCTGGAGTAAAATACAACGCGGAAGGTGAGATTCCATGTCCAATAACAAAGACGATGTACGCCTCGAGCAAACGCTGGATGGGAGTGAAAGAGTTATCGGATGGGGTTCTGGTGTTGAGGGGCAAAGAAAAGCGGACCTTGAGGATGGACGATATATTAATCCGATCGTTCCGGGTGATCACCCTGACCCTACGATCCTGCGGGATGGGGCTGATTACTACATGACGTTTTCATCTTTTTCTTCTTATCCGGGAATAGTAATCTGGCATTCCAGAGATCTTGTTAGCTGGCGACCCATCTGCACAGCATTGAAGAAGAATATTGGGTCCGTCTGGGCAATGGACCTGGTGAAGCATGAGGGCAGATACTATATCTATATCCCTGCAGTTTCTGAAAAATATTCTTCAATTTATGTCATCCACTCGGACAATATCATGGGACCGTGGAGTGATCCGATCGACCTCAAGCTGCAGGAATGTA
>DASVKG010000178.1:0-7796 GCA_036385495.1 Anaerolineales bacterium | reverse complement strand
CAGCGATCTGTGGACCCGCTGGATGAACTGGCGAGTAGGTCGCAGCCTCATTCAACCCGCCCGGAAACCGGTTATCTTTTTCAACGCTTCGACTCGTATCTCGTTGGTCAGCCTTAACGCGGCCTATTCGCTGATCGCCTCTTGGATGGTGCGTCTCTCTGGCGTTCAGGTGATCCATTTTGTCTGCCAGGCAGGAATGAGTCACTGCGTGTTGGGCACCGACCATCAGGATCCCCGCCAGGCATTGCCCTGCCAGGTCTGTATCAAGCGCTCGCGTATCCAATATGCTGGCGCCCAGGCACATTATTTTGGATCTGACCCATCTCTTGCCCAGTCAATGAAGATGGATGAATTAAGGCTGGAAGATCTCTACCGCTATGAGCAACCTGTCCCAGATGACTGGTTGTTGCCTACCAGGACAATCCCCTTGGGCCAGCTCGTCCTGCCTGCCATCCGCTGGTTCCTGCGCCGGCACAACCTGGTCGATGACGATTCAACCCGCTATCTCTACCGCGAATTCATTATTTCTGCCTGGAATGTGGCCCGGCAGTTCTATAATTTCATGCAGCGTACAGATCCGCAACTTTTAGTGGTGTTCAATGGACAATTCTTCCCTGAGGCCACGGCCCGCTGGGTTGCCCACCAGCTCGGCATCCGGGTCATCACCCACGAAGTGGGGTTGCACCCTATGACCGGCTTTTTCACAGATAAGGAAGCCACGATATATCCGATCCAAATCCCAGAGGAGTATGATCTTGGGCCGGATCAAATTGCCCGCATGGATGCTTACCTTGAAAAGCGTTTCAAAGGGAAATTCAGCATGGCAGGCATCAAATTCTGGCCAGAAATGCAGGGTTTGGAGGCCTCCTTGCTGGAACGCCTGGAACATTTTAAACAGGTGGTTCCGGTATTCACCAATGTGATCTTTGATACCAGCCAGCCGCATTCGAACATCCTTTTTAGGGATATGTTCGATTGGTTGGACCATGTGCTCGAAATTGCGCGCAGCCACCCGGAGACCTTTTTCATCATCCGTGCTCACCCGGACGAATCCCGCCCCGGGAAGGCTGCCACGGAAAGTGTTGCCTTGTGGGTAGAGGAAAAAGGAGCAGCCAGCCTGTCGAACGTGATGTTCGTAGGACCGGACGAATACATCAGTTCTTACGAATTGATCCTGCGTTCGAAATTTGTTATGGTCTATAATTCCACCATTGGCCTGGAAGCCTCGATTCTGGGTGTGCCGGTGCTGGCAGCCGGCCTTTCGCGTTACACGGGGTATCCCACGGTATATTTTCCTTCATCCCAGGCTGTCTATCTCCAGCAGTTTGAACAGTTCCTGGCTGCAAAAAAATTTGAGGCTCCAACCGAGCACCGCCGGCAAGCACGGCGTTTCCTGTATTACCATGTATTTCGCGTCTCCCTGCCTTTTGATGAGTATCTTGAACCAGCCGGGAACCCCGGATTTGTGTTTTTCAGACCGTTCAACCGGCTTCAATTGTCTGTGCAGAAATCAGCCACCGCAAGAGCCATTCTGGCTGGTTTGTTCGATGGGAAACAGTTTGAGTTGGATGACGATTACATGCTAAAAGAGTAACTCATGCAGTGTTCGCTCATCGTTTGCGCCTTTAATGAAGAACGCCATATCGGGAGGCTGCTGGAGGGGGTGCGCCGCCAGACCGTCCAGGATGTGGAGATCATCCTGGTGGACTCTGGCTCGACTGACGCCACGGCAGCCATTGCCGCTCGCTACGGGGCGCAGGTGGTACACATTCCCCCGGCTGAGTTCACCTTTGGGCGCTCCCTGAATCTTGGAATTGCCGCCGCCACCCGAGGCTTGGTTGCCATAGCCAGCGCCCATGTCTATCCGGTCTACCCGGATTGGCTGGAGCGTCTGCTCACCCTGTTTTCGGACCAAAAGGTCGCGCTCACATACGGCAAGCAGCGTGGAGATTCGCACTCGAAATTCTCTGAGCAACAGATCTTTGCCCGCTGGTTCCCGGAAGTTTCCAATCCCCGTCAGGAGCACCCGTTTTGCAACAATGCCAATGCCGCGCTCCGGCGCTCCGTCTGGCAGGTGCACCCATATGATGAGATGCTCACCGGGCTGGAAGACTTGGCATGGGCGAAATGGGCTTACGAACAGGGGATATGCCATCGCCTATGCCTCCGAGGCTGAGGTCTTCCATGTCCATAACGAGACGCCACGCGGGGTTCTGAACCGATACCGGCGCGAGGGCATGGCCTTCAAACGGATTTACCCGGAGGCACATTTCAGTCTGTATGATTTTGCCCGGAACATGCTCTCCAGCATTGGCTTCGACCTGCTCAACGCCGTCCGCGCCCGCCAATTCTGGCGCAGCTTGTCTGGCATCTTTTGGTACCGCACGGAGCAATTCTGGGGCACCTACCAGGGTTATCGGCAGTCCAGCCTGTTGACCTCCGACCTGCGCCAGATGTTTTACTATCACCTTGACTGGGAGAAAGCTGAACCTGCCCTTCGGGACGTGGAACCGATTAGGTATAATGAGTAAATCATGAAAAATATTCTCGCCCTAGTCCCCATGCGGCATAACAGCCAGCGTGTGCCCGGCAAGAACTACCGCCCGCTGGCAGGCAGGCCGCTTTACCAGCACATCATTGAAACTCTGCTGGTTGTGCCTGAAATTACTTCAATTCTCGTGGACACTGACTCCCAGCCGGTCATCGAAGGCCTGCGGCGGGATTTCCCGCAAGTGCGGGTTATTGATCGGCCAGAGCACCTGCGCCCTAATACCATCCCAATGAATGAAATTTTACTTTATGACACTTCCTTGGTGGAAGCGGATTTTTATCTTCAGACCCACAGCACAAACCCGCTGTTACGTCCTGGGACGGTCTCGAAGGCTATCCAGGCCTTCCTGGCCGGTTATCCTGTGCATGACTCGCTTTTCTCAGTGACTCGCCTCCAGACCCGCCTGTATGACCAGCAAGGGCAGGCTCTCAACCACGACCCAAACGTCCTGCTCCAGACTCAGGACCTGCCACCGGTTTTCGAAGAGAATTCTTGCATGTATATCTTTACCCGCCAAAACCTGTCCCAGCGGCGCAACCGTCTCGGCGAAAGGCCGATGATGTTTGAGATGAATGCGGACGAAGCCTGGGACATTGACGAGGAACTTGATTTTGACATTGCCGATTTCTTGATGAAACAACGCGTACAATAACTTTTTTACTCCAAAACTTTTTTTACTTACGCCTGGTTGCCAGGAGAATGGGAGCTAGAGTGAATAAAATGATCACAAACTTGTCCTCTAAACCACCCTTTACCGTTGCAGTCCCCGCTTACAATGAAGAAGAAGCACTCCGGGATTTGCTGTCGGCCTTGCAGTGTGGAACCCTCCGCCGGTCAAGATGATTATATGAACGTCAATAAAACCAAAATAAGGTAACAATGTCTACCATCCTTTTTTCCGCCCCTTACATGCTCCCCTTTCTTGACCGTTTTCGCCCGGTGCTCGAACGCTACGGGCTGGGCCTTATTACACCCACTGTCCGGGAACGGCTCGAAGAAGACGAGATTCTCAAGTACGCCGGCCAGTTTGACGGTGCCATCTCCGGGGATGACCATTACACTGCCCGCGTGTTGGAAGCCTGCTCGCCGCGCTTAAAAGTCATCTCCAAGTGGGGCACCGGCATCGATTCGATCGACAGCACTGCTGCCTCTCTCCTTGGCATCCAGGTTTGCCGCACGCTTAATGCCTTCACCCTGCCCGTGGCGGATACCGTTTTTGGTTACATGCTGGCTTTCGCCCGCCACCAACCCTGGATGGACCGCGAGATGAAATCCGGATTGTGGAATAAGTTCCTCGGCAAGGCCCTGCATGAATGCACCCTCGGTATCATCGGTGTTGGCACCATTGGCAAAGTGATTGCCCGCCGGGCGCGTACCTTTGGAATGATCGTGCTAGGCAATGATATTATTGATATCGACCATGTCTTCATCGCTGAGACTGGCATCCGCATGACCGACCTGGACACCCTGCTGAAAAATTCTGACTTTGTCTCTTTGAACTGCACTCTGAATCCAACCAGTCTTCATCTCATCAACGCCCGTACCCTGAACCTGATGCGCTCAAATGCGGTCCTCATCAATACTGCCCGCGGCCCTATCGTGGACGAAGCGGCACTGGTTGCGGCCCTCCAGGCTGGCGCGATTGCGGGCGTGGCCCTGGATGTGTTTGAGGTCGAGCCGCTGCCAGCGGGTAGCCCGCTGATGAAAATGGACAACGTCATGCTGGCTCCTCATAATGCCAACTCCAGCCCTTCTGCCTGGGAATGGGTGCACTGGAATACCATTCGTAACCTTTTGACTGGACTGGGGATTCCCTTTGACTCGCAGGATCTGTCCACAACTTGATCCGGGAGCTCCAGCCTCCAATGTATTCATTCCTCGTTATTGTTTAATAAAGTGACCTAAATTCAACCCGGATCACACGATTCTAGATTAATATCTGAAATCGGAATGCCTGGATGACCTAGACTGAGAGCCAAAAATGAACCCTCCATCTTCAGCAAGAACTGTAATGATCACCGGCGCGGCGGGCGGCATCGGGAGCGCAACAGTCACCCTGTTTACCGAAAATGGTTGGCGCGTCATTGGTGTAGATCGTGCTCAGTTTGGCGTTGGTTTCCCCGCCAATGGTCTTTTCATCCAGACCGAGATTTCCCACCCCGAGTCGATGGAAGCGATTTTCCGCCAGGTTAGGGATTTCACCCCCACACTGGACGCGCTGGTCAATAACGCCGCCGTGCAGGTCGCCAAGCCGCTCCTCGAAACAACTGTCGAGGAGTGGGACATGGTCATTGCTAACAACCTGCGCCCGGCTTTCTTATTTGCCAAACTGGCCTACCCGCTCTTTAAGGCTGCAGGTGGGGGGGCGATTGTTAATGTCTCCTCCGTCCATGCAGTCCAGACCTCCGCCAATATTGCCGCCTATGCTGCCAGCAAGGGCGGCTTGCTGGCCCTCACCCGCGCCATTGCCATCGAGTTTGCGAAAGATAATATTCGTGTCAATGCCATTTTGCCTGGCGCAGTGGATACACCCATGTTGCGCGCCGGGTTGAACCGTGGACATGTCACGGGTGGTGACATTTATACACGTCTCGACAACCTGGCCCGCAGGACCGTTAACGGACGGGTTGGCCAGCCGGAAGAGATTGCCCATGCCATCTACTTCCTGGCTGACAATTCCCAATCCTCGTTTATGACCGGTCAGGCTATGATCGTGGATGGGGGCGCCACCGCCCGGTTGAGCACGGAATAACGATCCTTGGTTGTAATGATCATTCTCCCGTTTGCTACCTTTGTCGTCATCGTTCTTAACGTATATCTACAACCAGGGGCTACAATTACTCGTTCTTTGCTGCGCGCATCAATGATCATGGGGGCGCTAATTACTTTATCCAATGTTCTGCTTTCGATTTTTAGAGCTCTTACAACCCTGAATATTGCGATCTTTTGGAGTTTGGTGTTCATCTTGTTCCTTTGCAGGGGGTTTGCCAGGTTGAAAAAAGAAAGGTCTCTGCCTCCCCGTCCAAGAATCGAACGCATTGGATTATTGGATGGATTCCTATTGGCGATGATCTTAATTATCGTACATGTCACTCTCATTATTGCCTTGATCGCCCCGGTTCAGACTTATGACTCCCTGACATATCACATGAGTCGCGTAGCGCATTGGGTTCAAAATCGAAGTGTTTCTATTTATCCCACAGGCATCGAACGACAAGCTGATATGGGACCCTACGCTGAATTTGCTGTCTTGCACTTATACATCCTTCAACGTGGAGATCGCTTTGTTAATCTGGTGGACTGGTTTGCATTTATTGGGTGTCTAATCGCCAGCGCTTCCTTAGCAAACCGGATGGGTGCAGATCGACGGGGTCGTTTGATCGCGGCCTTGTTTGTTGCCACACTACCAATGGCTATTACTCAGGCATCAAGTACGATGACCGATATTGTCGTGGCTTATTGGGTCCTGTGCATGATCGTTGAAATACTTGATTTGGCTTCCCCGGAGAGTTCATTTCACGCTTGGGCTTATTTGGGTCTGGCTGCAGGTTTGGCTATTTTGACCAAGGCGACAGCCGTCGCTTTTGTAATCCCTTTTCTTGTTTGGCTTGGTTTCTCTATCTTGCGGCAAAAAAGGGTTCGCCGTGTCATCCTTCCAGCAGTATTATCTGTTATTATGCTAATCGGGATAAATATTTATACATGGACTCAAAACTATGTAACTTATCGTAATCCGATCGGTTCCCCGGCCAGAATTGAATATCACGCGAACCAGATGATTACACCAGCTGTCCTTGTTTCCAATGTGACCAGGAATATCATTCTTAATTTATCATCGAATAATGAGGCCTTTAGCCTTTTTACCTTCAAGGTCATGGTTAAAATTCATCTATGGATCGGTCTCGATCCCAGCGATCCGCGCACGACCTTGGGCGAATTCCATATCTTAAAGCCCAGTCTAAGCGAGGATGGGGTTGGAAACCCTTATCACCTGGCCATGCTGGCAGTCAGCATTTTACTCGGACTGTTTTCCATTCAACCTCGCCTACGTTGGTATGGGGTATGTGCAATTATTACTTTTCTTCTTTTTAGTATTGGGAGCAAAGCACAGATCTTTGCAATCCGGCTCCAGACGCCGTTTTTTATTATTGCTGCCCCCATTGTTGGTACCATTGCAGGAGGCTGGAAATCCTGGTTGCGGACATTCCTGGCCGTGTTTCTCTTCTTGGCCAGTATGCCGATATTATTTAGCCTGCAGCAGCGTCCGATCATCCCGCTTAAGGGGAGGACCGCCTCGCAGTCCATTCTTACAACGCCACGCTCAGATCTGTATTTTTCGAATTCTGCGAGCCTTACATACTTTGCTCCAATTGTGGAGGATATTCAATCGTCTAATTGCAGCCAGATAGGCCTCATGCTGGGTGGGGATGACCCTGAATATCTTTGGTGGGTATTGTTGGGAGCACCCTGGAAACAGTCCATGCGCCTGGAGTGGATGGTTAGTGGTACGCCTACAGACCGGTTTGAAGATTCTGATTTTAAACCTTGTGCTGTCATATGTACTTCCTGTCCGGAAGAGTGGAACAAGGCGTTTGGTATTCCACTGAAACTTGATACCGGTAACGTACGCTTGTTCATTTCATCAAATCCTTGATCCTGGAGGAATGATATTAAAAAAACTCTGAAAAGTCTGACTCCCCGACCCTTTTGGCAGTTCATTTCCAGTATTTACTGGTGGTACCGCAATCGCGGCCGTCATGTCCTTGCAAAGCTTTTCAGTCTGCGCTGGGCCAAAAGCCATCGTGCTTTGCTGAAACTCCGAGATTGCCATAAGGGCCAGCGGTGTTTTATCATTGGGAATGGTCCCTCCCTTCGCCAGACTGATCTCTCTCTTTTGAAGGGTGAAGTCACCTTTGGCCTGAACCGGATTTATCTGCTTTTCCCCGAACTCGGTTTCAAGACGACCTATCTGGTCTCGGTTAACGACTTGGTGCTGGAGCAGTGTGCTGAAGAGATCAAAGCGCTCGAAATGCCCAAGTTCATCACCTGGCGGGCGAGGCGCTGGCTTTCGAAGGATCCTCACACCATCTTTGTGGATACCGACTACACCGGCCCGGAAAATTTCACCAGGGAAGCCTCCGGGCGTGTGTTTGAAGGTTTTACTGTCACTTATGTTGCTCTGCAATTAGCCTTTTACATGGGCTTTCAGGAAGTCATCCTGGTGGGTGTTGATCATAATTTCGTC
>DASVKG010000177.1:0-12773 GCA_036385495.1 Anaerolineales bacterium | reverse complement strand
ATTTTTGGAATTTATTATTCGCAAAATGACCCATCAGTTTCCGGTCATTTGTCAACTTGATCAAGTAATAAAAGACCAGTGGAAGTGCAATGGCATTGATCGTCTGGGTAACAATTGCCACCTTGAACAAGGACAGCTTCGTGAAAACGACTACAATTCCTACGATAATGAGCTGCAAACCAAACAGTATATAAAACGTTTTGCTTTTGCTGTAGCTGTCATTGAGGCTTCCCGAAAGACCAAAGAATTCAGAAAAAGCATAGGCGGTGGAAAGTGAGACGATGATAACGCCCATGAACCCGGCATTGAGAATCCCAATGGCGAACAATGTGCCTGCCAGTTCGCCTGCAAAGGGTTTGATCGCCAGGGCTGCCTGCTCGCCTGCTTCCAGGGGGATATGGTTGACGAAAAGCGTTGCAGCAGTCGCCACGATCATAAAGAAAGAAAAGAAGTCGGTCAGGAACGCGCCCCAATAAGTTTCGAGTTGGGAATAGTTGATTTTCCCCTTCTCGATTTTCTTATCATAAGCAAAACTGCTAATAAAAAACTGTCCCCAGGGGGTAATGGTCGTCCCCAAAACGCCCATGCCAATCAGAAGATAATCGCGCATATACGTTGGTGTAATTGAGACGCCATGAGGGTAAAACAAATTGCTGACAGCCAGGCCCCAATCCGGTTGCGCCTTGATCGCCGAGATAATATAGGAGATGTAGAACAGACTGGCAAGCAGCATAATCGCCTGGGTCAGCTTATAGTTCCCTTTTACAATGAAAAGAAAAGAAATAACCAGGATGACCAACACCGATGGAATGGCAGGAAGATTGAGCATCGTACTGGTAATCTTAACCGCGGACAAGTCCGTGATCAGCGTGCCAAGGTTGGCGATCAACAAAGCACCAAACATAAACATCGCTGTCCGGACGCCGAACTTCTCCCGGATTAAATCTGCAAGGCCCTTGCGGCTGATAATTGCCAGGCGCATTCCCATTTCCTGGGTGACGCCAAGCAAGACAGTAATGATGACAAGCAAGAAAAGGATCGGGTAACCGAGTCTTGCACCAGCTATCGAATAAGTGGCAACACCCCCGGCATCATTATCTGACATGGCAGTAATGGTGGCCGGGCCGAAGACACTCAGGAAGATCAATATTCTCTTCCAATAGCGTTGGAAAAAGCCGCGTTTAATGTTGGCGTTGTTCATGGAGCCCCCCTTTGATGTCAACGGTAGAAGCGCGGCAGGCGTTTCTTCCAGGCGGTTGGAATAATCTTGTCGAGGGCATCATCAGCGG
Source organism: Anaerolineales bacterium (assembly GCA_036385495.1). Classification (GTDB taxonomy): domain Bacteria; phylum Chloroflexota; class Anaerolineae; order Anaerolineales; family Villigracilaceae; genus UBA877. The sequence goes on along the minus strand of DASVKG010000177.1, from coordinate 11,484 downwards.
TGACAATCCCGTGCAGGCGGTTCTGTTCATCTACAACCGGAACGGCCAGAAGGTCGTATTTGGCCACCGTCATGGCTACCGTCTCTTGATCGTCAGTCAGGTTGACGGTTATGAGATGTTTGGTCATGAAGTCCGAGACCATCTGACCGGGTTTGGCGAAAATCAGATTGTTCAACGAGAAGGTCCCGACCAGGTGCTGCTCGGCATCCACCACGTAGACATAAAACATCGTCTCCACTTCGTCGGCCATGCCGTGCAATAGCTTGATCGCTTCGGAGGCTGTCAAATCGGGTTTAATGGAGGCATACTCCGTTGTCATAATACCGCCTGCAGAGTTCTCAGGGAAAGCCAGAAGTTTACGAACATCGTCGGCATCCTCTTTCTCCATAAGGGCGAGCAAGTCTTCTTTTCGCCCTTTGGGCAGGTCGCCGAGCAGGTCAGCCGCCTCGTCTGGTTCCATCTCTTCGAGCAGGTCTGCCACTTTTTCATCCGACATATGCTCGACCAATTCGGCCTGGAACTCAGGTTCCACCTCTTCCAGGGTATCCGCCAGGTGCTGGACATCCAGAGTGTCCAAGAGTTGACCGCTCTCCAGCTTATTCAAGTCCCTGACAATTTCAGCCAGGTCGGCCGGGTGCAGTTCATGGAGCTTCTCCGCAGGGACGCGCAAATGCATTTCCTGATCGCGGCGCATCAATTCCACGTCATCCCAGGCGATCCCTTTTTTCTTTAGATGACCAGTCAGAAAATGCGCCAGCCCGACCAGCCCCAACCGACGCATCAGGCCAACCCAAGAAACATCCACGTTGCTGACATAGATAGTCCCGTTGACGCGCACGAGTTCAACGTCATTGACGCGAACGACGCGTGCTCCATCCGTATCAATAATCTGCTTATCCAGCACATCACGGGAAAGCAGGATATCATCTTCCTTCAATTCAAATAAGGGAGCGTCGTCGAATCGATATTTCAAAGGGATGACGGGAGAAATAAGGGCTGCCACCGCCGAAAGGGGCAGAATCCGGATACCACCCTTGCCTTCAATGGCCACCGCCTCAATAAGCGGGTGTGGGAAGTCTGCCCAGGGGCGTACAATAACATCCTTTAATTTACCTACAGCCATCCCATCGAGGTCAGTGACGGAGCGACCAATGATTTCACTCAAATATGCCATAATTCACCTCCAAATAACAAAGAACTGCACAGCAGTAAAATATTGCGGTAAAGAAATGCCACAAAGTAGCACGACGCCGCCTGAGGTATCAACAGAAGGCGGCGTTTCTTGGAGCTGAATACAGTACCACTCATTTGGCTGGTACTCCCCGGAAAATTTTATCGATCCGGAGGAAAGATGATGCGCGGACACGCGCCGCACACCTGGTCCAATAATTGTGCCATCTGCCAGTGCGTCATTATATATAGCGGAATTCCATCTGCGTCCACGCGATCACCTCCATTCTTCGTGAAATGTAATTTGGCAATGTCATGCCCGTGCCCCGTACGACAGCCGGGACACCCTCTCTGGTACCGGGATTCCCCGGCACAAAACGGAAAAACCTCCGACAATCCAGGAGGTTTTGATAACAACAATACAGCCCACGGGCAACCCGGGGGCACCTCCTGGTCGAGCTTTGGCACTGCGTATCGTAGGGTACCAACTCCCAGCCACTTTGGGCGGGGCCTTAATCCGGCCCGGCCTGGTCTATCCCTTGGCGTCTTTCGACGTTTCGGGACAATGGCCTGTTTATCACGCAGACGCCTCGCCTAACGAGGTATTTAGTTAGGTCAATAGGATACACCCGCCCCCCACAATCCGTCAAGGAGGAAAAATGGCGTTTTCATATTAAATAAAAAAACTCCCATTCCGAGAGCATTTTGGCCGGGGGCGGGGATTGGAGTATCATTCCCCAAGGGGAAACCACCGGCCTTGGTCAGCAAAAAACAAAAACCGCCGTCTGGATTCGGCGGTAAATCCTGTCGGGGCGGGCGGAGTTGAACCGCCGACCTCTGCGTCCCGAACGCAGCGCTCTAACCGGACTGAGCCACGCCCCGAACTGGCAAGGCGGGATTATACCCGTCCGCCAATGATTTGACAAGCCGTTTGCGGTATAATTCCCTCGCTCATTCGATTCCCCCGTAGGGGCACAGCGGCGCTGTGCCCTTACCGCGTGAGGACAAATATGGTAGATCCCGAACCAACCGGCCAACCCCCGGAACCCGCCAAACAGACCATCGGCACCATCCAGATGGCAGATATTGATGAAACCATGCGCACGGCGTATCTCGATTACGCCATGTCTGTTATTGTTGCACGTGCCTTGCCGGACGCCCGCGATGGCTTGAAACCTGTCCACCGCCGCATCCTGTACGCCATGCAGGACATGGGCATCCGTGCCAACACCGCTTACAAGAAATCCGCCCGTATCGTCGGTGAAGTGCTGGGCAAATATCACCCGCATGGTGATGCAGCCGTGTATGAATCCATGGCACGTATGGCGCAGGATTTTTCCATGCGTTACATGCTGGTGGACGGCCAAGGCAACTTCGGCTCAGTGGACGGTGATGCCCCGGCTGCCATGCGATACACCGAAGCCCGCCTGCACAAAATGGCTGAAGAAATGCTGGCTGACCTGGACAAAAATACGGTGGATTTCACCGACAACTTCGACGGTTCGCTCCAGGAACCAACCGTTCTACCCTCCCGCGCCCCCAACCTGCTGCTCAACGGCGCAACCGGTATTGCCGTAGGCATGGCGACCAACGTGCCACCCCACAACTTAAGGGAGTTGGCCGCGGCGCTGATCTACCTGATCGACCATTACGACACGATGGACGAGGTGACCATCGAGTTCCTGATGAAATTCATCCCGGGGCCCGACTTCCCCACCGGTGGAATCATCGTCGGGACGGAGGGGATCGAATCCGCCTACGGGTCGGGGAAGGGGCGCATCGTCCTGCGCGGCAAAGCCCACATCGAGGAGATGGCCGGCAACCGGCACCGCATTGTCGTTACCGAGATCCCATACCAGGTAAACAAATCCACGCTCATCGAGAGAATTGCCGACCTGGTGCGCGATGAAAAAGTGGAGGCCATCTCGGACCTGCGGGATGAGTCTGACCGGCGCGGGATGAGCATCGTCATCGAGCTTAAACGCGGTGCCCAACCAAAGAAAGTACTCAACCAGCTCTATAAGTACACTTCGCTCCAGACCACCTTCGGCGTGCAAATGCTGGCTCTGGTAAACGGCGAGCCGCGTCTACTGCCGCTCAAGAAAGCCCTGCAAATTTTCCTCGAGCACAGGCAAGTGGTCATCACCCGGCGCACACAATACGAGTTGGATAAAGCGCGGGCGCGTGCTCACATCCTGGAAGGACTGACGATTGCACTCAGCAACCTGGATGCTGTCATCCAGACCATCAAAGAGTCACCAGACGCTGACACAGCCAAAGAGCGCTTGATGAAGCGCTTCAAACTATCGGAACTGCAAGCCCAAGCCATCCTGGATATGCAGCTGCGACGCCTGGCCGCCCTAGAGCGCCAGAAAATCGAAGATGAGTATAAGGCGGTCAAAGGACAGATCGCCCACTTTGAAGACCTGCTTGCCAATCCAAAAAAGATCCTGACCCTTATCCAGGATGATTTGCGTGAACTATCGGAAAAATATGGCGACGAGCGCCGTACGCATATCGCCACCGAGGCAGTGGAGAACCTGAGCGAGTCTGACCTCGTGCCGGATGAGGCCGTACTGATCTCTCTGACCGCGCGCGGCTACGTCAAGCGCGTTGCAGCGACCGCCTATCGTTCGCAAGGGGCAGGCGGCAAAGGGGTCACGGGGCACGCCACCAAGGAAGAAGACGAGATCTTGAACCTGATCCCAGCCCGCTCGCTGGACACGATGCTGTTCTTCTCCGACCACGGCAAGGTCTACTCTGAGAAGGTTTACCAGATCCCGGATGCTGACCGAACCACCAAAGGCATCCCGCTGGTCAATGTCCTGTCGCTGGATGCAGGCGAGGTCGTCACCGCGGCTCTTTCAGTCACTAATTTTGAGGTGGCAGGATATATTACCATGGCCACCCGAAACGGAAAAATCAAACGTATGGCACTCTCCGAACTTTCCGCAGTCCGACCTTCCGGCATTATTGCCATCGGTCTGGAAAACGGGGACGAACTCGGCTGGGCGCGCCTGACGCACGGCGACAGCGAAATCATCCTGGTCACCGAAATGGGCAAGGCCCTCCGTTTCGCCGAGGGTAAGGTTCGCACTACAGGGCGCACCGCCGGCGGTGTGACCGGGATCAAACTATCCGGCAATGATAAAGTCACAAGCATGGAAGTAGTTGAAGAGGGCGGTGACCTTGTTCTGGTGACCACGCAGGGTTACGGCAAACGCACCCCGCTAACAGAATACCCGGCCAAGGGTCGCGCCACCCTCGGAGTGCAAACCATCGCCAAGAAGGCAGTCGACAAGATCGGCACCATCACTGCCGCACGCGTTGTCCAGGAAGTGGACGATCTGACCATCATCTCAGCCAACGGAATGGTTTTACGGATGAAGGTCAAGGATATAAAGCAAGCCAGCCGCGCCACGCGCGGCAATCACATGATGGATGTCAAAGAAGGCGATCGGGTGGCTTCCATCGCCCGCATCGCCACGGCCGAACTTAAACGCGTTGGAGTGAAAACCAACGGCACCCCGGCTCCTGACGCGGGAACACAGTTCGAAATGCCAATAAAATGATCAATTAGACCGCTGGCAAGCGAGTGGGCCGTCCACACACAAAATGCAGTGCTCCTATGAGCACCGCATTTGCTTTGAATTTTTTAAACAGGGGAATTCAGGGATCTACAGGATAAACCAGGGGACGATTTTTCCACTAATCAACAGGAACATTGTCCCCAGCAAACTGACAATGATCAGCAGCATCACTGCCAAAGTAAAACGCTGCAGGGCAGTCATGTGGGTAACCTGGTCAAAGCTGCGAGACTGCTTGCGCTGCCTGGATTGTTTGGGTTGTTTAGGTGGTTTAGGTTGTTTTGGTGGTTTGAGTTGTTTTGGTTGTGGGGGCTGTAAGGGTTGTGTAGGTTGTTTGGATTTTTTGGGATCCGGTGGTTCTTCTTCTTCCGTAAAAGAAGCCTGGTCACGTAAATTATCGAGCATAAGTCACCTCATCAGCAAGGTTGCCGGCACCAGCAAGACAAATCGCCTTATTTCTTTGAAAAGTATATCACAAGACCGGCTGCAGATGCACCTCCCCAAATTGCACCTTAAAAACCTGCCCGTCAGTGGATCGCAGACGCAAACTCCCATCCGGCTCCAGCCCTTCAACCAGCCCGGTTATCGTGGGAACTCCCTCAGACTGGATTTCCACCTGTTCCCCACGGAATGCCAAATGTTTTCCCCAGGCAGTGGGGAAAACATTTTTTGTCAACAAACTGCGCCAGTAGAGCAAGGCCTGGAGAATATCCCGGAGCAAAGTCAGCCGGTCCACACTTTTTCCCAGCGCGGCTTCTACGCTTGTCGCAGGAAAGTTCAACTGGTCAGAGGACGGGACCGCTTCAGGTTTCACATTCACCCCAATCCCCAGAATAATGCACTCCAACTTGTCCCCCATCCAGACCGCCTCAGCCAGTATGCCACAGACTTTCCGGCGGTCAAGCAAAACATCGTTTGGCCACTTGATTTCCGGATGAAGCCCGCGCAATCCAAGAGCCTCGCAAACCGCCAACGCCCCCAACCCGGAGAATAACGGCACGGATTGTTCCTCGACCCTGGACGGTCGATTTACAAGACTGAATGCCAGAGCAGTCCCGGGTGAGGTATACCAGCGGCGGTCGCCGCGGCCGCGGCCGGATGTTTGCTCATCTGCGCAGACCAGCGCCAGGTCTGGTGCTCCCTCGGCAGCCCAAGCCAGGGCAGCGTCGTTGGTTGAACCAACACTGTCAAAGGTTCGTAAACCGCCGAGTGGAATATCGGAAAGTATCTTGCGAAGGGTGCGTTCGTCCATTGTCTGGAAACCCCAGGTTTCTAAAAAAAACCTGGGGTTGGATCTCTTATGGGTTGCCTAAAACGTAGTAAGGGTTGACAAACCCACCATTCAGGCGGACTTCGAAGTGAAGGTGTGGGCCAGTGGAGTTGCCAGTACTGCCTGCCAAGCCGATCGATTGACCAGCCGCCACCCCCTGGCATGGTTTAACGTTAATTAGGCTCAAGTGACCGTACACGGTAATATAGCCATTGCCATGATCAATCATCACCATGTTGCCATAACCGCCATAGGCTTGAGCCATTGTCACCACACCCGCGTCCGCAGCCCAAACTGGCGCGCCCAGACCGGCAGCAATATCTATGCCAAGGTGGCCTGACCAATAATTGTTGCCAGACAGAAAATGGTTGCCAGTCGGCCAGATGAAAGCTTCACTCCCTACCGGCCCACCACTACCACAGGCTGATCCGTTGAGCGCAGCCGTACCGGAACGTCCTCGCGCCACGGTCGGGACGATCCATTGGACAAACTCGCGGTGCCCACCGGGAACCATTACAAACGTATCGGGTTTAATATCAGGATTGGCCAGGTCGATGTTATTCCCCGGCCAATTCAGGATATCCTCCACGGTAATATCAAACTTTTTGGCGATCGAATCCAGGGTATCCCCCTGCAGCCACTTATAATAGACACCGTCTGTGGGTGGGATATTCAGCTTCTGCCCAATGCGGAGGCTATCCGGACTGTCTTGCAGCGTGTCGAAATTGGCCCATAATAAAGTTTCCGGTTTAATATTGTGATCCTTGGCAATACCAAAAACGGAATCGCCGCCCGCTACCGTGTATTCGATGACATTGTATGTGGTGCTGGAGGTTATGTCGGTCTTAAGCACGATGTGCCGAACAATGGCTAGCTGGGACCCGGCATCCAACCCAGTGGTTGTGGGAAGGGATACAGGAGTTCCTTCCGGGGTGGGAGACAGAGGGGGTTCGGGCGCAGCTGAGACCCGCTGAGGAATAATCTTCCAAAGAGTGAAACCCAACAGAACAGCAACGACAAGCACTGTTACTCCCCAGGAAATACCACTAAAAAGACGGGGAGATGTAGCATTCTTACCAAATTTGTTCATAAGCCTTCCGTTAAAGTCTCCAAAAATTCCTGGTTATTTTTGGTTTTGGAGATACGTTGTAACAGCGCCTCGGTTGCCACTGCCGCATCCATTCCCGCCCCCTGAGGCGGCGAGGAAACCATCTGGATGTACATGCGGCGCATGGTCCAAACACGTTGAAGAATATCCGGTCCGAGCAGCAAATCTTCGCGGCGGGTGGACGACCGCTCGATGTCCACAGCAGGGAAGATGCGGCGCTCCTGAAGCTTGCGGGTCAGAATCAATTCCATGTTCCCGGTGCCTTTGAACTCTTCGTAAACCACGTCATCCAGGCGGGAACCGGTATCCACCAGGCAGGTGGCAATGATAGTCAGCGAGCCGCCTTCCTCGATATTACGTGCGGCACCAAAGAAATGTTTGGGCGGGTACAGGGCTGAGGGATCCATACCACCCGAAAGGGTGCGCCCAGAGGGGTTGACTACAAGGTTATAGGCACGCGCCAGCCTGGTAATCGAGTCCACCAGGATGACCACGTGGCGGCCAATCTCTGTCAGACGCTTGGCCCGGTCTAGGGCGATCTCCGCGGTGCGCACGTGGGAGGTGACCGGTTCATCAAACGTAGAAGCGACCACTTCGGCGTCCACCGAGCGATCCATATCGGTAACCTCTTCCGGGCGTTCTCCGATCAAAGCCACCATCAGGGTCACATCCGGGTATTGAGTGGAAATGGCGTTGGCAATTTGCTTCAGGATGGTTGTTTTCCCGGCCTTGGGCGGTGAAACAATCAACCCGCGCTGGCCACGCCCAATGGGAACGATCAAGTTAATCAGGCGGGTAGCGAGGATATCGCCCCTGGTTTCCAGGTCAAAGCGCCGGTCTGGAAAAATTGGTGTAAGGTCTTCAAAGCGCGGGCGCCGGCGGGCCTCTTCAGGGTCGATCCCGTTAACAGATTCGACTTTGATAAGTCCATAGTGGCGTTCTGATTCACGCGGCGGGCGGACATGACCGATCACAAGGTCACCGGAGCGCATTTCATAGCGCCTGAGCTGCGCCTGCGAGACGTAAACATCATCTTCGCCAATGTTGTAGCGCGCCGAGCGCAGGAAACCGATGCCCTCGCTCATGATCTCAAGGATACCGCCGCGCATGTCTATGCCCTGCTGGGCAGCTTCCGCCTGACAAACACTCAGGATGAGGGCTTCTTTTTTCAGGCGGAGGGCATTGGGCACGTTGAATTCCTTGGCCATGTCACGCAATTCGGCCAGGGGTTTATTTTCCAGTTCAAGAATGTTCATTTCGCTGTCTCAAGGTTTGATTTGAAAGATTGGGATATGGGGAATAGTCAAAGGACAAGCGCCCCCCGGGTGGGCTCGTGCGGGGTTTTCAATTTTAAGACGTTGGGTAAGTGTTCAGATATATCAACTTGTCATCCTGAGAGGATGAAACAAGCGCTCAAGTTCGTGCGCATTATAGCATGTAACCATAGGGGGTGCAAGCGGTTCATGCCCCAATCCTGTCAGATAAAAAGCGGTTCTGCGAATCCCACAGGCGACGGTAAAGACCGCCCAAAACAAGCAGGTCTGCATGGGAGCCGCGCTCGAGCATGCGTCCACGGTCAAGCACAAGGATTTCATCCATATTTTCCAGCCCCACCAGCCGGTGGGTGATGAGCAAAAGTGACCGATCGCGCGTCAAGGTAAAAAGCATATCCAGGAGATGCCGTTCGGTGAGTGGGTCGAGGTTGGCGGTCGGTTCATCGAGCAGGAAGATGGGTGCATTTTTTAGAAAGGCACGTGCAACCGCCAGCCGCTGGCGTTCCCCGCCGCTGAGCCGAAAACCCCGTTCTCCAATGATCGTTTCATAACCTTTCGGTAACCCTTCAATGAACTCATGGATTTGTGCCCGCTGCGCGGCGTTCCGGAGCTCAGAATCGGTCGCCACCGGCCGAGCGAGGAGTAAATTCTGACGGATGGTATCGTTAAAAAAATAGGAGCGCTGGGAGATGACGCTAACCAGGCGGCGGATATCCTCCTGAGCAAATTCGTGGAATTCACGCCCATCAAGCAAAATACTGCCCTGCGAGTAGTCCCAGAAGCGCAGTAGAAGGTTAACCAGGGTAGACTTCCCCGCACCGCTTGGCCCGATTATGGCAATTCGTTTTCCGGGAGGCAGGTGGAAAGTTAAACCCTGCAAAGCAGGCCAGGGTTGGCCAGGGTAAGTGAAAGAGAGATCCGATATCTGTAATTCGCAGTTTGTGGTTGGTGGGTGGAGGAATAAATCCTGGGTCAGGCGTACCGGTTCACGAACCACAGGAACAGCATCCACCACATCAAACAACCGCCGGGCAGCCTGCAGGCTCGACGAAAGCGTCTGTGCGGCAGGCGCGAGCGGTATGACCGCCTCGAACCCCGCAAAAGCCGCCAAGGACAGCACCGCAAGCATCACCCCGGAGACCCGTCCCGTCGCGACCAGCGGGATGGCAAGCACCAATATTGCCAGCATCCCCAGATTTACCAGCAGGATTGTCAGCGCATTGGAGAATCCGGTGAGCGAACCGAGTTTCCATTGAGTTTGGCTGCATGATTTTGCGTCCACACTGAGAATCTCAGCGTAGTCGGACCCCCGGCCAAAAACGAGGATATCCGCCAGTCCCTGGATGCCTTCCACCATGCGGGCATGGAGTGCAGCGCGGCGGGAGACAAGTTCAGCCCCGAGTTGGCTGCTGAGGGTCCACGAGAGCAGCGGCAGGCCAATCCCAAGCACAAGCATAAATGCAAGGTAAACCCAACCCAGGAGCTGGTCAACCTGACCAAAGAAAATCACCATACCGGCGGTAACCACGATTGCCACCAGCGGCGGAGCGACCACCCGGACATAAAAGTTTTCCAGGGTTTCCACGTCAGCCACGATGCGGGCTAATAAATCCCCTGCGCGATGTTCCATCAGCCGGGCCGGGGCCAATGGTTCCAGCGCCTGGAAAAACCAGGTTCGCAAACGGGCAAGCAGGCGAAAGGTTACGTCGTGGGAAGTCAACCGTTCGGTGTATCGAAAGACGCCGCGGGCAATCCCAAAAAAACGTACGCCGACGATGGCAACCTGTAATGTGCCAAGTTCCGGGTGCAAAGCCGCGGCCGAAATCAGGAAAGCGGAAGTGCCCATCAGGCCAACATTACTGCCGACCGTCAGCGCACCGAGCAGCACAGAAAGTGCCACCCAGCCCCAGGAGCCATTCAGGAAACTGAGGAGGCGAATAATGGACGATGGAGAACGGGCAAGGGGTGCTTCAACAGCAACCGGGCCATGAAGACCCGAAGGAACAAATCCATCCTCCTCTGTGCCTCCCCGTGGTATTTTAGCAATATCCGCTGAACGCCTGTTCGTGCCCACCAAACGAGAATAGAACCCATGCTGTGCCAGAAGTTCGGGATGTGTACCTGCTTCCACCAGACGGCCCTGGTCCAAAATAAAAATCCGGTCGGCATTAAAGACCGTGTTTAGGCGGTGGGCAATTGTAATGACAGTTCGCCCGTGCATCAGATCGTGGAGAGCAAACTCCACCAGCAGCTCCTGCTCCGGGTCAAGGCTGGAGGTTGGTTCGTCAAGGATCAAGATGGGAGCGTTTTTCAAAAATGCGCGTGCCAATGCGAGCCGTTGAGCCTGTCCGCTGCTAAGTCGCGCACCTTCCTCACCAATTACGGTCCCAACCCCTTGCTGGAGGGAACGGACAAATTCATCCAGGTGCGCGGCGCTGAGTGCCTCACCTAGCTGCCGGTCAGAGGCATCCGGTTGCGCCAGACGCAGGTTGGCAGCGATCGTGTCATGAAAAAGGTATGGATTCTGGGGGACCCAGGCGACCAGGCTGCGCCAGGACTCGAGGGAGATTTCCCCCATTGATTCATGGTTAATGACTATTTGTCCGCTGTCCGGATGGATAAATCGCAACAGCAGCGCGGCCAAGGTGCTTTTGCCTGCACCGCTCATCCCCACCAAGGCAATGTGCTGCCCGGCATGGATTTCCAGCGTAATGTCTTGCAGGGCAGGCGATTTCTCACCCGGGTATGTGTAAAAGAGATGTTCAACGGCAATAAGAGAAGGGGGAGCAAAGAAAAGTGGCTTGGGTCCCTGATCCCTGGTCATTGAGCGGTGATCTCCTGCCTCGGGCGCATCCAATATCTCAAAAATCCGCCGGGCCGCGGTAACCCCCGACATCCCGGCGTGGAAGCGCAAACCAAGCATGCGCAGCGGGATATAAAATTCCGGAGCCAGGAGAAGCAGAAAGAAAGCCTGCTGAAAGGCAAGCTGCCCGTAAAGCAAGCGCAGACCCACTTCAACCGCGACCAGCGCCGTGCTGACCGTTGACACCAGTTCGAGCACCAGCGCCGAGAGGA
>DASVKG010000176.1:0-3996 GCA_036385495.1 Anaerolineales bacterium | reverse complement strand
CAGGGGAATGCCGACGCCGTTCAGCAAGCCCATGCTGGCAGTATAGGTCAGATCCTTCAACATTCGGTTTAGTTCGACGAGGTTGAGGTCGGCCGCTTTTTCTTCGGCCAACAGAGGTTCGAGATAGCTTAGGAAAGCCGGAGGGATACCGTGCGCTGAAGCCACGCGCCAACCGCCGCCCTCTTTGAGAGCCAGGATACCAGCCTGCCCGGCAAGCATTTCGATCGAAATGCGCAGGATGCGCGCCAATAACTTATCCAGGTCGAGTTCCTGGGTAAGGGCGCGTGCTATTTCGAGCAGGTAGTCGCGTTGGCGAACACGGAAATCAGGAAGCATGGCAGATTTGAATGAATAAAAAGCTAAGAATATTTTATCACCGACAAGAGCAGGAACCATAAGATTTGTGTTCCCGGTTTGTTGGAGGTATATAAAAATATGGCAAGACCACATGAATTAAAGTCACTTTGTAAAGTGTTTGCGCGGAACGAATGATCTCCCAAAAAAATCATAAAAAGGGTGAGGGCGGAAAAGATGTCGGGAACGATATCCATGCAATCCCCATCCATGGGGGTTTATGAAAATCAAATGCAAGGGGTGTGTATTGTTTCTGAGGAACAATGCATTCCCTCCATCGGGAACTTCCCTTGCGAGGATGATATTCAGTTCGAGCCTGGTATCCATTGCAGAAGGAACTATCAGGCCCCATTCGCGCGATGAGGGTATTCGTTTGATTCTGAGGATCAATTTGAGGAACAAACGAATACCTTCAGAAATTCATTTTGCATTTGCGCGGCTTAAAAATATAGTATTCATACCAGAAGCTGGAGAAGGAAGTTTTCGCTCATGATGCAAAATAAACAAAACCTTCCTGAAAACCCTCTCAGGCTGAAGACGATCTTTTAGGAATATGCGGTTATTAAGGTTCAGTAGAAATTTGGGACAGAAATCCCTCGGTGGATGAAAAATAATGAAAGAGAAAATCCTTCCCTTAATGATAGAATATATGTTCTATTAAGTCAAGAGCCAACATGGAAAGGATCCACAGCGAAGGATGAAAAAATCCAAATTCGGAGCAGAGAAAAAGAAATGTGAAAATCCCCAGGTGCAGTGGAAAAGGAGAGAATGGGAGAGGAACAAAAAAAGTCTGTCCTAAAAGGATACTTCGCGACCTAGCAACTACAGGCTTAAAGATTTCCTGCGCAGAGGACCGAAACGAGAAAATGTCGAGAAATGGATATCCAGTGTTTGGCTAGTGAGCAGGACGTGCCCCAAGAACAGGATGCACCCGGCTGACCAGTTGTGAAGTATAAGAGCACATTATATATGTCACAGAGAAGCAGGAGCGCATTTAAAAACTCACCCCAGGCCTTAACCCGGGGTGAGTTTAGCAGTCGTTTTTCCTGGTTATTTAAATTCTTTTTCCGCCAGGGTTAAAGCCTCTTCAAAGATCGCCAAGCCTTCGTCCACCTCGCCCTGGGTAATGCTCAAGGGCGGGGCGATACGCATGACGCTTTTGCCGCAACTGAGCAGGATCAAGCCCCGTTCGAAGGCCAGGTCCACGATCCTGGCGCAAAGTTCATCCGCTGGGACCTTACTCTTGCGGTCTTTGACGAATTCCACACCGATCATCAAGCCGATGCCGCGCACGTCGCCGATGGAGGGATGGCGCGCCATGACCTCGTGCAGGGCATCCAGCGTGTATTCGCCAACAACGGCGGCATTTTCCAGATACTGATTTTCGATCAGGTCAATGGTGGCAAGGGCAGCCGCGCAGGACAGCGGGTTGCCGCCGAAGGTATTCCCATGGGCGCCACGCGGCCAATCCATGACGGAATCCCTGGCGATGCAGGCACCCATGGGCATGCCGGAAGCAATGCCTTTGGCGGCGGTAATGATATCCGGTTCCACGTCAAAATGCTCGACGGCCCACCATTTGCCAGTGCGGCCCATCCCGCATTGGACCTCATCTGTGATCAGCAGGATACTATATTTATCACACAATTCACGCAGAGCCGGGAAAAACCCGGGGGGTGGAACGATGTAGCCGCCTTCCCCCTGGATGGTTTCAACCAGGATACCGGCAACTTCATCCGGCGGAACAATATGACCGAGGATCTCATCCTCGATATAGCGGACGACCGTTGCGCCGTAATCTTCCCCGGACAACCGGTCCAGGATGGGGCGGTAGGGGTTAGGAAAGGGTGCGTGAACGACGCCGTTCATGAGGGGATAAAAACCACGGTGGTAGGTGGGCTTGCTGGCGGTGAAAGTCACCGCGCCCATGGTGCGGCCGTGGAACGCGCCGGTAAAGCCGATAAAATTAGTCCGCCCGCTGTGGTAACGGGCCAGTTTGATGGCGGTCTCGACAGCCTCGGTGCCGGAGTTGGTCATGAACGATTGAGCCGCTTCTGCAAAAGGTGCAATCTCGTCCAGCTTTTCCCCCAAGGAAATCCATTTTTCGTGATAAAAATCGGAAGAAATATGGATGAACTGTTCAGCCTGATCCTGAATGGCCTTGACCACCTTAGGGTGGCTGTGCCCGGTGGAGACGACAGCAATCCCGGCAGCAAAATCCAGGAAACGGTTCCCGTCCACATCCCAGACTTCGGTACCTTTGCCGTGATCCATCACGAAAGGAACTCCGCGCGGATAAGAATGGGAAATGACGGATGAATCGCGCTTGATCAGCGCCCTGGCTTTTGGCCCCGGTAATTTCATTGGTTCCATAAACTTCTCCTTTTGTGGTTTACCCAACTTTAGAAAGGCGAATGTGTGCCTGTGCGAGCGAGCCCAGCAACCCGGCATCATCGCCCAACTTTGCAGTGGTAATCTGCAACCCGTCCAGGTAGGACCTGTCCATGATGTTGCGTTTCATGGATTCTTCGATCGGATCCAGGATCAACCTGCCACTCTTCGAAACGCCGCCACCGAAGATTACGATGGAGGGATTGAAAATGTGCAGGAATTCCGCGACGGCCTGACCGATAAAGCCACCTGCGCGAGCGAAGGCTTCCTGTGCGAGTGCATCGCCCTGTTCGGCGGCTGCCGCCACATCGATAGCGCCAAGATCCGTTCTGTTGGCGAGGATGGATGACCGGCCTGCGGTTATCAACTCCGTGACGTAGCGGACGATTGCCGGACCGGAGGCAACGGCTTCCAAATGACCGGGCACACCGCAAGAACACACCGGTCCACCAGGAAGAACGGTAACATGCCCGAGTTCGGTAGCCATACCTTGACTGCCTTCAATCAGCAAGTCGCTGCTTATGACACCCCCCCCGATCCCGGTGCTGAGGGTGAGATAGAGGACATCGTGGTGTCCCTGCCCGGCGCCGTATTTCCATTCACCAAGAGCAGCCAGGTTGGCATCATTCCCCAGGAAAGCCGGTACCTTATATTGTTTGGAGAGTAAATCTGCCAGCGGATAGTGGGTCCAGGCTGGAATATTGGGTGTGGAAGTGATCACGCCAGTAAATGGATTAAGTGGTCCCGGAGCGGCAATCGAGATGGCATCCACCGTTTCAGCTGGCCAAACCGAATCAACCAGAGCAGTCAAGCGCTCGAAAACACCATCTTCCAACCCGCAGGTAGAGGTCTTTTGTACGGTAACCGGTATGGTTCCATTGCGGGGATAAACTGCAGCTCGTAATTGGGTGCCGCCAATATCCAAGGCAACAATGACGCTCATGTCCGAAATTATAACATGCCGGTAGAAATCCCACTTTTTCGGTCCTTGAATAGAACAAGGTTGGTAATCCCAACCCTCCAACTCCGCGTTTGTGAAGAATGTCATTTATTGCACTTCCGGTTGACTATTCCCTAAAAGACTGCTATCATCTTTGAGATGTTTAGGCAGCATGAGGCTTGGTTTCGTTCCATTGGGCGGGGGATTGCCCGATTGTTGCGCTGGTTCGTGCCTGGAATTGGTGTAAAACGCTGGTTCCTGGTTTTGTTGGCAGGGATTACACTGCTGGGAACCGGACTGGCATTTTATTT
>DASVKG010000175.1:0-8803 GCA_036385495.1 Anaerolineales bacterium | reverse complement strand
GCTTCAATCCATCCTGCGGCACCAGATCCACGGGGCGGTTGAAGATTGCCGCGAGCTCTCGCTGCATCAGTCCAAGCGTGAGAAATCCAACTTGTACACCCGGCTTGAAAGCGACCAATATATCCACGTCGCTATCTGGCCGCGCATCACCACGTACCATGGAACCGAAAAGCGCCAAACGACGCACCTGGTATCGTTGGCAAAATTGATCGATTTGTTTGCGTGAGAAACGTATGTGTATTCCATTCATAATCTTATTATAAGCCAGTAATTAAGAAGAGGACTGACGGCTTGTTCGCATCCTTCAACTAATGTTATTTACGCAATACTCTGTAACTGGGAGGAGATGGTTTGTTCATGCCTACTTCCGCAAATTTGGCTTTCAAGTCTTCCAGGTCTTCGAGGTCAAGCCCTTCCGTTACACAGCAAAGACGAGTTGCGGATGCGATTGGAGAGTTGGGATTTCAGCAGGCGGAGCCCAGAAGAACAGACCAAGGCTGGATTATTGCCTTAACCCCCATAAGAACCTTTCACCCAGATGGGGGTTTTCGTTATCAAATACCTATCCAGCCTCTATCCATTCTCCATCAAACCGGCCGCCTTTTTTATTTTGGCGTATAATGGCGACAAGTTTGGTGAAAATCGACGAATATCACCGGAACCGATTGCCTGGTTCCTGATCTTTTTAGCGATAATCTTCGGAGGTTTTGATGAAAATCCTATTCATTTACCCGGAATTTCCCGATACGTTTTGGAGTTTCAAACATGCCCTGAAATTCATCCGCAAGAAGGCCTCCACCCAACCGCTGGGTTTGCTGACGGTAGCCGCCATGCTGCCGGCGGAATGGGAAAAGCGCCTGGTGGATCTGAACGTAAGGATGCTCAAAGATAAGGACCTGGCCTGGGCCGATTATGCTTTCGTCAGCGCCATGGTTGTTCAAAGGAAATCCACCAATGAGGTTATCGCCCGCTGTAAAGCGGCCGGGCTAAAAGTGGTGGCGGGGGGACCGCTTTTCACTGCCGAATATGAGCAGTTCCCGGATGTGGACCATTTCGTACTGAACGAGGCCGAGATGACCCTGGCTCCGTTCCTGCGGGACCTTGAACGAGGTCAGGCTCGACGCGTCTACACTTCCGATGAATTCCCCGACATCCAGCAAACGCCTGCGCCGTTATGGGAACTGGCGGACCGGGAGCGTTACGCCACCATGTCGGTCCAGTATTCGCGCGGCTGCCCCTTTGACTGTGAGTTCTGCAATATCACCACGCTGTTCGGTCACAGGCCGCGGGTAAAGACATCCGCACAAATCCTGCGCGAATTGGACGGGTTGTACCAGCTTGGCTGGCGTGAGTCGGTCTTTTTTGTGGACGATAACCTGATCGGCAACAAAAAGCATCTCCGGGAGGACCTGCTCCCGGCGTTGATCGAATGGCGCAAGGGCAAGAAAGGCATGCCGTTCAATACCGAGATCTCGATAAATATTGCCGACGATGAACCCTTAATGAATATGATGACCCGGGCTGGTTTCGACACCGTCTTTATCGGTGTTGAGACACCCGACGATGACAGCCTGGCCGAGTGTAACAAGAAGCAGAACCTGCACCGCGACCTGGTGGCAGACGTGAAGCGGATCCAGCATGCCGGCCTGCAGGTGCAGGGCGGGTTCATCATCGGATTCGATAACGATACGCCCTCCACTTTCCAACGACAGATCGACTTCATCCAGAAAAGCGGGATCGTGACAGCAATGGTTGGACTGCTGCAGGCACCCGTGGGGACCCGGCTGTATAAACGCATGGAACGGGAAGGGCGCCTGGTTGGCTCGTCTTCAGGCGATAACGTGGATGGCACGACGAACATCAATACAAGGATGAACCTTGAAACCCTGCAAGAAGGTTATCGGGCGGTGGTCAAGTACCTTTACGCCCCCAAAAATTACTATGCGCGGGTCAAGACCTTTTTGAAAGAATACAAGGCTCCCAAGATCACCATCCCATTGAGCGGGGAATATATCCGGGCATTTTTCCGGTCCGTGCTGCAGCTGGGGATCATCGGCAGGGAACGGGTGCAATACTGGAAGCTGCTGGCCTGGACACTCTTCCGGCGGCCGAAACTTTTTGCACTGGCGATCACGTTCGCGATCTACGGGTATCACTTCCGGCAGGTGATGAACTTGCACCTGGTGTGAGCGGGGTTGTATTCGGCGCCTCATGGTGCCGAAACAGCCGATGGCGGCTGGGAGCCGCCTCGGCCAAGGGATAAGGTAAAAAAAAGGAGTTTGCGAGCTTCGCTTGCAGACTCCTTTTTTAATCCTTTAGATTCAGGAGACATGGATAGGAAAAATTGGCGTTAATGGATGTGAAAGTGGAATTTGCGTTTAGCCTTGTTTCCACTTTTTTTCTCACCTGGCTTATCTTCGTTTTCAGCGCTTTCGATGACCGATTCAACCAGGTCACCGGTATCGAGATCGGGGTAAGCGAGGCGGGCTTCACCAAGAATCTCAGCAGTGAGGCCGTGATCGATCAGCGCAACCAAATGGTCGAACTCGAGGTCTTTCAGACCCAGCTCACGGAGGCTGCGGACGAACTCCTGGTCGACGCCATGGTCGGAGCATCTGACCAGTTCATCCACATCCAGGTCCTTGATCCCGGCTTCCCGCAAGGCGATGATGAGTTCTGCGCTGACACCATGGTCGAAGCAATGGACCAGTTCGTCCACTTCCAAGTCCTTGATCCCGGCCGCGCGCATGCTTATGAGGAAATCAGGAGTGACTCCATGGTCGTGGCATTTGACCAGCTCATCCAGATCCAGATGCTTGATCCCAGCCGCGCGCATTGCGCGTAAAAACCCAGGAGTCACGCCATGGTCGAAGCATTTGACCAGATCGTCCACATCCAGGTCCTTGAGCCCGGCCTCCCGCATGAGGCGAAGAAACTCGGGGGTCACGCCGTGGTCGAAACATTTGACCAGGTCGTCCACATCCAGGTCCTTGAGCCCGGCCTCCCGCATGAGACGCAGAAAGTCGGGAGTGACACCATGATCAGAACATTTTACCAATTCATCCACATCCAGGTCCTTGAGCCCTGCCTCACGCATGAGGCGCAGAAACTCGGGGGTTACGCCATGGTCGAAGCATTTGACCAGGTCGTCCATGTCCAAGTCCCTGATCCCAGAATCGCGAATGGCACGCAAGAACTCGGGGGTTACGCCATGGTCGAAGCCTTCGACCAGTTCGTCCACATCCAGATCCTTGAGCCCGGAATCGCGAATGGCGCGCAGGAACTCGGGAGTGACACCATGCTCGGAGCATCCGACCAGTTCATCCACATCCGGATGTTCGAACCCAGCCTCGTGCATGGCGTGCAGGAACTCGGAAGTGACACCATGTTGGGAAGCTTCGATCAATTCGTCGAAATCGGCATCATCCAGCCCGGCAGCACGCATTTCACGGATATATTCGGGGGTGAGATTCTGGATGCGCAGGTTGACCAGCTCATCGAGGTCGGCATCCTCAAAGCCCAGGTCTGCCATGGCGCGCACAAATTCGGGCGTGACGTGGTGCAGACGCATCTCCTGCAATTCGGATAACTTAAGGCGGTCGATGCCCAGTTTGCGCAATTCGGCAGCCAGGCTGGCGCCTTCATTGGGTGAATACCCGGCGGCAGCTACACCGACAGGGTCGATCCGCACGGGCTGGGGTTTCGGCCTGGGAGTGCTGGCTGCCAGGGCTTTCAATAGTTCCTCGCCATCGGCGGCAGTGATCTTTCCCTGCGATATCAAATCGAGCACCAGCATTTGTTCACTCTGAATGGCCATACCATCTCCTTGTTTGGCTTACGAAATTCCCTCGCCCAGTTGATTCAACTGGCGGGTGGCTTCCTTGACGTCGATCTCGCCTTTGCTGAGGCGGCCGAGGATCTCCTGCCGGTGAGAGGACAGTTCGTTCTCGACGGGCTCGACCTCGTAACCGAGTTCAGTGATGACCTCGTCGAGCCTGCGCCGGATGACCCAGTAAGACTCACCGGTCTCACGCTCCATCTCCTTGACATTGCCGCGGTTGCGAATGAACGCCTCAAGGAACTGCAGGCTTTCATTTGACAGGCGCAGGAAGGGGTTGATCTCGTACAGTCCCACCACGTTGGTCTCGCATTTGGTGCAGCTCAACTGGGTGACGACGAGCGGGGCGGAGCAACTTGGGCATTTGCGGGGGATGACACTCATGAGTACCTCTTTGCGAGAGTCTAGCATGATATTGGCAAGTTGTCAATATATTTGGTTATATGCCAAATATATTGGTTATATATATTAAGATCTGATGCGGTTGGCAATAATATGCCCCACCCCGACCAAAAAGGGAGGATGTACATTCGGCGCCTCATAGCGCCGAAGCAACCGACGGCGGCTTGTGGCCGCCTCGGCTAAAAGAGATTCTTGGGGTGTTGGCGGGCGACAAAACCGCCCGCCAACACCCCAAACCCCGAATCTGTGAAAACCAAGAGGAGAGGCCAACTTTTCTTACTCTGCTCTTACACCGCCATGCTATAATTTCCCCGAAAGGGACTGTCCATGCTTCAAAAATTTGTTAAAACCTTTGGGGGAGACCCCAATCGACGTGAAATCGAAAAGACCACCGACCTTGTCGAGCAGATCAATGCCCTCGAGCCGGATTTCGAAGCCCTGAGCGACGAAGCACTGCGTCTTAAAACAGACGAGTTCCGCAGCATGTTCGCAAGGGATTTGGACGGTATCGAGGATGAGAAAGAACACCAGGAGATCGAGAAGGCGGTCCTGGATGAAATTCTGCCCGAAGCATTCGCAGCAGTACGCGAGGCCGCCAAACGAACGATCGGCCAACGCCCGTACGATGTGCAGCTGATCGGCGGGATCGTCCTGCACCAGGGCAAGATCGCGGAAATGCGCACCGGCGAAGGCAAGACCCTGGTGGCCACGCTCCCACTCTACCTGAACGCGCTGACCGGTCACGGGGTCCATCTCGTAACGGTCAACGATTACCTGGCCCGCCGTGACGCCAGGTGGATGGGCGCCATATACCATTTCCTCGGCCTGTCAGTGGGCATCCTGCAAATGGCAGCCACCACAGAGAACGGCAAGAAGGCTTTTCTTTACGACCCGGAGAAACAGTCCCCGCATGAGGACCAGCATGAGATGCGCCTGGTTGACCGCATTGAAGCCTATGCGGCAGACATCACCTACGGCACCAACTCCGAATTCGGCTTCGACTATCTGCGGGATAACATGGTCTACCGCCTGGAAGACAAAGTCCAGCGCGGCCACCATTACGCAATTGTGGACGAGGTGGATAACGTCCTGATCGACGAGGCCCGCACCCCGCTGATCATCTCAGGACCGGCCGCGGGCAATATTGAATGGTACAGCAAGATGGCGGTGCTCGTCCGCCAGTTAAAAGCCGAGGATTACGACGTCAGCGAAAAGGACCGCAGCGTGGCCCTGACCGAGATCGGCACTGCCCACATGGAACAACTGCTGGGCCAGCCGCTGCGCGACCCCGACCGCCCCGAAGACGTAACCCCCGAACAGGCCCACCTGCTCGGCTTTTTGGAGCAAGCCCTGCGCGCCCAGCACCTTTTCAAGCGCAACAAGGATTACCTGGTGCAAGGCGGCAAAGTGCTGATCGTGGACGAGTTCACCGGCCGCCTGATGCCGGGACGACGCTGGAGCGACGGCCTGCACCAGGCTGTGGAAGCCAAGGAAGGGGTACGGGTGGAGCCAGAGAACGTCACCTACGCCACGATCACGCTACAAAATTATTTCCGCATGTATGCCAAACTGGCCGGCATGACCGGGACGGCCCTGACCGAGGCGGAAGAGTTCGATAAAATTTACAAACTGCCGGTACTGCCGATCCCCACCAACCTGGAATTCCAGGCCTTCGGGACCGAAGCGGCGCTGGTGGAGATCAAAACCAAGGACGAAGAGGGGTATGCATACGCCTATTTCGCCCGGAGCGACGACCCCGAGAAAGAGGTCGTGTACTGGAGGCGCAAGGACTACCCGGATATCATCTACCGCAGCGTGGAAGCCAAACTACGGTCGCTGGTACGCGAGATCGTCATCTATCACAGCATGGGACGCCCGATCCTGGTGGGCACCACCTCGGTCGAAGGTTCGGAACGCCTGTCGAGCCGGCTGCGGGCTGAAGCTGTCCGCAGGTTGATGCAAATCCTGCTGCTCCGGCATACCTGGATGGAAAAGAACGAACGCGAAGAAGACGGGCGGATCATCCCGGAACTTCAAGAACTCAACCAACCGATCGAACAACTGCGTCCTGAAAACATGCGCCCAATGGCGAAAGACCTCGGCCTTTCCCTCAACCCCGAAGAACAGGCCAACCTGACCCGCCTACTGGACATCCTGGGCCTGCCGGCCGAAGATGAAGACAGGCTAAAGGCGGTGCTGCAAGGCGGAGTACCCCACCAAGTGTTGAATGCCCGCAAGCACACCGAGGAAAGTCAGATCATTGCGGGGGCCGGGGCATTCGGGGCGGTAACCATTGCCACCAACATGGCCGGGCGCGGAGTAGACATCAAATTGGGCGGCGACCTGGCGGAAGAGGTGATCGCGGCAGTGGCGCGTGTGCTGCGCAAGACCGGGTACAAAGACCCGTACGATATGTCCCTGCAGGAACGGCGCGAAGCCCTGCAAAAAGCGGACCCGGCGCTCTTCGGCATTTACGAAGCCGAAGTCAAAAACTTCCTGCAATATTTTGAAGACATGGAACGGGTGCGCGCCCGCGGCGGTCTGCATGTCATCGGGTCTGAACGTCACGAAGCGCGCCGGATAGACAACCAATTGAGGGGCCGCGCCGCCCGCCAAGGCGATCCCGGCTCGAGCCGCTTCTACCTGTCCCTCGAAGACGACCTGATGCGGATGTTCGGGGGCGACCAGGTAAAGGGCGTGATGGAGCGCTTCAAGATCGACGACGACTACCCCATGCAACACCGGATGGTCACCAACATGATCGAGCAGTCGCAACACAGGGTGGAGGGTGCAAACTTCGATGTCCGCAAGCACCTGCTCGAATACGATGACGTGCTGAACGCCCAGCGCCAGCGCATCTACGACCAGCGCAACCGGGTCTTTGAAAAGGAAGACCTGGTGGAGGACGTAAACGAACTGTTGGCACAGGAAGTGCGGAGACGGGCCGAGGAGGTGAAGGCAAGCGAGGAATTCTGGCGCCTGCTGGCCTGGCTGGACCAAATCCAGCCGCCCTTTAACGCCCCCAACGGCATCTTCCCGTCCTATACCTACAAGCTCCTGCTGGAAGAATTAAATACTTCGACCGGGGACCTGCCCTCTGCCCTGCGCGAAGTGGCATCGCAAGCCCTGCAAGCAGACCAGGCGCATTTCCTCAACACCAGCCTCGAGCAGATCGACCATACAGGCGAGAACCTGGATGCCCAGATTGACGACAGGACAGATTCACTGGATACTGCCCTGGACGGCCTGGCTGACGGATTGACCGACGGCCTCGAAAACGAAACCCGCCGCCCGAACGTCATCCTGGAAGAACTCTCCGGGTTGGTGCGGGTGCCCTTCAAGTTGGACCCGACCCAGTTGTCGCAACTGGCCGAGGACCCGAAGGACCTGTCTGAGGAATTACATGCCCAGGTGGAGGCCTATGTGACTTCCACGAACATCACCCGCCTCGTCAACACCATCGAATTTCGGCTCGGAGAATCGCTAGGGTTGAACGGTGCCGAACTGCAGGAGCTCGAGTGGCAGGATGCGGCGACCCATATCGAAGAACACCTGCGGCAAGTGCTGACGGGGCGTGAGGAGAAACTACTGGGGGCAGACGGACAAATCGTCCGGGAACTCGGAGCAGCACTCGAGCGCATACCGGAGCAGGATGACCAAGCCAAGCTGCGCCTGCTGGCAATGATCGCACAGGGCTCAAGCACCTCTTTCGACGCAAAGACCCACCGCCAGGTGCGCCAGATCTTTACCCGCCTGCACTACGTGCACCTGGCTGGCGAACTGCTGGCAAACAAGTCAACTGCCAGCCTGGAGGAGGACGTGCTTGATCACCTGCAACAGGCACAAGAGGCCCAGCGGCTGGCGTGGGGACAGAGTGAATTAACCCGCCAGGGTGAGAACACTCCAGGGCTGCCACCCCCAGAAGTTGGGCGCCGGGTACAGAGCCAGATCTACCGGCAAGTACTGCTGGGGGCGATCACCGAACTGTGGGTGGATTATTTGACGCGGGTGGAGGCGCTGCGCGTTTCCGTCGGGCTGGAAGCCTATGCCCAAAGCGATCCGCTGGTCAAATATAAAAGCCAGGCCTCGGAAATGTTCCAGACCCTGCTGGCCGACATCCGCGCCGGCGTCATCGGGCGCATTTTCCTGTATCAACCGCGCGGGGCTGCCACCCAAGTGGAGACGGCTACAGAAGCAAGATCCGAACCTGCAGAAGCGGCAACCGTCCCGGCTCAAAACAACGACAAAAAACGGAAACGACACAGGCATTAGTGGACAACCCGACCGATTTCTACAAGAACCTGCCCAAGGTGGAACTCCACCGTCATCTTGAAGGGAGCCTGCGCCTCAAGACAATGCAGGAAGTTGCGCGAGCCCATGGGATCAGCGTCCCCATCAGTACGGGACCTTTGAGCAATCTTGTCAGGGTACAAACAAGCGAACCCACCACCTATCAAAATTTCCTGACAAAATTCGACACACTGCGGATGTTCTACCGCTCGCCGGAGGTCATCCACCGGGTCACACGCGAAGCCGTGGAAGATGCCGCGAATGATCACGTGG
>DASVKG010000174.1:0-16335 GCA_036385495.1 Anaerolineales bacterium | reverse complement strand
GCTCAACGGGATGGCGAACTTTGGCACCTTGTATTCCTTCAGAAAGGTCAGCGCCCGGGCGTAGTAATTCTTGGGCGCGTAAAGGGTCTTCATCACCGCCCGATAGCCATCCTGCAGCACATCCAGGTTCATCGTTTTGGGAATGATGTTGGTCGTCCCATCCACATTGTCGCCGGTGGACCAACCGACCAGGCGGTGCTCCTGCTCCATTCGCTTGTACAGGCGCGTGCCCATCGGAGCCTGCAGCAGGCCGACTATGGCAGTAACGATGCCGCTCTTCTGGATGAATTCGACCTGCTTCTGGAAAATGGAGGGCGTATCGTTGTCGAAGCCGATGATGAAACCGCCCTGCACCTGCAGGCCGGCGCGCTGGATCCGCTTGATATCCGCCACCAGGTCACGGTGCAGGTTCTGCTTCTTGTTGCATTCGGCCAGGCTGTCATTGTCGGGCGTTTCCACACCGATGAAGACCGTATCGAAGCCGGCCTGGGTCATCATGTTCATCAGCGGCTCGTCGTCGGCGATGTTGATGGAGATCTCGGTATTGAACGGCATGCCCCTCTTGCCCTTGCGCCACTCGATGAGCGCCGGGAGTAGGTCATCCCGCAGGTGCTTCTTGTTGCCGATCAAGTTATCGTCCACGAAAAAGACCGACTCGCGCCAGCCCAGGTTGTAGAGGGCATCCAACTCGGCCAGGATCTGGGTGGATGTCTTGACCCGCGGCATGTGCCCGAACAGGGAGGTGATGTTACAGAACTCGCAGTCGAACGGGCAGCCGCGCGAGTACTGGATAGCCATGGTGGCATAGCGTTTGCGGTCGGCCAGCTCCCACATCGGCACCGGCGACTGGTTGATATCGGGGAATTCCGTGGAAGTGTAAATACACTGGGCCTGGCCCTGGGCCAAGTCACGCAGGAAGGGCGCCAGGGTCACCTCGGCCTCGTTCAGCACGAAGTGATCCACCTCCGGGAACTGTTCGTATTCGGCGGTGAAGAGTGGGCCACCGGCCACCACCTTTAGGCCGGCCGCCTTGCAGCGGGCGATCACCCGGTGGGCAGAGCTCTTCTGCACCACCATGGCGCTGATGAAGGCATAATCGGCCCATTCCAGATCCTTGATCGTGAGTGCACGGACGTTCAGGTCCACCAGGCGCAACTCCCAGCCCTTGGGCAGCATGGCGGCCACGGTCAGCAGGCCGAGCGGCACAGTGCCGGCCTTTTTGCGGATGAACTGCAGAGCGTGCTTGAAACTCCAGAATGTATCCGGGAATTCTGGGTAAAGCATCAGGATCTTCATGGGAACCTCCAAACAGGATTGTCAAAAGAATATTGTTCTCGGCAAGAAAGATGCCAGGATCGAGAACAAGCAATATGGTCAAACGTTATTAAAGATGGCGGAATAAAATAAAACCGCACGACTCATATTGATGAGCCATGTCCCACCTTCCCCCGTTACCGCCTGCCCCAGGCATGTTCCCGAAACCGGGCGGCCATTTTACCCAGGATGCATCAAAGTACACCAAAGTTGTCAGTATTATATATCAACTCCGCCAGGGTTTGCGTTTTGATAGAGGACGGATTGCTATTTGATAGCCCCCAACCCCCTGGCGTCAAAAAGATGCGCGGGGACGGCTCTGAGACCCGCCCATCCTATTTATCCATTCGCCTTCGGCGATAGATCCATTGCCCCGTCCGTTTACCAAAGACCTCCAAGTTCTCAAAGAACTCGGATGCCTCTCTCCGCTTCCTAATCTTTCGTTAGAACCCAACATGGCTGAGTAGTAACATATTGCACTTTGAAAAATGAGAGGGATGCCTTATCCTTAACTGGAGGGATCAACTACAGTATAAGGAGGCATCCCATGTTTAAGGTAACCTTTTCCAACAAGACTGTCAAGCGGTTAAAGCAGCGGTTGAAAAGCGAATTGCAAAAGGCTTACACGCGGGGAGACCTGCGCGGCGTACACCGTCTGTCGGTTCTGATCATGATTGGCGAAAGGAAAGGCATGGAAACTATTCGGGCGAGCTGGGATGTTTCTGTGTCGACCGTCTACCACTGGCTGAAAGCCTTTGTGGCGAAAGGCTGGAAGAGTTTGGAGTATGGGAAAATGCCAGGCCGGCCATCTCGCTTGAGCAAAACGCAAAAGCGCCAACTGCGGGGTTGGCTCAAAGCGGGACCGGAAAAATGTGGCTATCCAACCGGTTGTTGGACGAGTGTGTTGATTCAGGATCTGATCTACCAGAAATTTCATGTGATGTACAATCGTTTCTATGTGTGCGAGTTGCTGCATAACCTGCGCTTTTCACGCCAGAAGGCCTGCTTTGTCTCCGACCATCTGGATGAAGCAGCCCGCCGACGCTGGATGAAGGACAAATTTCCTGAAATTCTGGCTCAAGCCAGGAAAATCGGGGCGCCGATCTTCTTTGGGGACGAAGCCAGTTTTGCCTTGTGGGGTTCCCTCTCGTATACTTGGGCACCCATCGGTCATCAACCGCTGGTCAAAACCACCGGAAAACGCAAAGGCTATAAAGTGTTCGGCGTCATTGAACTCTTCAGCGGACGGCTGCTCTACCAGGGTTTGGAAGATCGCTTCAACAGCGATAGCTATCAAGCCTTCCTCCTCTACCTACTGGCCCAAGCCCCCAGCCCCATCATCCTGATCCAGGACGGTGCCAAGTACCATACCAGCCAGCCCACCCGTGAGTTCTTAGAACAACACAAAAAACGCCTGATCGTTCACCAATTACCGTCCTACTCTCCCGATTACAATCCGATCGAATACCTCTGGAAGAAAGTTAAGACCAAAGCAACCCATAACCGCTATTTCGCAGAATTCGCTAAACTGATCCGCTCTGTTGAAGAGGCTCTGACTATCCTGGCCACTCAAGCGGATGAGATCAAGCGCCTGATGGGCGTCTATACCAAGCACATGGCCGAGCCTCTGTTTGCCTAACCTTTTTCGAAATAATTATCTTAACATCTATAGATTGGCATATTGACTTTTTTCCGTGCGGAGGTGGCGGGACGCCAACTTCGCCTCCTCCGACAAGTCCTTTTAAAGATTTGAACTTTGATCTCACCAGTGGCACCATCAATTGCATGTGGAATTTTCAATGGGAATTGGAGGCTGGAGTAAGCATGCCACCGATTGTTATAGATGCCCGCCCCTATCCGGTTACACTCGTCAAATGGCCTACGGCAATGCGTATAAATGCTCTTACCAATGCCAGCGGCAGTGGCACGCTGGACTACGCAGGCTGGGGTGGCGGAGCACCATCTTTTCCTGCCGTTGGCGATTGGCGTGACATCACTCTTACCCTAACCTTCCGTCCAAGCGGAAGTCCGGTCTCTGTCTCCCTGATGAAACAGGCTGCACTCACTGCGCCGAGTAGCGGAAGTCCGATAAAAACCTTCACCTGGCAGGTTCCATCGCACCCGGCCGCTGGCGCTACCACGACGGCAGGCGCAGTTGGCCAGCTCGGTGAGATCCCTTCCGACATACCGCTCTTTGAAGGGCATGCGCGGACTACCTATCGCCTGTTCTATAACTTATCCTACGAGGAGCGCTCCAAACATTATGTGTGTTACGCGACTCCAGTGCCGAACGCGCTGGGCACCCCTAGCCCAGGCTGCGCAAATGGTGAATGGGTATACAGCTGGGATGGAAAGTCCAAGAGTGGCGAAATCCTACCCAGCCAGGTGGCAAATCTGCCGCCCGCGATGAATGGCGGCAGCGTCTTTAACGATTTCTCCGTTGTCATCCGGCGCATGGACGATAACGGTAGTACGAGCAACCCAAAGTTCGCCCATAGCTATAGTTGGGGTTCGATTTTCTACTGGGCCTGTCGCGAGGGCCAAGGTCAGATTGGTTGGCCGAACCCGTAGAACCACAATAACGTGATCCTGAGCAAGACTGTAACAGTAATCTAAAAAAACAATAAGCCTTTGTTGCATGAAAGGCTTATTGTTTTTTAGATGCTCCTCTCTTACAGAGAGAAGGTCAGGGGTTCGAGTCCCTTTGCGCCCACAAAAACACCCCCACCCGTGGGGGTGTTTGCTTTATTGAGCCTATAAATGAGTCTGTTTTAACACAAGATTTAGATTCAAATTGCGCCCTTGTTATCCGAGAAATATTGCAGATTCTGAAAAACCAAGGGGCGCAAGATCTTTGCCTTTCTGGACATATAAACTAAAAGTGAGAAGCGGTTTCGGGATTTTGTCCTTTTAAGCCGTTGGTTGAGAGTTTGAGCCTTCGCGCAGCATCCCCGGAGCGCAGCGCTGGGAGTTCCACTCTCATAATCGAGTAGGAGGGCGGGGCTAGCGCCCTCCTCTCACACCACCGGACATGCGGGTCCGCATCCGGCGGTTCGGTCAGTGTCAGGGCGTTGCCCTCTAGCCTTTGTTGATGGTCTGTGCCAGGGATAGCTCAGCCCTCTGGTTCGTCCCGCAGGCTTCACCTGCTTCGCTACCCAGAAGTTCCCCCATCCGGGGAATTTCTGCTTTCTTCGCTCATCCCAACGACTTTCCACTCCAGGCTCACTTTCCGTTCAGCCCTTCCCAGCGGATACCTTCCACCTAGCTGGTAGTATGGCCTCTGCTGACTCCTGCTGCCTCAGCTTGTCCTCTCGGCCAAGGTTACTACACCTGTAGCCCGACAGCAGGTCTCCCCGGGTAAGAACGTTGACTTTCCCTGCACGCTTGCCCAATTTACCGCTTCAGCCCTTGATTGCACGGGCTTCGCTGTCTGTTGCCAGCTCGCCCAGCTTCACGGCCTCCGATTGGGTTCGTGTTCCTCAAGCCGCAGTTTCGCTTCCGGCTTCCTCCAGACCCCACCTCACGGTGACGCCCTTGCCTTCCGCTAGCAGTTAGCGCAATCTCCGCTGCAAGAGACTTTCACTCTCGAGTCAACGCCCATGCCGGGCGCACAACAAAAATCCTCCGAATTGGAGGATTTTTTGGTGGAGAAACTCCATAAGTGGATCGATACGAATCTCTCTACACTCATTGAGAAGAAACTCCGATGTTGATAGGATTTTTTGGTTTAGAGCCCCCAGAAGGGGATTTTATTCAGGCCTCTCCACACTCATAACCTCCAGATATTAAAACGATCAATGGTCAGTTATCGGATCAATCCGCTATGAAAAGAGCTATTCCCATACTCTGACCATGCCTTCTGGGTGTCGTGTACTCGTTTGATCAGTAAATTGACCAGACCTAACTTGTGCATTTATATCAACTGCCTATCGGGCGAGTCATATTTCATTCATTATTGATAATCCAAACCTAAATCTGGAACTTCCTCATTGACAAGGCAAACGTTTGCCAATATACTGTGATCAATGGAGAACGTTTGCCATCCGACAATCTCCAGTTCTCACAAGTAATTTATCCATTTCCCTTTAATGTTACAAAGTCAAACACCTAATCGAGAGAAACGTCTTTATTTGCAAAAGGAGATTGCATGAGTTCTCTGTCAGCTGAAGATCTCTTATTCAGAATCAAGAGATCCTTCTCGCGCGATAAATTGACCCCTTATTTATTTATTCTCCCGTCGGTGCTATTCCTGAGTGCAATCCTGGGCTTTCCAATTTTATACAGCATCGTGATCTCGTTCCAAAAATACAATCTCGCAACCCTGGTATCCGGGAAGGCACAATTTATCGGGCTCCAAAATTACATTGCCATACTGGGCAATCCCCAACTTCAAAATGCCCTGAACCATTCATTGATTTTTACTTTTTTCTCCATTCTTTTTCAATTTACGATCGGGTTGGGATTGGCGATCCTACTAAATAAATCTTTCCCTTTGAACAATGTGATGAGAGGTGTCCTGCTTTCGGGCTGGCAAGTCCCATCTGTAGTCACCGGGACAGTTTTCCTGTGGTTGTTCAACCTGGATTATGGTCTGGTAAATTTCTTATTGACCTCATTGAGGCTCATTCATGAACCCATTGCCTGGTTCTTCCAAGCCAATACGGCCATGGTCGCCGTCATTATTGCCAACATCTGGCTGGGCATCCCCTTCAACGTGATCCTGCTGAGCGCCGGAATCGCCGGCCTTCCGGAAGATGTCTATGAAGCCGCTACGGTCGATGGAGCGAACGGGTGGCAGAAGATTTTTTACATTACCCTGCCCCTCCTCAAATCCACCATCATGGCCGTTTTGATGTTGGGGTTCATTTACACCTTGCGCGTCTTTGACATTATCTGGATCATGACCAAAGGAGGTCCGGGGACTGCGACCGAAGTGTTGCCTACCCTGGCTTTTCGACTTTCTTTTATCAATTTCAACTTTGGACAGAGCGCGGCTGTGTCCGTGATCATTCTGGCCATACTGCTCATTGCTGCGGTGCTATATCTTAAATTCACTTTTAGGGAGGAGAGAATATGAGCCGAAAACAGATAGAGACGTGGTCAAGATTTGCTTTGGGGTTATTCGCATGCGTAGTTTACATCATTCCGTTGTTTTGGATGGTTTCGACATCGTTAAAACCTGTGCAGCAGATTTTCCAAAAGCCGCCGGCGCTGTTTCCATCATACCCGCAACTGGAGAGTTATCGATCCATTTTGGGCTTTCCTACCGACAGGCCTGACATATATATCAACACTTTGGTTTATTTCAGAAACTCTTTAATCATTGCCTCGTGGACTACCTTCCTGGTGTTCATCCTGGCTGTCCCGTCTGCCTACGCACTCTCACGTTTCAAATTTCGCGGGCGGAGCGCCTACATGCTGTTCTTGCTGGTCGCACAAATGTTGCCCAGCGTTCTGCTTGTCATTCCTTTGTTCGTGCTATTTAGAAGATTGGGTCTATATAGTACGTATTTGGGTGTAATTCTTGCGGATACGGCCCTGGCTTTGCCATTTGCCATTATTATCCTGCGAACCAGTTTTATCCAAATTCCGGACGCTCTGGAAGAAGCGGCCTGGATCGATGGCGGTTCGCGCCTCCAAGTATTGTGGTTCATTATCCTTCCCCTGGTAAGAGCCGGCCTGGTGGCCGTAGGCGTCTTCTCTTTCCTAACAGCCTGGGGTGAGTTCGTCTTCGCCCTGTCTTTTCTGCCAAAAACCGAGATGCAGCCAGTTTCGTTGGGCGTTTTCCAATTTATAGGCATGTACAAATCCAATTTCGATACCATGATGGCATTTTCAACTCTCGTGGCAATTCCAGCAGTAGTTGCTTTCATGTTTTTGCAGCGCCAATTTGTCAGTGGCCTGACAACTGGATCTGTGAAATGAAGACTTATCTTTAAGAAGGAGGTGATGTTTGATTGTGTGTTTTTCGCTGTTATTGATCGTTCCAACCATAATCTACTGAAAGGAGAAAAGTACATGTTCAAGCAATTCAATCCGAAAAATCTGATCCTGGCGGCATTGGTGCTCGTACTGATCGTGACAGGTTGTGCAGCCCCTACTGCTACTCCAAAACCTGCCACCGCCGCCCCTGCCACCGCCGCCCCTGCCACCGTGGCACCAACCACCGCGGCACCAACCACTGCCGCTCCCGCTGCCGCCGAAGTCAACATGTGGACCTACTATGGTGACACCGGACCTGCTGCAGCCTGTGTAAAAACTGCGGGTGCGGACTTCAATGCAGCGCAGTCACAGTACGTTCTGAAGATCCGGAACCTGGCTTTCACAGACTTCAACCAGCAGGTTACAACGGCGATAGCTGGTGGAGTTACGCCGGATTTGATGATCGTCGACAACCCCGATAATGCGAAATATGCCGCCGCGGGCGCACTCGCAGATCTGACCAACTACGTCAAAGCCTGGGGCCAAGGCGACCAATTCCTCCCTGGTCCCTGGAACTCCACGTTGTGGGATGGAAAGAATTATGGTATCCCACTGGGCAGCAATACCGTGGTTTTGTGGATCAATACAGACATGGCTACAGCCGCCGGCCTGGATATTAAGAATCCTCCCAAGACTTGGGACGAATTCGAAACCTGGGCTGCAAAGATGACCGACTCGGCCAAGGGTATCTATGGAACCGCCTTGCTTGCCAAGAAAGACGAGACCGGTACATTCTTGTTCCTGCCGTGGGTGCTCCAGAATGGCGGCACTCTTGCGACCCTCGATTCCCCCGAATCCATCGCGGCACTTGCTTTCTGGAAGGATTTGGTCGACAAGGGTTATGCTCCCAAAACAGCCATCACGGATGGTTTTGCCGAGATCTATACCCAATTTACCACCGGCAAAGCAGGCATGATGATCAGCGGTACTTGGAATGTGAATTCCATTCCGAAGGATGCCCCGACCTTGAAGTGGGAGGTAGCAACCCTGCCTTACTCCAAGCAAGCCGCTTCTTCCCTCGGTGGCGAAAACTGGGCCATGTTCGCTGCCAGCAAGCAGAAAGATGGCGCGTGGGCTTTCCTGAAGTTTGTCACTGATCCTGCTTACGGTACCAAGCTGACCGATTGCATGGGCTATATCCCCAGCCGGAAGGATGTTCTTGCCCAGGTGGCGGCCAAGTCGGTAAACGATCCCACCATGCTGGTTTTCTTGAAGCAAATGGAATCTGCTGCTGCACGTGGACCACTACCCAACTGGTCTGATGTCTCAGCTTACATCCAAGAGGCCATTCAAGAAGGATTGACCGGGCAGAAAACCCCTGCAGAAGCCATGAAAGCCGCTGCGGCAGCGATAGACCCACTCCTTCCGAAATAGAGTCATTAGAAACCCTTACGGAAGAGATCCGTCTCAGAAACACAATCGGTGCTTGCCGCACCTTTTACCAATCTCCTCAATTTCCCTTCCCCTTATCGTTCCACAAGGGGAAGGGAAGCAGGAGAATTCCAAAGCAAAGCCCTGACATTTGAGCAAAATTTTTAAAATTGATATGGGTTCACAGTTGCTGAAAACTCGAAGGCCACCCTTTATAAAAAGAGCCGTCTCAGAAGCACAATCGGTGCTTGCCGCATGTTCTGACCATACCTCAAAGAACGGCTCCAATGAGCATTATACATGGATGCGTCGCTTATCGGGAGAATTGGCTGTGGATGAAGCTGATTTCATCGGTTCACTCTGGAATTTCTTTTACTATTCGTTTCGATAAGTATGGTATTACACTCAATAAAAATATTCCGGTTCATCAACCGGATGGGCTGTAACGAAAAGCTCTGATAATTTTTGGATACAGGATATGGATTATGCCAGTTACTCTACATGAATTAGCCAAAGTTGCGAATTGTTCCGTTTCAACCGTCTCGAGGGCGCTTACGGATAGTGACCACCGAGTCAATGAGGTGACCAAGAAGCGAATTCTAAACCTGGCTGACCAACTGGGCTATCACCCCAATATCGCTGCGCGAGGTCTCAAAACAGACCGGACCTTCACGATAGGCCTTGTTGTTTATAACATTGCCAGCCCTTTTACCCCTATCCTGATTCGCGGTATTCAGGAACATCTCAAGCAAAATAATTATTACAGCATCATTATCAGCACGGATTGGGACCCGGAGTTGGAAAGCGCCGCTGTGCACCAGCTGATCAGCCGGTCTATCGATGGGATCATTTTCGTAGAATCGTGGCGAGATGAATCCAACAAAGCCCTTGATCTTGCTAATAAACCCTACGTTTTTGTTTACCGGCTCTTTAATGGAACTTATGCTAATTCGGTGCTTTTGGATGACCGTTATGGCGCCTGCCTAGCGGTCGAACATTTGGTCAACCTTGGACACCGCCGGATCGCCCTTATTAATGGGCCGCATGACTGGAACTCATCCATAGAACGCTTGGCGGGTTATCGGGACGTCTTGGAGCAGTATGGCATCTCCTTTGACCCAACTCTGGTCGCAGAAGGCACCTGGGAGGTCCAAAGCGGCTATCCGGCTGTAAAGAATTTCCTGGAGTTGCCCGACAGGCCAACGGCAATCTTTGCCGCCAATGATTTGATGGCATTGGGTGCCATCTATGCCATTCAGGATGCCGGTTTGAGCGTGCCTGAAGATATGGCCGTGGTCGGGTATGACGACCGTGAGATTGCCAGTCTTTCCAAGCCGACGATCACGACGGTCTGCCCTCCGAGTTTTGAGATGGGCAAGTTGGCCGCTCAGTTGATGTTGGACCGGCTCGAAAATCAGAATGAAATGCAAGACCCCATCCGGGTCCAAGGTAAGTTGATCATCCGCGAATCCTGTGGAGCCAGTCCGGGCAAGGTCCCGCCTGAATACCATGTCAGTCACACTAACCCGCCCGAGCTCCTAATCCGCAAATGGCGAGGAATAAATCCAGGAGAATGATGTGAATGGGTTAAACGAGCTCATGCGGTCAGCTTACCGAGTTTAGGAATTGTTCATGCTCACTCATGTTGAGAATGTAGGATCTGGTCCTGTGGATACATCCCAAAGCCCATTCGCGCCTTGGAAGACCATGGAATTTAGGGACGTTTCCTTGAAGGAAGGTTTCTGGACTAAAAAACAGGAGGTGAATGGAAAGACCAGCCTGTATTTTGGTTATGAAATGCTTGTTAAAGCCGGCAATTTCGACAACTTGCGGCTTGCTGCCGGATCGTTCCAGGGGACTTACCACGGCTATGTGTTTCAGGATTCGGATATCTATAAATGGCTGGAAGCCGTGGCATGGGAGCTGGGCCGGAAACCGAACCGGGATTTGTCTGCCTTGGCAGATCAGGCCATTTCACTGATCGCGGCCGCTCAGCTTCCCAATGGGTATATTAATAGCTACGTCCAGACCCGGGAATCCCCCGAACCCTGGCTGGACTTGGAGAATGGCCATGAGCTGTATTGCGCTGGACACCTGTTCCAGGCCGCCATGGCTTTTCGACGGGCATTGGGAGATCTGCGGTTATTAAATATTGCCTACCGTTTCGCCGACCATATTTGTTCCATTTTTGGACCGGAAAGACGTCACGGGACCTGCGGCCATCCGGAGGTTGAGATGGCCCTGGTGGAACTGTACCGGTTGTCGGGCGAGCCTCGCTATCTGGAGTTGGCCAAATTTTTTATCGACCAACGCGGCCTGAATAAGCTGAAAGGCCATCGGTCGTATGGCCCGGAATACCATCAGGACCATATCCCAGTGCGCCAGGTGAGGGAGGCAGCCGGTCATGCTGTGCGTCAGCTCTACTTGGCGTCCGGGGTCACCGATCTCTTTCTGGAGACCGGGGAGCAGGGCCTATTGGAGGCCATGCAGCGCCTCTCGAAAGATATTACCGAAACAAAGCTGTATATTACCGGGGGAGTGGGGTCGCGTTTTGATGGCGAGGCGTTTGGCGATCCGTATGAGCTGCCCGCCGACCAGGCTTATTGTGAAACGTGCGCCGCTATTGCAAGTTTCATGTGGAATTGGAGAATGCTGCTGGCAACCGGAGAAAGCCTGTATGCGGACCAGATGGAACGGGCGCTATATAACAATATCCTGGCCAGCCCTGCCTTGGACGGGCGCCATTACTTTTATACCAACCCTTTGATGGTGCGCCAGGCGAAAGACCTGCGCTTATCCGCCGAGGACCCTTCCAGCGAGTCATCCATCCTCAAACAACGTCCCGAATGGCATGATTGCGCCTGTTGTCCCCCCAATGTGATGCGTCTCTTCGCCTCGTTTGCCCATTACCTGGCTACCCACACTGGCGAAGGCATTCAAATCCATCATTATGCCTCTGCGGAACTGGGCTGTGACTTAGCCTCCGGGCAGCGCGTCAAACTGAACCTGACTACCGAATACCCCTGGCAGGGACAAATCCGGTTGGATGTGTTGGAATCGGGCCAAGCGCTCTGGGCATTATCTCTGCGCATACCCGAATGGTGCCAGAACCCAACTCTCTACATCAATGGAAAAAATATAAGGGAATGGCACCTTGAGAAAGGATATCTTGTCCTGGAAAGGGCTTGGCAAGCGGGGGATGTCGTTGAACTCGAATTGGGGATGGAGCCGGTGCTTGTAGCTTCCAATCCGCGCCTCGATGCAACCCGCGGCTGTCTGGCCATCCAGCGCGGCCCGATCGTATATTGCCTGGAGGACATCGATCAAGAAGTAAGGGGACGCTTGCTTGATGTGGAAATCGATAAAAACAGGCCGCTGATCACCCGGTGGGAAGCCGACCTGCTGAATGGGGTCATGGTTGTGGAGGCGGGCGGTCAATTCAGGGATGTCGAAGCCTGGTGCGACCATCTCTACCGGCCGGCAACATTCCCTGTTCAGGGAACCGCTCACCCTGCCCGACTGATCGCCATCCCTTACTATGCTTGGGGTAATCGGGAGATCGGTGGTATGCGAGTCTGGATTCCGGAAAAAAAGTCGTAGGATGGGAGCGAACCATATCATGGTTGAATTCATTAAGAAAACCAACAGCTTATTCTGTTCCCTGGATAATGAAATCATAGAAATTGAGCCCTGGGGGCGGGATGGTTTACGCGTTCGCTGTACACAGTCCGGTGAAATTAAACGGGATTGGATCAATGCTCTAATCAACCCAGGGGATTATCAGGCTGAGTTGGAAATTCACCCAAATGGAGCATATATTCGGAATGGGGAGATGAAAGCCGTTATCAATTCCAAAGGTGAAATTTCTTTTATTAATGTGAATGACGGAAAAGAATTACTAAAAGAAAAACCGATTCATTTTATATCGATCCCGGCTAGGACCTACAAAGACCTCAAAGGGGATTTATTCCATATCGATTGTTGTTTTGAGGCCTATGACAATGAACATATTTATGGACTGGGGCAGCACCAACATGGTCGATTAGATCAAAAGGGCTGCGTGATTGAACTGATCCAGCGGAATACAGAGGTCAGTATTCCATTTTTGCTTTCAAGCAGAGGTTATGGTTTCCTTTGGAATAATCCGGCTATTGGCCGAGTGGAGCTTGGTTACAATGCTACCCGGTGGGTCGCCGAATCTGCTCCTCAAATTGATTACTGGATTACCACAGGGAAAGGTCCTGCAGAGATTTTGTCTAACTATGCTGATGTCACCGGACATGCGCCCGTGTTCCCAGATTGGGCGTCTGGTTTTTGGCAAAGTAAATTGCGTTATGCAAGCCAGGAAGAGTTAGAGGCAGTTGCCAGGGAATACCATCAACGAAATTTGCCATTATCGGTGATCGTCATTGACTTTTTTCATTGGACCCGGCATGGTGATTGGCAGTTTGACAAGCAATACTGGCCTGACCCTGGGGGGATGGTA
Organism: Anaerolineales bacterium; assembly: GCA_036385495.1. Taxonomy (GTDB): domain Bacteria; phylum Chloroflexota; class Anaerolineae; order Anaerolineales; family Villigracilaceae; genus UBA877. The sequence goes on along the minus strand of DASVKG010000174.1, from coordinate 3,182 downwards.
AAAAGATTGGAAGAAATGGGAATTAAAGTGATGGTGTCGCTCTGGCCTACGGTCAGCCGATTATCCAAGAATTTCTCGGAGATGTGGAGCAACAAATTTATTATCCGTAACAAATTAGGTTCTGCTGCCCAGATGTATTTTGTGGATAATCAGGCTGAAGACGGGATTTATCTTCATTATTATGATTCCACGCACCCCGGTGCAAGAAAATTTATTTGGGAAAAGGTCAAACAAGGATATTACCAATATGGAATAAAAATATTCTGGCTGGATGCTTGCGAGCCGGAAATGTTACCTTTTATGCCAGAAAATCTGCGTTTTTATGCTGGCGATGGAGAAGCTGTTGCTAACTGTTATCCTTTGGATCATGTTCGGGGGTTTTACGAAGGGATGCTGGCAGAAGGCGAAAAAGCACCTTTGTTTTTATGCCGTTCTGCGTGGGCGGGCAGTCAGCGTTTTGGCGCAGCCGTTTGGTCTGGAGATATCCAATCCACTTTTTCAGCACTGCGAACCCAGGTTAAAGCGGGTTTAAATATGAGTCTGAGTGGGATTCCCTGGTGGACCTGCGATATTGGAGGTTTCCGCGGGGGTGATCCTACATCAATTTCTTTCCAACAATTGATTGTGCGCTGGTTCCAGTTTGGCGTTTTCTGCCCCATTTTCCGCTTACATGGCCACCGTCTGCCCAACAAGGATGATTTTAATGGCGCGCCGAACGAGGTCTGGTCTTTTGGCGAGCCTGCATACCAAATCATCCGAAAATATATGATGCTTCGTGAACGCCTGCGTCCCTATGTTATGCAACAGATGGCGATTGCATCTAAAACAGGTATTCCACCCATGCGTCCCCTTATTGTTGATTTTCCATCCGACCCTGTATGTTATCAAGTTGAAGATGAATATATGTTTGGATCAGACCTGTTGGTAGCGCCTGTTCTGGATGCCGATATCAAAGTGAGGAATGTATATTTGCCTGCTGATAGCACTTGGAAAGATGCCTGGACAGGTCAGGTTTACGAAGGGGGACAGTGGCTTTCCGTTGAAGTGCCTTTGGATAGGATTCCATTGTTCTTGAATGGCGATTCAAGCCTTCCGATAAGAGAAGTATGATTGATGCGGAAATAATCGTCTTTCCCCAATTATTCGGCAAGGCAAATGACAACTTATGAATCTCTCTTACACAGAGAAGGTCAGGGGTTCGAGTCCCTTTGGGGCCACCTCCCTATAGAAATACATTTACCCACCTTGTCATTTTCAAAGAGACCGGCTCTTATTGAAACGGTCTTTACTCTTAATTGTCAGGGACTTCTGGTTGCGGCGCCACTGAGATCTGTGCGGGCTTCACATTGCAAACATTCTTGGTGGCAAGAGAGCCGAAGATCGTGTGGGAAATATGCTCTGTAATCAAGAAGAAGCCAATCACCGCTATTTGATTTTATGGTCGCCGGGAAGAGATGATTCAATAATAACAATGTCATGGTAAATGAGAACCGTGTTTTACAAGAAGGTCTCCCCGTTGCGCGGGTCGATCAGCCTGTAGACATACGTCTTTAGTTGTCGTGCCACTTCTTCGGGAAATAATTCCCTGTCTGATTGCGTCATGGGGTCCTCATGGCTCTGGTGGTGCCAGACTATGATTTGGTAAGTAAAACTTGTATATCATGCATTGTGAACATAGTATATGGTTTTTCCCGGGGTTGGTCAACATCGACCCAATATTTAGAACACACCTACCAATATTTCTTACCATCTCATCTAGCAAATCTGCTGTCCTATCCTTCTCCCTGGCCTTCGGGCGGCCGTACTTCATGGCCGTCTCAATGTTGTGACATGGCGCCACTCATGCTCAACATCTAATTTCACATGTCCTCTAATAAATTCATCTAAATCTTGCCTACTAACCTCGTTGATCGACCAAATTGAACTGCCGGGATTTCACCCCTTTGTAACAACTGGTATGCCTTTGCCTTGCTGATATTCAGAAAGATAGCTATCTCATAAGCGGTCATAAGATTTTCTGACTTAGGGGGAACCGCGGGTGACAATTAAGACCTCGGAGGGGTGCCGGTGATCGTACGGAACTTGGTGATCTATTAACCAGAAATAGGAACAAGATCCCATCTAAAAAGTCGGCTATTAATTTACCTGCCTGTTCCCTAGTTCTTTGAGAGAACGATTTGATATATGTTTCACCAAGTGCACCGCTTTGAAGTTCATGGTGTAGGTCAGATGAGTTGGTTGGATTTGTGCTTTTCATAAATTCCTTCCTCCGTTTTGTTGAGAGTTATTTCCCTGATTATAGGTTGGGAATAAAAAATGGCCCCAGTATGGGGGCCATTCAAGTCAAATTGGTAGGGCGATCTGTGATTGTGAGACGGCTTTCACGTTCCAGCTTCCGTTCTTTCAGCTACACATACCTCATTCTCCTCCTACCCATCCGTCCCGGAGACCCGGTCTTCATAGTCCGACTCCAGGTGTCCGTCTTCGGAGGTTGCTGGATTCGAAGCCAGTGGCGTCCGGTCTGCCAGGCGTAAGCTGTTCTGGATATTACCGTACCAGTCCAGATACTCCAACCCATCCTCGATGGTGTTCAACATATTTACCAAAACATCGGTCGGGAAATCGGCGGCCATCTCAAAACCTTCCGTCTCAACCATGACCCGGGCAACATCTTGCCAGATCAGAGTGAAAATGGGCTTGTCCACTTGAATACCCATTTCCATCAGACGGGTGAGGATGATTTTCAGTCTTTGTTCTTCGTCCATGGGATGTTCCTTTCTGTAAGTCAGGCTGGGACGAATTCCGCCTCAGCCTGAAGGATGAGTGTGCCCATGCTATTGACCGGGACAATTTCAGCGTACTGTTCATCAATCCATGCGATCACCTGGTGCGCCGCGTCCCGGATGCGCTCGCCGCACTTCAGCAGTTCAGTTAAGGCATTCTCGCCGTCGCCCCAGTGGGCCAGGTAGCCAAAGGCGACCTCACCCACATCCAGACCGAAGTGGTGCATGACGCAAAAGGAAACTGACTCGGCCTCGCATTCGATGCGCGAGCGTGGCGTGTGTGCCCGGTAGTCTTTGTCCGAATGCAAGAGTGCATGGGCCAGTTCGTGGGCCAGGGTCTGGGCACGGAATAGCGGCGACCGGTTGCCGGCCACCACGATCCGTGCCGGGCGGCCTTCC
>DASVKG010000173.1:0-6090 GCA_036385495.1 Anaerolineales bacterium | reverse complement strand
TTTGACACATTTCGGACTGATCAGGTTCAGTCCCAGTTCGTCCACGTAAGAGCGGAAGGATTCGTCTTGCAGACGTTTCTGATAAGCCGCGACTTTTTCATCCGGCATATCCGCAGAGAAAAAAGCCTCGCGTGCCAGGGCCGGGGTCGCGACGATCGGGTAAAGGCGCAACGTAGCGAGGGCGTGCAGGAAAACTAGCGGGTGACGCCGGAAAACCAGCCAGGTGGACGGCCACAGGCCAGATGGCGGGATGGACGCCAGAAGCGCAGAAGCCGGGGCTAAGTGGGTCTCCAGGTATTTTTGTGCAATAAACCCGCCCATCGAGTGACCGATAAGCACCGGATCCGTGCCCAATTGACCTCTCACCTGGGCCACATCTTTAACGTAATCCGCGATGGAAGTCCAGCGCAGGCGTTCACGGCCTTCGCTGTCCCCATGCCCGCGCAGGCTCAGGGCATAGGAGATGTAACCATGTTCTGCAAAGTACGGCAGGAAATGCTCCGCCCAGCACCAGGCCGCGTGCCATTTGCCGTGGATGAAGAGCAAGGGCGTGGCGTGTGCCCCGCCGTTGGGTTTCTCGCAAATCAATTCGAGTTTCATTTTTTGCTCCTTTTTACCCAAATTCTTCTACGATTTCAATTTCCATGCAGACGGACAGGTGCTCGGAGAGCATGCTATTGGACATACTCATCCCTGCAAAGAGGTGATGCGGTGATAGATTTCTTTCCTCTCCCACCCGCTTTCCTGCGCCACCCGCTTTGCAAGCACGGACGGGCTTTCGCCCAGTTTCAAGCCGATCTTGATTGCCATGTTCAGCTTATCTTCCGTCCATTTTTCCTTTCCCCTTTTTGTTATTCCCGCCACCACCAGCGTAAATTCACCGCGTGGCTCTTTCAGGGTGAAATGCTCGATCGCCGCCGGGATGGTCCCGCGCCAGATCTCTTCGTGGACCTTGGTTAACTCACGCGCAACTGCGATTTGCCGGTCGCCGAGGGAGAACTTCAGGTCTTTCAGCGAGGCCAGCAGGCGGTGAGGGGACTCGAGAAAAATGAGCGTACAGGTCAGGTTGGCGAACTGACCTGCGAGTGCCTGCCGCTCGGAAGATTTGCGCGGCAGGTAGCCGAGATACATAAATGAGTCGGTGGGGAGGCCCGAAGCAGCCAGGGCCGCCAGAGGCGCGGACGGTCCCGGGATGGGACAGACCCTGTTCCCTGCTTCCAGTGCGGCCTTGACCAGTTCGTAGCCCGGGTCATTGAGGGTGGGTGTCCCGGCATCCGAGACCAGGGCCACATCGCCTCCGCTCAGGGTCGTGAGGATGGATTCTAGCTTGGACAGCTTGTTGTGTTCGAAATAGCTTGTAAGGGGGGTGTGCAAGTCGAAGTGCGTGAGCAGTTTGCGGGTCACGCGCGTATCTTCGGCGGCAATCAGACGGACCTCGCGCAAAGTCCGTACGGCGCGCGGACTCATGTCTTCCAGGTTCCCGATCGGGGTGGCCACGAGATACAAAATGCCCATGTGGCAATTAAACCACAGATGAACGAGGATGAAAACCTGCAACCTCTTCACGCATGGACATAAACAAAGTTAGCCAATGTCATTGCGAAATCATCCCCGCTTCGCTGGTCCCCTGTACTCAGGGGGATGGGGGAAGGACCGGAGCAACTGACACTTGCACCGCACTGCGTTCGGTGCAGTGCAAGTGAGTAATCTCCTTATTGGCATTCATGTGTCGAATCGGGTTTTGGAAAAATGGAAGTATACTCTCCCAACTGTCTGGCAAAAAAAGGTGAAAATGAAAATTTTAAAAGCGCTGCCAATTGCCATTGCACCGGTGATCCTGATGAGCTATGGCTGGTACCTCGGACAGCTCCACCAATCCGGGTACGATATTGCCGGGATATTTTTGTTCATGACCGGAGCCGTTGGACTGGTCTTGGCGTTTATCTTCTATCTGCTCACCCGAAAATTTCCCTGGCATGAAAAATGGGTTGTGAACGCCTTGATCGGGCTGGCAGGATGCGGGATCGTTTTCGCTCTGATCTTCGTGTATGCCAGGTTGCACGGATGAGGAAAACTATTAATAATAATGTGGAGGGCGTCTGCGAAAGGATCAAGAGGGGGAATGGAAAATTTGGGTTTATCCAATTTCCCTATTGAATTGCGTTTCGTACAACTGGCAGTATACCCCTCCCGTCGCCAGCAACTGCTCGTGCGTGCCGCGCTCGACGATCCTGCCTCGATCCATCACCAGGATCAGATCCGCCGCCAGGATCGTAGACAGGCGATGGGCGATGACGATGCTTGTCCTGCCTGCCATGACGCGCTTCAAGGCATCCTGGATCAAGGATTCGGATTCGCTGTCGAGGTGGCTGGTGGCCTCGTCCAGGATGAGAATGCGCGGGTCTTTGAGGATCACCCGCGCCAGGGCGATGCGTTGTTTTTCGCCGCCGCTCAGACGGTAGCCGCGCTCGCCCACGATCGTGTCATAGCGGTCGGGCAGGTCTATGATGAATTGATGGATGTTGGCCGCCTTGGCCGCAGCTTCGATCTCAGCCTGGGTTGCTTCGGGTTTGGCGTAGATCAAATTGGTACGGATGGTGTCGTGGAACAGGTAGTTTTCCTGCGTCACCATGCCGATGGCGGCGGCGAGCGAGTCGAGAGTCACCTCCTTCACGTCCAGCCCATCTATGCGGATGACTCCGTTGGTGGGGTCGTACAGGCGCGGGATGAGATAGGTGACCGTCGTCTTCCCGGCGCCGGAGGGCCCGACCAGTGCAACCAATTGCCCGGAGGCAGCCTTAAATGAGACCCCTTCCAGGGCCACGTCGCGCGCCTGGGAAGTCCCGTCCGATTCCTCGGCAATAGATGCCGGTTCTTCATTCTTTTGCTTTCCGTCGCCTTTCGAGATGCTCTCCGCCAGGGAGAAGACCGCGCCTACATCTTCCATGCGCCCATAGCGTTTAACATCTTTTAATAGTTTGGATTCATCCACGCCGTAATTGAAGGTGACGTTATCAAATTCGAGATTGCCTTGCGCATTCTGCAGGACGATGGCGTTTTCTTTTTCCGGGATATCCCTGGGAAGGTCAATGACTTCGAAGACACGCTCGAAGCTGACCATGGAAGTGGAGAAGTCAACCGGGGCGCTGGCAAGGCCTTGCAGCGCGCCGTAGAGCTGACCTAGGTACGCTCCGAAAGCGACGATGGTGCCAACTGTGAACGTGCCCTGTATGACGTACCAGCCGCCGAGGCCGTAAACGAGTGCCGTACCCACCGCGCCGACCAGCCCAAGGATCAGAAAGAAGGAAGAGCCGATCACTGCACGGCGAATGCCGATGTCGCGCACGCTGGCGGCACGCTGGCGGAATCGGTTCGTTTCCTCATTGGCGCGCCCGAAAAGTTTGACCAGCAGCGCCCCGCCAATATTGAGGGTCTCGTTCATGTGCGCGTTCATCCTGGCGTTGTGTTCCATGGATTCCCGGGCGATGTCACGCAGGACTCCCCCCAGTCTCTGCGCAGCAAGGATGAACAAGGGCAGGATGACTACGCTGACGAGGGTCAGTTTCCACTCAAGCGTGAGCATGACTGCCAGCAGGGCAATGGTCTCGATGATGTTGGTGATTATGTTGACAATGGTGTTGCTGATGGCATTCTGCGCACCGACCACGTCGTTATTGAGGCGGCTCATCATCTCACCGACTTTGGTGTTGGTGAAGAAGCGCAGGCTCATGCGCTGTAATTTGCTGAAAAGCTCCACGCGCAGATCATAGATGACGCCTTCACCGACTTGTGCGTTCAAGCGCCGCTGGATGACCGATATCCCGCCATTGAGTATGGGGACGAACAAAAGTGCGATAGCCAGCACGACGAGCTGGTTCAGGTTTTTGGACGGCAAAACCTTGTCGATCATCTGTCTGAAGATCAACGGTGTGACCAGTGAGAGTCCCGTGCTCAACAGGATCATTACCAGCATACCCGTGATATGCGACCAGTAAGGTTGGGCGTATTTGAGGACGCGCAGTAAGAGTTCTCGTGTGACCTTGGGCTTTTCGTCGCCCGAACGCATGTACGCGCCCCAACCACCACCATGAAACATATAATTCTCCAATTTTGAATGACCTCACACAGCGAAAATATCGCCAATACCTTGTGAGGCTTGTCACACTATAAGACCTATTCAGTTTTTGGTCAACTGGACGAGTGGGGAGGTTAATGAAAGTCTATGATGGTGGAGATAACGATTATATGCTGATGGACAGGTATCTGAATCCAATCATTTATCAATTAACAAATGTCCGGCAGCTGAAACTGCCGGACATTTTCTTCTCAAGAGACATCTTCCATCACAGGGACAGGGTGCGGTTCCCTGAGCGCTTTAGGGCGGAAGAAGATCCACGTCAGGCTGATACCCAGCGCGTATAAAATTGCCGTGCTGACAAACAACGGCGAAAACCCATAGCGCTGTTGGACAATACCCGACATGTACGGTCCGATCGCCCAACCGACATTCCACGCCAAGTTGCGGATGCTGTTGACCGCTCCATGCTCGGTCTCGTGACTCTGTTCCAGTGCAAAGGCATCGAAAAGTGGGGCCACCATGTTCATCAGCGCGCCGCGCGCCAAAAACCCGATGACCGCCAGCCAGGGCCAGGGGGAGAAGCCGATCAGCAGCAGAAAGACCAGGCTGGCTCCCTGGCCGAGCACCACCATTCGCACTTTGCCGCCCAGGTTGCCCACCAGCCGCGGGCCAATGATACAACCGATACCGGTCAGGAGGGCACCGAGGCTGAACAAAATCCCCAGCGTGGAATCTCCCATCTGAAACCGTTCGGCAAAAAAAACGTTGAAGTAAGGAACCAGCGTGGCGGCTCCCAGGCCGATTGCCAGGTTGGGAATGGCCAATTTCAAGGTTAAGGGACGGAGCAGCACTTTCCAGATCGAGGGCCTGCGTTCTTGCGATCCCGTCTTTTCTTCTGCCGCACCCTTTTTTGGTTCGTGAATAAAGGCGATCGGCACCAGGACGAGGAAACTGGTTGCCACGCTAAAGAGCAGGACAGCTTGATAAGCCACCGTACTGTCAGCCAGGTTGAACCAGCGCGTGAACAGTCCCGGCAAATACCCTGCCAGGAAATTGCCGGCAGTGCTGGCGAGCGGGAACATTCCAAAACTGAGACTGAATAATACGTCGCGGGTCTTGTCGTCGGAGGTCCTCATCATAAACGGTGCTTGGCTGAGAACGTACAACTGCGAGGTTGCGCCAAGCATGAGAGCTCCCGCCAGGATGATCGCCTCGGAATGTCCTAGGATCATGGCGATGATGGCAAAGTTTGCCAGGGCAAAGCCGATCATCATGGCACGCTTGCGGCCGATCCGGTCGGAGAGCAGTCCCATCGGCACAGCCAGCAGCAGCGCCGTGAGGGACGGGGCCGCGGTCACCAGCCCGAGGAAATCGCGACTGTAACCGGCGTCGATGATATACAGGTTGAAGAACAGGTTCCAGCCCGCAAAGAGCAGCCCGTCCAAAAATAATGCCAGCAGGAACAGCCGCGCGGGGCGGTTGAGCAGGCGGAACTGGTTGAGGGTGGAGTGCAAAAAGGATTTCATTCCTACCCCAATCGAATCAAATATGCCGGAATGAACGTCTCGGCCTCGTCAGCCATTGAACGGCAGAGAAATAACCCATCTCGCGGATTTCGCAGGATCGGGCGGTTATTTAGATGGATGATCATGTTTTTCCTGTTATGTGACCTCTCCCCCCAACAGGCGAAAGGTCACTGGTGATCGATCAGCAATTGTTTTAACTCTTCCAGCGTTTTGTCAAGCCGGGTGAACTGTATGGCGTACATGCCCACGGAGCGCGCCGCTTCCACGTTGACCAGCACATCGTCCAGGAAGACTGACTCTTGAGGTTGTGCGCCCAGTTTTTCAAGCGCCAGGCGATAAATGCGCGGGTCGGGCTTCATCAGGCCCACTTCGGCGGAGATGATCATTTCATCGAAAACATCCTCGAATTTCTGGCTGGTGATGAATGCCCTCAGCCCTGACCAGGCATTGCTGATGAGGCCCACCTTGCGCTCCGGGCGCAGACTT
>DASVKG010000172.1:0-11551 GCA_036385495.1 Anaerolineales bacterium | reverse complement strand
TATCATTGCAGCATCGGCTCGTTCGGTAGCTTCATTTATCATTCGAGCAGCCTTGGTTTGAGCCTCAGTAATAATTTTTGCTGCCTCCTGTTCAGCGTTTGCCCGCGCCTCGGCAGCAATACGGGCATCTTCGAGCCCTTGCTCAAGTTTCATTCGTCGTTTTTCCAACATTCCAAGGAGAGGTTTTACTATCCATGCTCTCACAACGACAAAAATAATAAAAAAACAGACGATCTGCACTATCAAATAACCTAAGTTTAAACCCAATTGTGCCAAGGGATACCTCCGTCTTTATTCTTTCAAGCAATTTGCTGAACTAGCCGACAACAAAGAGGATGAGAAGAGCAACGACCAAACAATAAATTGCCACTGCTTCTGCAAAGGCTATGCCGAGGATCATGTTGGTCTGGATCGTACCGGTTGCATCAGGATTGCGCCCCATCGCCTGGACAGCGCCACTGGTCACAATACCAATGCCGGCACCAGCGCCTATCGCACCGATCATTGCCAATCCTGCTCCAATCAACTTCGCTGCTATGATAATATCACCAGTCATTTGAGTTACCTCCGTATAGAGATTCGGGCGGATATTCCGCCGCTAAGATATTGAGACGCGGGCTTTTCCTCGCCCGAATTATGCATGCGCTTCTTCTTGACCGCCATGACCTTGCGTTGCCTGGGCCATAAAGGTCATCGTGAGCAAGCCGAATACAATCGCCTGAATTGCACCCACCAGGAATTCAAGTAAATAAAATGCCGAGGGGAAGATGGCAATTGCCCCAAGCAGTGAACCCATTACGAACAACAATACCGAACCAGCAAATATATTGCCGAAAAGACGGAAGGCAAACGAAAGCACCTTCGAGAATTCAGAGACCAGCTCCAGGATGCCAACACCCCAGTCAATCACACCAAAGATCGGCTTTTTGAAGAACGTTTTTACGTTCCAGAACTTGGTGAAATATTTTATTCCCTGGGCTCGAATTCCGACCACCTGAACTGCAATCACAGCAATGATTGCCAGAGCAACCGTGAAGTTCAAATCTGTTGAAACCACCCGAACAAAAGGAACAAGATTACTTCCTCCTTCGGCCATCGCCGGGTTGGAAATTGTTGCAATGCCCGCAACCGTCTGAACAGAATATCCTGCTCCTTCAGCTTTCTCGATCATGCCAATGCTATCAACACCAGGAATAAGTTCCATCCAGTTCGCCAGGAGCACCAGGATGGTTATCGAAGCAAACCAGGGAAATATCGTCTTTGCCCATTTTCCAGCTGTCCCTTCGGTCATATTGTAAAGTGCCTCGAGAAGGGCTTCCAGTGCGCCGGGAATGCCCTTTAGAACCAGGTTTCCTTTTTTTATAGCCCGGTTGAAGGAAAATGCCAGAAGGATGACAAGTACATCCACGATCAACAATGCGAACAGCGTGTTGGTGAAATAAAATTCGCCAATAACAGGTAGGGTAAACAGTGGATGCTCCATCCAGTGTTCAGCAGGTAGTTGCACAAATGGACGCACGGGGGAAAAATACTTCGCGCCGATGAATCCGACGATAATCAGGGCAAGTACAATCCAACGATTAATTCCCCAGCGCCATCTTTTTTTCTTGGTGGCGTTAGTTTTAACTATCTTCTCCACGATGTGGTTCCTCCTTGGTGACTTCTTTTTTACTTTCTGACTGAATCCGGCTGGTTGCCGTTCTAACAACCCTGAACGTCAGTAACAGCGTTACCGGTATGCATCCTAGTACAAAAGCGATGGTAAAAAGAGGCTTGCTATCCAGGATTTTATCCAGCCATAATCCTGCCAAAAGGGCCACGAAGATAATACCCAAGGTCAAACTTGCAACCCAGACCAAGGTCATGGTGACTGCCGTTCTGAATTCGTCCTGTCCTTTACCCTTAGGCTGGTTCATGGCGGCGGAATTATATCATGAGCTTTTTCATAACGTCTAGAACATATTGAGAGCCGCATGGTTGGCAAAGCCAAACCAGGGTCCAAACAATGTCCCAATCAGCACTACCCCAATTACCAGGACAACCAAAGCAACCTTGGCGGGTCGTGATACCGGGATTGGATGCTGGTCCTCGTCCTGGTTATTCATCCGATAGAGGTAAATATATTTTAAAATGTTCAAATAGTAATATAACCCGAAGATGGAATTAATTACTCCAACAACAGCAAGCCAGATCCAGCCACTTTGAATGGCTGACGCGAAGACAAAAAATTTGGCTACAAATCCGCCAAACGGCGGCATCCCTGCCAGCGAAAGAAAGGCTACCAGAGCGGCCAGCGACAGTGTCGCATTTCTTCGACCCAAACCATTATATGCGGTCACATCGTCAGAACCGGTCACGTGCCCTACGATGCCTACAATCCCAAATGCCAGCAAATTCGTGAGGGTATAGGCGAGCAGGTAAAAGACCGCGCTGGCAACTCCGAATTGTGAGAAGGCAACCACTCCGATCATGGCATACCCGGCGTGCGCGATGGAAGAGTATGCCAGCATGCGTTTAACATTCTTTTGCGCCATCGCAATGAGGTTGCCAACGGTCATAGTCAAGGCGGCCAGGATTGCCAGGATCAAGCTCCAGTCTGTTGAAATAACCGGAAAGACAGCCGTCAGCAATCTAATAATTACAGCGAAACCAGCAGCCTTGGAGGCTGTTGAGAGAAAACCAGCAACGGGGGTCGGGGATCCTTCGTATACATCCGGCGCCCAAAAATGGAATGGGAATAATGAAACCTTGAAGGCCAGCCCGGCCAGCACCAGGAAAGTGATTCCAATTGCCAGCAAATCAAATTTACTGAAGTGGTTTCCAAGGGCATATAGGCTGGTCGTCCCGGCAAAACCATAGATAAGACTGAACCCGTATAAAAGAACAGCGGAAGTCAATGCTCCGAAAAGCATGTATTTGAAGCCTGATTCCGTGGATTTATCGTCGCCGGTCAGGAAACCAGCCAGGATATAAAGGGGAATGGAGGTAGTTTCAATGCCAAGGTATAACATCACCAAGTCTGATGAAGAGGCCATCAAGCACATGCCGATGGTCGCGACAAGTAGAAGTAAAAAAGCCTCAGCACGCTGGTTCAACCGGTCCATGTCCATGAAAAATAAAGCGGACACTGCTGCCGCAAAGACGAAGAACATCTTGAAAAAGAAGCCCAACCAGTCAAAGCGGAGCATCCCGCCAAAAACAAGAATGGGGTCTGCGGGACGAGCAAAAAGCAGGCTCAAAACTAAGATGACAAGCAGACCGAAAGCAGTAAACATTCCCAAGAATAAGCGCCGATTCCCTTCCTTTTTCTGAAACGGATCGAGAACCAACAACAGCACAGCCAATGCCAGCAGCAAGGTTTCAGGGAGTATGGGAAGAATAGTAGCCAATTATGCACCTCCCAGAAGGGTGAGAACGTGTTGGACCCCGGACTGAACCCACGGGACTATCAGGGCTGGGAACAGGCCAATACCAATCATGAGTGCCATCAGGAGGACCAATGCAATTTTATCCAGCCAATTGATTGGCGGGATGTGTCCTTCAAACTCCTCTGGCATCTTGCCAAAGAAAACCCGCCGGACGACCAACAAAACGTACGAGGCGGTTACGACGATCGATATCGCCGCAATAACCGCCACAACCCACTGCGTTTTCCAAATTCCCATGAAAATCGGGAACTCTGCTATGAAACCGGAGAAACCAGGCATTCCCATCGAGACAAGGCTGCCGATGATAACCCCAATTCCAACTAACGGGAGCGGCTTGATCATACCGCCCAGTTTGGGTATGTCCCTCGTGTGCGCCCGATCATAGACCATGCCTACAGCAGCAAAAAATAGAGCTGTCATAATGCCATGCGAAAACATCTGCACCCCAGCCCCCATCAGGCCTTCAGGTTTCAACGTGGCAAATCCCATCATGACTAATCCCATATGTGAAACAGATGAAAAGCCAATAACATATTTAAAATCGGTTTGCACGCTGGCAATGAAGGCGCCATATACAATGTTGACAAGCGCCAGCCCCATGATCAATGGTGCCCAGAATTTGGCACCCTCCGGAAGAAGCATGATGCCTACCCGCAAGGCTGCGAATGCTCCTAATTTCATCAGCACACCAGCATGGAACATGGACACTGCAGTGGGTGCGGCCACGTGACCGTCTGGCGACCAGTTGTGAAATGGAAAGATACCTCCCAGGATGGCAAAACCCAGGAAGACCGGTAGAAACCAGGTAATTTGGAATCCCGGGGTGAATTTCACTGTCTCCAGGACGAGCATATCAAACGTTTGGGCACCACTTGTCCAGAACATAACCAGCGCGCCGACCAGTGAGACTACTGAGCCAATGAACAAGTACAATGTCAGTTTCATAGCCGCGTATTCGCGGGTCTTAATCCAACCCCAGATGACGATGAGCAGGAACATGGGGAAGACCGCGATCTCATAGAAGAAAAATAACATGAATAAATCAAGCGATACAAAAACTCCAAATACACCGCTCGCCAGGATAAACAGGAAGGCAAAGAATTCGCGCGGGCGGTCGTCAATCCCCCAGGAAATCATTACTCCCGTGACCATGACGATACCAGTCAAAAGTACCAGTGGGGCACTGAGTCCGTCCACACCAAAGTGCAGGCTGATTCCCAACATCGGCATCCAATTGTATTTTTCGACGAACTGGTACCCCGCTGCAACTTTATCGTAACCAAAATACACCCAGATGGACAGCGCCAGCGCTAAAAGCGCCGCAGTCAGGGCTGTGACACGTATGGTTTTTTTCTGCTCGGGCTTCAATGTCAATACCGCAAGCGCAGCGACCATAGGGATGAAAACTATTACACTCAAAAACGGAAATTGCATTGTTACCTCTTAGTGGAACAACATCATCATGGCTTTGTTGATGACATCTAAAATCCAAGCCGGGAAGATCCCGATAACCAGGATAAGAAGCATCAATGGAGCCATCACAATGATTTCCCGCAGGTTTATTTCAATCAATTTATGTTCGCCGTGAGCCCAGTTATCATTTAATGGTCCGTGTAGGACAGACTTGATTCCCTTCAAAACATATGCACCTGTAAAAAGTAAACCGATCATCGCGACCGCAGTATAAAGGGTTAGGACTGGCCAGGAGCCTCTCACGACTAGGAACTCTGAGATGAACCCATTCAGTCCCGGCAGACCCAACGATGCCATGCTGGTAAAGATCAAGATGCCCCCGTAGATTGGCACCAACGGGAATAAGCCCCCAAAATCATCGAGATTTCGGGTATGAGTGCGGTCATATAGTACGCCTACCAGAAAGAACATGCCCGCTGCAGAAAGACCGTGATTAAACATTTGTAGCACTGCGCCGTTCAATGCAATGGTGGCGTTGAGGGTACCAGCTGCTCTGGCAGCCGCAGCGATCCCGAGGACCACAAATCCCATGTGGTTCACAGACGAATAAGCCACAAGACGTTTAAAGTCTTTCTGACCGAATGCTGCAAACGCCCCAAACACGATTGCCATTACCGCCAGAAAGGCCAGCCAACCTGCATATCTTGCGGATTCCGCCGGATAAAACGGCAGGACCAGCCGAAGGAACCCGTAAGCTCCCAATTTTAACAATACACCCGCCAGTATCATAGAACCGGCAGTAGGTGCTTCGGTATGAGCATCGGGCAGCCAGGTATGGAACGGCCAGACTGGAACCTTAATTGCAAACGCTATTACAAACGCCCAGAAAGCAATCGTTTTAATGGTTGAAACAGTAAGTCCCAAACTAAAAAAGTGAAGTATCACACTATTGGGATCCAAAGCCGCCCAATTGCTATACAGCGTTTGCAGGTCGTAGGTATTGAACAATACTCCCAGCAACTGGATTGCTAGCAAGAGTCCCAGCGAACCGGCCATGGTGTAAATGATAAATTTCAGCGAAGCATAATTGCGCGATTGGACCTTTATCCCCTTCCAGATTTCTCGTTCACCCTTTTCGGAACCCCATTGGTTGATCAGGAAATACATCGGCACCAAGCCAACTTCCCAAAACATAAAGAAAATCAGCAGGTCAAGCGCCATGAAGACGCCCAGCATACCGGTCTCCAGGAAAAGGAATAACATAAAGTATGCCTTGATGCGGTCAGTAATGTTGAATGATGCCAGCAGGGCAAGCGGTGTCAACAGCGTGGTCAATAGTACCAAGGTCAGGGAAAGACCATCTACACCGATATGGAATGTTGAGTTGAGTGCTGCATACCAAGAATATTGTTCCTGGAATTGGAAACCAGGTTGATCTGATTTAAACTGCGCCCACAAGATGACTGTCAAAACGAAAGGTACCAGACTCGCGCTAAGCGCCGTCCAGCGAATGGCTTTTAATTTGTCTTTTGGCAGACATAACACAATTGCTGCTGCCAGGAGGGGGAAGAACAGGATAAGGGTTAAAAGATGATTGCTAATGAATACCATCATTTACTCCACTTGCTCAGTTGGACGGGATCTGGTGTAGCAACCCAAAAGAAGAATTTCCATCCAACTACACCAACAGGAAATAAAACAACACAGCAAAAATGACGAGCACGGTTATGGAAGCAACCATATAATACTGAATACGACCAGCCTGGATCTTGCGTAAACCAGAGCCGGAGGCCTTCACTGCGTTGCCCGTTCCATCCCCGATAAACTCATTGATAACCGGCTTGTCGAAATAGGTGCGAAAGGCGTGACCCAGGAAAAGGGAGAACTGCGCCACGCTGTGCAGGATCCCGTCGATCACAATCTGGTCCATGAACAGAGATGTAAATTTTTCGGCAATCCAGGTGGCAGGTTTGACGAACAAATAATCGTAGATTTCGTCAAAATACCATTTGTTCTTTAACACCGGGATTTGCAAGAAATCCTGCTGTGGGGATTTGACGTTTCGATAGAAAAGCCAGCCACAAAACAGGCCACCCAAGGCAACGAAAAGTGATGTTACCAACGGAACCCAACTGAATTCAATTGCTTTTGGAAGCTCAGCCAACGTCCCCCCTACGAACTCATGGAACCAGTTCGGGATCAGTCCGCCCAAACCCGGAAATTGTTCCGGGATTCCCACCCACCCGTAACTTACAGAGAATACTGCAAGCACTATCAATGGAAGGATCATTGTCCATGGCGTTTCGCTGGCATGTTCAGCAGCCTTGGAGCGAGGTTCGCCGAAGAAAGTCAAGGTAATCTGGCGCATTGTGTAAAAAGCCGTCAGGAAAGCGGCGCTAGCCAGGGTGATGAAAACCACAAAGTGACCGTTTCCGAAGGCTTCTGCAAAGATTTCATCCTTGGACCAGAAGCCAGCTGTGAGAATCGGGAAACCGGACAAGGCAAGTCCGCCTATCAGAAAGGTCCAAAAGGTAATTGGCATCTTCTTGCGCAAGCCACCCATATTGAACATATCCTGCGGGTCCACATGGTTGCCAGTATGCATAACGCCATGTTCCATGCCATGGATAACCGATCCGGATCCTAGGAAGAGAAGCGCCTTGAAGAAGGCGTGTGTTACCAAGTGGAAAGCCGCGGCCACATAGGCGCCAATTCCCAGTGCCGCGATCATGAAGCCAAGTTGTGAGATGGTCGAGTAAGCTAATACTCTTTTAATATCGTTTTGCGCCAATGCGATCGTTGCGGCGAAGATTGCCGTAAATGCCCCGATAAAGGCGATTACGCTCATAGTCATGTTGAGCGGCATCCCTTCGGTCCAGCCAGCAGATATTAGCGGGAACATTCGGATGACCATGTAAACCCCCGCTGAGACCATCGTCGCTGCATGGATCATGGCGCTGACCGGGGTCGGGCCTTCCATGGCGTCCGGCAGCCAGACGTGCAGCGGCCATTGCGCAGACTTGCCGACAGTCCCGATGAACAGCAGCAGCCCAATAATGCCAGCCGCGGATATCCCGAAGAAGGCCGGGGTAGATGCCAGCGCACCCAGCATTTCCGGTTTGAATATTTCGCTAAAAGAGAGGGAGCCGGTAAAAGAATAAACAAATGCGATACCAAGAAGCATAAACACATCGCCAATACGGGTGGTCATAAAGGCCTTGACCGCCGCGTTACGGGCAGAAGGTTTTCCAAACCAGAATCCGATCAGCAAGTAAGAGCACAAACCCATGATTTCCCAGCCGACGAATAGAGTCAGCAGATTATCGGAAACGACCAACGTGTACATACCAAAAGCAAACAGGCTGATAAAGGCGAAGAAACGCGAGTACATTGGCTCGATGGAAGGGACAGTGTGCTTATGACCGTTTTCGGTAACCGTCGCACCGTGCGGCGGAAGACCGGCTACGTCATTATCGCCTTTTGGCTGACCAAAGTTGTGGTACCCAATACTGTAGAGAAAAATCGCCAGCACGGTCCAGGCCACAAAGAAGATAACCGCGGCCGATAGCGGGTCAATTTGCACGCCGATCTTGAGCCAGGTTGAGCCAGTCGGGAGCCAATTGATGGAAGACCCAAAAATATGCCTGCCAAATTCTTTCACACCCAGGGCACGAATATAAATGATCATGCTCCCCAACCATGACAACCCTGCCGCGCCGATAGCGATGCCGTGACTCATCGATTTGCGCTTATTTGTGAATAGGATAATTACAAAGAATGATAAAAGTGGTGGAAGGGGTAACATCCAGATGATGAAATTTTCCATTATGTCTCCTACCACTTCATCAGGTCAATTTCATCGGCCACCACCGTCTTGCGACTCCGGTATACCGAGATAATCAGAGCAAGACCCACTGCCACTTCCGCAGCTGCCACAGCAAAAACAATAATCGCAAAGACCTGTCCGGCCATTTTTGCCGGATCCTGGTAACGCCAGAAGGCTACCAGGTTGATATTCACTGCGTTCAGCATCAGTTCCACCCCAAGCAAAATGGCGATCGCATTCTTGCGCGAAAGCACACCGAACAAGCCGATGGAGAACAGTGCTGCTGCCAAAATCAGGAACCAGGAAAGCGGGATACTCATCTCGATCTCCTATTCTTTGTTACCCGAAGCGACATAGACCGCACCGACCAACGCCGCCAAGAGAAGAATGGATGCTACTTCGAACGGCAGCACGTAGGCATCCGGAGACACCAAAGCAATCCCCAGGTTCCGGAGAGTATCCACGCCGGTTGGCATCTCTGCCGCGGATTGACCAAAGGCCGGCTGTCCGATGATCAGGAATACCAACCCCGCCAGGATCAGGAATCCAAGCAAGGCGGGAAGCCACCAGTTCGATCGCGTCTGCGCACCATTATCAAGCATTTCTCTGCGGGTTAACATGACTGCAAAAATAAAAAGGATGGCAATCGCGCCAATGTATACCACCACCTGAACAACTGCCAGGAAACCGGCTTGCAGGATGGCGAAGAGAATCGCCACTCCAAAGAGTGCCGCTACCAGCCACAGTGCCGCATGGATCAGTTTTCGCGTGATTACCACCATCAACGCAGACCCAAGGATTAGGGCCGCACATAAAAGAAATATAATTTGATCAGCAGTCATTCAGCCTGCTCCTAATTTTGGGCGCGCTGCGGGGAGAGTGTCGCTTCCGCTTTGCGCTGTTTGCGTCCATAAGAACGCAGGATTTCAACGGTGATATAGCCTATCACAATATTTGAGAAGAACATCCCGAGCACATACCCCCAATTTGGCAGCCCAGCCAAAACTTTACTCAAAACTGCGGTATTAACCAAAACCACCAGTGCCAGCGGTGTCAAGAATTTCCAGTTGAAGGTCAGCATATGGTCAATGCGGATACGTGGCATCGAATATTTGATCCACATGATCACCCAGTATCCAAACATGGCTTTTGCCAGGAAAACCACTACCTGAATAAACGGATTATTCAGCCAGGAAAAGAACCCGACCGTTTCCAGACCGAAGAAACCGCCGTAGCCACCGAAAAACAGTACTGCAATAAACCCGCCAAACGTAAAGGCATGCAACAACTCACCTGCATAGAACAACCCGAACTTCATGCCGGTGTATTCAATGTGGAACCCGGCCACAATCTCAGACTCGGCTTCATTTAGGTCGAAAGGTGAGCGACCCAACTCAGCAATTGCACTGATTAAGAAAACGATAAGCCCAAGCGGGGAAAGGATGGCAAACCACATCCCTCTCTGCGCCTGTGTAATGCCCTGCACGCTCATTGAATTTGCCAGAATGGTCGGGATGAGCAATACGACCACCATAGGGATTTCATAGGAGACCATGTTGGCAACCATGCGGAATGCTCCCAGTAATGCATACTTGTTGTTGGAGGCCCAACCCCCTACAATGATGGACAACGTCCCCAGCGCACCGGCAGCCACCAAGTACAATACCGCCACATTCAGGTCTACTCCAAAGATCTTAGATGAGATTGGCAGGATCGCCCAAAGGATGATCACGGAAGCGATCGCGAGCACTGGACCCAGGTTATAAAGGATCTTGTCAGCTCCTGTGGGTGTGATATCTTCCTTTATGATAAGTTTGATGATGTCGGCAAAAGGCTGGATCAAGCCAAACGGTCCGATGCGATTTGGACCGAGGCGGTCTTGAAAGCGGGCAACCACTTTTCTTTCAACCCATACCAGAAGGATATCCAGAACCATGGCAAAAATAATCAGTACAGTTATGCCGATAAAATAAATGATCACCGTCACCAGACCACTAGAAAGCCCCCAGCCGGTAAGCAGGCTGCGAATCCATCCCGCGATAAAACCGATCGGGTCATTTAAAAATATCATTCATCGCTCCTTACAAACACAAAGAAAAGGCTGATAGGAGACTCCTGTCAGCCTTTAATATCTAACGGTTAATTTCTATGCCCATTCCAGCATCCCCTTGCGCCAGGTATAAACCAGTCCGGCGACCAGGATGGCAATAAAGAGTACCCCCTCCAAGACTACGAAGAGCGGTAGTTGTTTTATTGATAACGCCCAAGGGAACAAGAAGACTGTTTCCACGTCAAATACAAGGAAAATCAATGCATAAATGTAATACTGGGCTTTGAACTGCACCCATGAGTCTCCGACCGTTTCAATACCGCATTCGTATGTGCTTTGCTTTATGGGATTTGATTTGCGAGGTGCCACCAGCCGGGAAAAGACCAGGGGCACAATTGGTACGAGAATACCGATTACAAGGAAAATACCTACATAAAGCCAATCATTTTGCATAGGTGCTCCGCCTACGGATGAGATTTCCAATGGATTTTTGACCTGCGAATTTTACCATAAAGGAAACCCTTCACGAACAATTAGGTTTCACGGAATATTTAATCTTTTCATTTTAATTGCAGGTTTCATCCATTATCCCTCATCTTTTGGTAAAATCAAAGATAGTATCGATTATTGAGTAAAAGTGGCAGGCCAAAACGAATAGAAACGAATAACCCGGTAAACGCAGCTTATTTCAGAGGAATACCACGTGAAAATACATTAAAATATCTAATAATCGCCATTTATAATAACCTTGTCTCAAAAATGTAAATCGAAAGATACCAGAGATATCGAATTGCTTTAAATATAATTCAAATGTTCTAATTATGCAAGAACGTG
>DASVKG010000171.1:0-24412 GCA_036385495.1 Anaerolineales bacterium | reverse complement strand
TGTTGCGATGCATTTGTCCATAGCGAAGGAACTCACCCTGTTCCAATCCTGGAATCATGTGGAAGACGCGTTTTTGTTCTTTGTAGATAAGGTTGGTTTGAAAACCGACAAGGTTATAGAGACTTCCAGCCAGATTATCCTGGCGAAGTTGCACTAGAGCGTGTGGCCATCGCCCAGTGCGCGGGTTAGTTAACCCAGTTGGTCTCATGGGACCGAAGGCCAAGGCCTGACGGCTGCGCCGGGCAATAATTTCGACCGGCAGACAGCCTTCGAAGAATTTTTGAGCCCGGGGGACCAATCCAAGTTCAATTTCTTTCTCGATGGGATATTGTTTAATGCGGTCTGCTGACAGCAGAGCTGCCACAAAAGATTCATATTCGTCTTTGGTAAACGGGCAGTTAATATAATCACCAACTCCAACTTCTCTTGAACCGTACCGGGAAGCTCGATAAGCAATCTCCATGTTGATGCTATTAGAAGATACGATGGGAGCAATAGCATCATAAAAATGCAATTGTTCTTCTCCGGTCAGGGTGGCAATAGAATGTGATAGGGGCTTGGAAGTCAGGGGACCTGAGGCGATGATAGCAAGGCCAACAGGTATTGCTGTCACTTCTTCCCGTACAATTTCGACAAAAGGGTGGCCGGAGAGATGGTCTGTTACCAGTCTGGCAAAGATTTCACGATCGACTGCCAGAGCTCCACCGGCAGGGAGAATGGCCATTTCCGCACATTCCAGCAGCAATGAGCCGAATCGTCGCAATTCGTTTTTTAGAATGCCAGAGGCGCGATCAGGAAGATTCGAACCGAGCGAATTTGAGCATACCAACTCAGCCAAATATGAGGTCTGATGCGCCCCGGTGGAGATAGCCGGACGCATTTCATAAAGCTGGACATGGAGCCCTTTTTGCGCAGCTTGCCAGGCAGCTTCCGACCCGGCAAGTCCTCCACCAACTACAATCAGATCTGGTTTGGACATCTCTGATATTGTACCATTTTGGTTTTTTGGGGATGTGATATATAATCACGATCGAGGGAACTCATAATGCGAAATAGTCAAATGGACCTTTTGCTTAAGGAAACCGGACAATTAACGGGGGCTAGTTGGGCCATCTGGTTGGAACGTTCAAATAATTGGGAAGTACTTTCATCTTATAAAGTCAATCTTAAACAGCATGAATTTATCCTGAAGTTCATTCTGCAACCTCCAATAAAGTCCTGGTTGAACAGAGCATTGTCAGGAAAACGGAGCCGTTCCCGTCCTAATCCCAAGAAAAAGGGCCTGCCCGGCAAAAGAATATATATTTACACAGACCAGGTGACTCAACGGGTAATTTTAGTGGCTGCAGATGAACTCTTGGCTGCTGCGCAGCGTTTTTGGCGGATAGTTGCGCTTGGAAATTCGGGCCAGTCGTCAAATGATCTGGAAATGGAGGCCGTTCATTTTGAAATTGCTGGTCTTTTGGAGAATGGACGGCTACGACAGGAAGCGGATGATCAGGCACGGAACTTGAATCTAATTCACGACGTTGTGGAGAAAGTAATTGGTCAAACAGATGTTCGGCATGTTGCCCAGATCGCCGCAGAATTGTTAGCGCAGGATATAAAATACGAACTCATAGTCGTTGCGGTTATTAGAGGGCCAAAAAAGGAGTTGCAAGTTGCCGGAATAAGCGGTAGTGAAGCAGGCGTGATTCAAAAGGGTCTCAAATATATTGGTTCGGCCAGGGAAGATGGTATTGTGAAACGTGTGGCTGCAACTGGTGAAAGTGAACTGGTTAATGATGTCCGCCAAGACTCGGCGTATCTTCGCATTCCAGATTGGGATGCCGGTTCTGAAATGTGTGTGGCATTAAAAGATGGCGACCTGTCGTTTGGCATAATAGACATAGAAAGTCGACGAAAAAAAGCGTTTTCGAACAACGACTTGTTGGTGTTAGAAAGTTTGGCTGGCATTATTGCTAGTGTGATATCCAACGTTGGACAAAATCAAAAGCAGCAAATGACGGAAAAACGGCTAAGTGCCACACAAGCGGAGCTCCAGGAGCACATCGCTGCACAGCGGATGGCAGAAAGACGACTAGTGCAGGCAGCAAAACTAGCCGCAGTCGGCGAAATGGCTGCCGGGATCGCCCACGAGTTGAACAACCCTTTGACCACCGTCTGCGGATTCACCGAACTAACGTTAGAGGAAGTGCCATCTGATTCCCGCTTGCATGCAGACCTCGAGTTAGTGTTGCGAGAGGCCCATCGAGCAACGGAGGTGGTGCGGCGATTACTCGATTTTGCCCGGCAAAGCGAGAGCGAGCGGACTCGTTCTAATATAAACGAAATTGTTGAGGAAGTATTGGCGCTAGTTAATCATCTGTTCCAGACAGGCGGGGTACAACTGATCACCGAATTTCCTAATGGGCTCCCCCTGGTTTCTGTGGACCGGAACCAGGTTAAGCAGGTAATTCTCAACCTGATCCACAATGCGTTGCATGCAATGCCGAACGGTGGTGAGTTGCATCTTTCATGCGATCGACGCAGTCGCGATCATCAAGATTGGGTTACGTTAACCGTGACAGATACTGGTGTTGGGATCTCACCAGAAAACCTGGAACGCATCTTTGTACCGTTTTTTACGACACGTTCGAAAGAAGGTGGCACAGGGTTGGGTTTGTCCATTTCTTATGGAATTATTGCCGATCATGGTGGGTTTATTGAAGCAGAGAGTCAAGTTGGAAAAGGGTCGATATTTTCCATTTGGATTCCGGTAGAGGTAAATTAATGGTTCAAACGCATATACTGGTTGTAGATGATGAACCTGGGATCACCCGCCTATGTGAACGATTGCTCACGCGAGCGAAGTTCGTGGTTACTTCATTTACCGATCCTGCCGCGGCAATGACCTTTGTTGAAAAGAACAACATCGATTTATTGCTGGTTGACATCCGGATGCCGGAAATCAGCGGTTTCGACCTAATTGCTCATATAAAGCGACATCAACCGGATACTGCTGTGCTGGTCATGACTGGTTATGGAACAGTTGATACAGCCATACAGGCTCTACGTGAGGGTGTGGATGGCCTCCTGCTTAAACCCTTTAATACCAGCAGCGAATTAATCCTAACCGTAAAGCAAGCCCTCGATGATAATCAAAAAAAGCGCGATATTGCGCGAATCCAGGCCTTGCGCCCGCTGTTCGATGTTACTGAAACATTTCTAGCAGAAACCCGGCCGGACCGACTGGTCGAAATTGTGGTGAAGGCGATTTGCAACCATCTTCACTGTAATAATGCCGGATTTTACCAGTACTCTGATACTGACAATTCGATGAACCTGCTGGCAGGTCGAGGAATTATGTTATCTGTTGATATCAACAGTCCTGAGGGCGGTTTATTCGGAAGTCCTGATACCCTTAGGGCACCGGCCTGGGTTAGCTCAAGCGGGTCAGGAGAGACAGGTCAAAAAACCATTCTGGTTTCCCTTGGATTAGGCTCTGTTTTTATCGCTCCAATTTCCCGTCTCAAGGTGCATGGGGTAATCATTGCTGGACGAGATGCTGAGGAGGCAGCTTTTCGAGAAGTAGACTGGGAAATGTTCATTCTCTTAGTGCGACAGGCGGCGATCGCAATGGAGAATGCACGACTTTATGAAGAATTACGGGGATATGTCAAGCGGATGGAAGAATCACAGCAGGCGCTCATTCGGGCGGAAAAAATGGCGGCTGCTGGACGTCTCACCGCCTCCATTGCTCACGAAATCAATAACCCATTGCAGGCAGTACAAAATTGTCTGCACCTTGCAACTAGAGAGGAAATTCCGCCCAAAAAGCAACGTGAGTATATAGATCTTGCCAAGCACGAATTAGATCGTTTAATGAGGACAGTTCAACGCATGTTAGATTTTTTCCGGCCCGGCAGCGTAGATCCCCAGCGGGTGAACCTTGTTATCCTGCTGCGACGAGTAATCAAGTTGCTTTCATCGCAACTGCAGGGGCGAAATATACGGATCAAAACCAGGTTTTCATCCAAGCTGCCGGCTATTTTGGCTGTTAGCGGGCAGCTGGAACAAGTTTTTATTAATCTCATTTTAAACGCCTATGATGCAATGCCGGGGGGCGGTGAACTCAAAATCATTGGACGGCGGGCGGGAGACATGGTTGAAATTTTCGTTCAGGATACTGGTCCGGGAGTCTCGGAAGAGAATCGCAACCGAATTTTCGAGCCATTTGTCAGTACTAAAGAAGGGGGGACGGGGCTAGGATTGACTGTCAGTTATGGTATTATCGCTGCACACGGCGGCAGCCTTGACCTCATTTCTGATCATAACCCAGGAGCTCGTTTCCGGGTGACCATCCCAATTAAGGATGAATAATGAAAAACAAAGGTAACATTCTTGTCGTTGATGACGAGCCTATCGAACGGCAGACTTTATCCGATATCCTTAGGTTGGAAGGTTATCTTGTTGCTGCGGTCGCGACCGGGGAGGCAGCGGTGGACTACGTGCGCCTGAATCCAGTGGATCTTATCCTCCTGGATTTACGCATGCCAGGAATGAGCGGGCTGGATGTAATTAAGGTTGTTAAACGCACTGCTCCGGATGTAGAAATAATATTACTCACCGCACATGGCTCAATGGACTCTGCCATAGAAGCTTTGCGCAGCCGTATCCAGGATTATTTACTTAAGCCGGCATCGCCGACCCTAATCCTAGAAAGTGTAGCGCGAGGAATGGTTCGGAAAACTACCAAACTCCAGTCACGAGAAACCAATAAAAACGCTTCCAGTAATGACGAAAATGCCATCATCGCAATGGGGGATGGCACGGTGATCGATTTCGGACGTCGGCTTGTGAGATCAGGGCCGAAAACCATTTTCCTCACTCCCGCGGAAGGGAGGCTGCTAAGGATATTGGCAGAAAATATTGGTAAAGTATTTACCCACAGGGAATTGGTGTTACTTGTGCAGGGATATTCAGCATCACAGCAAGAAGCACCCGAAATCCTACGTCCATTAGTGAGTCGATTGCGGCAAAAATTAGCGGAGGTTCCTGTGTTGATGAGGAGGATTGTCAGTGTGCGGGGGACCGGGTATGTGTTTGAAAATGAATAAAATTATGGTTCATTATCAATTTCAGTTATTCACAACTGTCCACATTTGGTACATCGATAACTATTAAGGTTGATTTGGGTAAAGGGTTTGATTGTTCCCACCCCTTTGCATGCGTTCCCGAAATAAAAAAAATATCTAAACTCTTTACCATCCATACCCATTGGCTAATAGATGGTCATCGATGGTTTCGTCAAAAATGAGGATGGTCGCCATACCCATAAATATCATTCCCCTTCATTTCATTATAAAGCAATGAAGATGAGTGATGCATAATTGCATCCTAGAAATATCTCCGTAAAAAAATTGCTGGGATTACCATGGGCATTTACAATTCACGCAGATAAGAGAAGGAGCAGCTTTATGATTCAAAAAGACGATCTGGATATGCGGGCAATTAATACCTTACGGTTTCTGTCGGCGGACATGGTGCAAAAAGCAAACTCCGGACATCCTGGACTCCCTATGGGGTGTGCAGCGATCGCATATACAATCTGGAACCGACACCTGCGTCACAATCCCCAAAATCCGGCCTGGCCCGACAGGGATCGCTTCATACTCTCTGGGGGTCATGGGTGTGCATTATTGTATTCGCTCTTGCATCTGACCGGTTACAACCTTCCAATGGACGAATTAAAGAACTTCCGACAGTGGGGGAGCAAGACACCCGGTCACCCGGAATATGGACTGACACCAGGAGTAGAAGTCACAACCGGTCCACTGGGGCAGGGCTTTACAAATGGAGTTGGGATGGCAATTGCCGAAGCGCATCTAGCAGCCAAGTTCAACACAACCAACCACCGGGTTATCGACCACTTCGTATATGCAATCGTGACCGATGGCGATTTAATGGAAGGGATTTCTTCTGAAGCGGCCTCATTTGCGGGTCATTTGCGGCTGGGGAAGCTTATCTACTTTTATGACGATAACCGTGTCTCTATCGACGGTTCCACGGATATTACCTTCACCGAAGATCGTGCGGCTCGATTTGCCGCATATGACTGGCAAGTTTTGCGGGTTGCAGACGGTAATGATGTAGAAGAAATAGATGCTGCCATACGTCAAGCAAAAGTGGACCCACGCCCATCCATTATCATTTGTAGAACAACGATCGGGTTTGGGTTACCGACCAAACAAGGTACAAGTAAGGCCCATGGAGAACCACCCGGAAATGCAGAATTGAACGGAGCAAAGGAAAAATTAGGTTGGCCGTTGGAACCCCGTTTCTTTATCCCTGAGGAAGTACAATTCCATTTCCGTCAAGCTGTGGAAAATGGTCAGAAATGGGAAGCTGACTGGAAATCAGAAATGGTTTCATACAAAGTTGCGGAGCCGGAAAAAGCGGTCGAACTGGACCGTCGTCTGCGCAGCGAACTCCCCAAGGGATGGCAGTCATCTATTCCCAATTTTCCGGCAGATGAGAAAGGGATGGGGACGCGTGTTGCGTCAGGTAAAGTGATCAATGCACTGGCAGCAAGAATTCCAGAGCTGATCGGCGGATCGGCTGACTTGGCCCCTTCTACTAAAACATGGATTGACGGTTACCCGGCGTTCGAACCAGAGACCCCAGCTGGCCGAAATTTCCATTTCGGTGTGAGGGAACACGGAATGGGCGGCGTGGTTAATGGCTTGGCGGTACATGGCGGGGTCATCCCGTTTGGAGCCACTTTTTTGGCCTTTGCTGATTACATGCGTGAACCTATCCGGTTATCGGCATTATCGCGTTATCCGAGTATATGGATCTTCACCCATGACAGCATTGGTGTTGGTGAAGATGGGCCAACCCACCAGCCGGTTGAGCACCTGGCGACTTTAAGAGCCATTCCTGGATTGACGGTCATTCGGCCGGCAGATGCCAATGAGACGGCAGTTGCATGGAAAGTAGCAGTAGAACGCCGTGATAAACCAACAATACTGGCATTGACCCGTCAAAATGTTCCCACCATCGACCGGACCCTTTTCGCTCCTGCAGACGGACTGGAGCATGGCGCATATGTCTTGGCCGACCTGGGCGAAGGAAACCCAGAGTTAATCCTGATGGCCTCCGGATCGGAAGTAGGCTTGATAATCGAAGCGGGAATGAGGCTGGCCGCGGAAGCCATTACAGTTCGCCTGGTCTCTTTCCCATCCTGGGAATTATTCGAAAGTCAGACTCAAGCTTATCGGGAGACTGTTTTCCCGACCCAAACGAAGGCCCGGCTGGCTGTTGAAGCAGGCGTGCCGATGGGCTGGGAACATTGGGTTGGTGGAGAGGGGGCCATCCTTGGAATTGACCGGTTTGGAGCATCAGCGCCTGCCGAGATCGTGTTTCGAGAATTGGGTTTTAGCATTGGAAATGTTGTCAAGCGAGCATTACAGCTGGTGCGATAAGCAGCTGCGTGTAACCAGACATTCCACCTATTATTTATTTGGTGACTCTGATGAGGCATTCACCCCAACCAGTCACCTAGGATACTTTAGTTTTGAAATCTCAAGGGTATCAAGGGCTGAGCCGAATAGAAGCCAAAGAAATCACCTGCTAGCAGATCCATGAACTACGGAAATCCTTGGAAGAGGATGTACGACATCCAAGGTTGGTTATCACAGTGCGTGATGTTGGGTACCGACTGGTCCTATAGTTTCCAGTTCTTAAAGGTTTATCCTAACATCGGTCCATTGCGATTCAGAAAGTTGGACTAGGGAGTGTCCGAGACCATGGAACTCTTCCAAAATACATTAGAAGAAAGAACAATAACAGTGGATACATAATTCCAGACAGAGGTTATCATCCAAATACGTTAGAAGAAATAGTTCGGGTTTTATATAGGACAGCTAAAGGTGCTTTATATGTACCCCATCGAACAGCTTCAACTAACCTGAAGGGGAGAAACCTCCAAGTTTCCAGAAAAATAAAAATAATAATTCTATGGTAAAACATAAGCATGGATGGACAACCTCTCGCCTTGGTCACCGGCGCAGCCCACCGCCTGGGAAATACCTTCGCATTGACCCTGGCGAGACGCGGTTATGCCATTCTCCTTCACTATTATCGCGGTGTCGACGAAGCTGCCGCCACGGCTGACGAAATCTGCTCCCTCGGAGTGCCAGTTTATTTGGCGCAAGCTGACCTAACTGATGACGTAATAATCTCATCTCTCCTGGTAGCTCTAAATTCTCTCCCCCATCATCTTAAAGTGCTGGTAAATTCCGCCTCTGTCATGTCGCGAATCGAAATTCCTGCAACATCTGCAGCAGAATGGGATGCCACTTTTGCGCTCAACCTGCGTGCGCCTTTTTTGTTGGCAAAACAGGCTGCCGGACGGATGGAGGAAGGCGGGCTTGTTGTCAATATCACCGATGCAGGTGTTCATAAACTCTGGACGGGTTATCCTGCATATGTGGTCAGCAAGTCTGCACTTGAAACATTGACGCGTGTACTTGCGAAGGAACTCGCCCCAGGAATTCGGGTTAATGCCATTGCACCAGGACTGGTTCTGCCCTCGAACAATATCACGCAGGAAGAATGGGATAAACTAATTGAGCGTCTGCCATTAAAACATCCGGTCCATCTTGATGAGGTTGCTGCCGCCCTCACATTCCTGCTCGATAACCCATCCGTGACCGGCCAGATTGTAGCTGTGGATGGAGGATACTCTATTATATGAATGGTTTTCCATGGATAAATAAATGAATAAGACAATAATGACTAAGGTAATTGAATGTTAAAATCGCTCTTGTATCTATTCCGGCCCATCCTACTGCTCCTCGCCGCAATGACTTATTCACTCGGCGCGGGGATAGCCCATTACCTCGGCAAACCGATCCGCATTGCCTCCTTTGGGATAGGAGGAATAGCTGTCCTGGCCTTATTGGGTGCAGCATTTCTCTTCACAGAATATTTCAGTCGGCCGCTAAGGTCATTGGAACAGGGCGAAACTCCCCGTCAACGCGAGAATTTTAGAGTGTCTCTCCTGGAAGTCGCATATGCTGCATTAACCCTTTCAGCCATAGCCTTTCTGACCCTGTTTCTCAATAAATCGTTAAACCTCTCTGCAGACATATTAATTGTATTAGCATTTCTCTGTTTGATTGCATACGCCATCCCTCCTTTACGCCTATACGAGACAGGTTATGGCGAACTGGTCCTAGCCGTTATTTTGGGCACATTAATACCCGCGCTGGCATTCCTGCTCCAATATGGGCAACTCCATCGCCTGTTACCATTCACGACTTTCCCACTCACTTTGCTGGCACTATCATATCTGCTGGTAAATAATTTCCCCACCTATGCAACCGACCAGAAGTTGGGTCGGCATACTCTACTTACCCGAATAACTTGGCAGCGCGCCGTCCCGATCCATCATTTCATGGTTTTAGCGGCTTTCTTGCTGTTTGCAGCTGCGCCCTTCCTTGAGTATCCATGGAGCCTGGTATGGCCGGTCTTCCTTGCCTCGCCTTTTGCTGCAATACAAATTATTTGGCTCCAGAGCATTGCCAACGGTGGACGTACGCTTTGGAAATTTCTCACCACCCTCGCGGCCGCCACCTTTGGATTGACAGCTTATTTGCTGGCGCTGACATACTGGATCCGGTAAACCTTGCCTGAATTCCTCCTTTTATCGCGTCCCACTGACGCACTGCAGACTCTGCTGCGAGCATTGCCGGATGGAATGCCTGCTGCTGAAGAAATCGAATCGTCTAAGGCTTTAGGCCGAGTGCTTGCCTCAGACGTGCATTCTCTGCACCCTTTACCAGAGTTCCCGCGTTCCACGATGGATGGGTATGCCGTCAGGGCGCGTGATACACATGGAGTGTCGGAGACCCTTCCAGGGTACCTGAATTTGGTAGGAGAAGTCGTTATGGGCGAGGTTCCATTTTTTTCAATAACACCTGGGGAATGCGCTCTGATCCATACCGGCGGGATGCTGCCAAAGGGGGCGGATGCAGTCATCATGCTGGAATATACCCAGCTTGTTCAGAACGGAGAAATTCCGGAGAAAAGAAACCAACCCTCTTTATCAATTGATCTCCCGGTTTTATTCTCTCAAATCGAAATTTCACGAGCCGTAGCAGAAGGTGAGAACGTAATCCGCATAGGCGAGGATGTAGCCGCTGGTCAGGTTGTGCTTTCGGAGGGAAAAAGGGTTCGCCCGGTTGAGATTGGCGGATGCATGGCACTCGGAATTGTCAAATTGCGCGTAGCCATAAAACCAAAAGTTGGAATCATTTCTTCAGGAGATGAAATAATTTACCCAAACAAAAGTCCACGCTTAGGTCAAGTGCGGGATGTGAATTCGTATTCATTGTCGGCACTAGTCGAAAACGCAGGTGGGAAACCAATTCTGTACGGCATCGTTCCTGACAACCTGGAGATAATGAAGGCAGCCGCAGCGAAAGCCCTGGCAGAGTGTGAGTTACTCATCATTACGGCTGGATCATCGGCTAGTGCTCGCGATATGACTGCCGAAGCCATAGCCAGCCTAGGGGCACCTGGAGTATTGGTGCATGGTGTGAATGTGCGTCCAGGAAAACCCACAATTCTAGCTGTGTGCCAAGGAAAAGCTGTGATCGGACTGCCTGGAAACCCGGTCAGTGCGTTGGTGATTGCAGGGATATTTGTCGTGCCAGTAATTGAGAAATTACTAGGACAAAAGATTCACCATCCACCTCCATCTGTATCAGCAAAAATGACGATAAATGTTCCCTCCCAAGCAGGCCGGGAGGACTGGGTAGCCGTGAGGCTTCTTCATTCAAACCCACCCAACATTTCAAAAGAAGGGGGGGAGTACCTTGCTGAACCAGTTTTCGGGAAATCCAACCTTATTTTTTCCCTAGCTGCTGCGGATGGACTGGTATGCATTTCCCCCGATGCGACCGGGATTAGCGCTGGGGAGATAGTGGAAGTGGTTTTAATGGAATAATCGAGGACGGACAAATTTCCATTTGGGAGAAAAATGGGATATGGTCCTCCGGAGAGTAAAATTGGACTTGAAAAGATCCCAAAGGATGATCCCAGAATGTTGAACTATTAAGAAAGCGAAGTATTTGTTCAGTAGAAAAGAATTTCGAAAATTACCAATATCATCCACGCTCCAGCAAAGAATGTGGTGAAAGAAATACACTTGAGCGTGGCCTATATATTAGATTTCAAACAAATCCCATATCCGATTGAATGAGGGGATTATTTATTCTAATTTATTATTCCGACCCTTAACATCTACTTCTTTAGAGAAACAACCACAAAATTAACAATGGATATTAACAATACCACACCCAAAATTCGACGGGTCCACAGGCCGGAAAAATGCCTTGCCCCAAGATAGGACCCACCAAGCGCTCCGAAGATACCCACCGGCAGTAACGAAGCGCCAAAAGTCCCCAGAATGTAGTTTCCACCCAGCACCCGACCAATTAACCCGCTGATGGAATTCAACACGATAAATCCTGCTGCGGTTGCAGCGGCTTGTTTTGCGGTCCCCCAACGGGTCAGGATAATGAGGGGTGCCAGGAATACCCCCCCGCCGATGCCTACCATACCAGATAGCAATCCGATACCCGCTCCACAAACCAGAGTCAACCAGATCGGGAACGGACGCAAACGCACCTCTGCGTCCACGGTCTCCTTGCGGGCGAAAAGCATGTTCAACATTACCAGGGTCAGCACTGCATATAGCATGATGTAATAGATGCTGTCGTTTAATTTAATGTACCCCCCAATGAACGCTGCCGGTATTGATGTAAATAGGAAAGGAAGAAGGAGGTTTTTTGTCAAATGACCAGCGCGGAAATAATTAATAAACGCAACTCCGGCCACAAAAATATTCAATACCAGGGCAGTACTTGCCATTACAGACGGGTCAATTCTGAATTGGCTCATGACTGCAAGGTAGCCGGTTGCACCGCCGAAACCGATACTGGCGTATAAAAATGCAACCGCCGTGACCAGCACGGCAAGCAGAGGGGAGGGGAATATGTTCATTGCCAGCGATTATAATTGAGATATGTCTGTTTACCTGCACGATATCCCACTCCCCGAAGCCAAAGCCCGATTCGAGCAGGCACTTCGGGAAGTGAACCTATGGGGGGTGCTTGGGATGGAGAATATTCCCCTTGACGAAAATGCCATCGGACGCGTCCTTGGAGAACCGATTTGGGCAAAAATTTCCTCACCTCATTACCATGCTTCGGCAATGGATGGTTTCGCAGTTCGAAGTAAGGACACACTTGGAGCGGAACCGGGTTCTCCCCGGACCCTGGCTCAATTCGCCTATTTGGATACTGGAGACGCACTCCCAGATGGGTACGACGCGGTCGTTCCAATCGAAAATGCTGAATCTCTTAATCGGCTGGGCGAGATTTCTACGTCAATCCGTCACCCAGCCTTAATCCGCATTCGAGCGGCAGTAACACCCTGGAGCAACATCCGCCCACTGGGGGAGGATATTGTACAGACACAATTGGTACTACCGGCAGGCCAGGTTTTGCGACCTGTGGACCTGGGTGCAGTGGCTGGGGCAGGACACCAATTTGTCAGCGTAGCGCGCATGCCTCGTATCGCTGTTTTACCGACAGGCACGGAGCTAGTACCCCTTGGATCAGACCTGAAACCAGGCGACATCCTGGAATACAATTCGTTGGTCCTGGCAGCCCAGGTAAAAGCATGGGGGGGCTTACCGACGCGCTTCCCGATTACCCCGGATAACTTCGATGACTTGTGTGCACGGGTAGATGAAGCTTCGCGCGAGCATGACCTGATCCTGCTCAACGCCGGTTCCTCAGCCGGAGAGGAAGATTTCACGGCACAGGTAATCGATACCCTAGGAACGCTTCTGGTGCATGGAGTAGCAGTTCGGCCGGGGCATCCGGTAATATTGGGTCTTATTCTTAGGAACTCAGAGAACCACCGAAAGGGGAAGAAGCAACTTAAAGCTGCTGAAGGAAAAACTTCAACTGCCTTGGATGTTCGTGATGATATGGTACCCATTATCGGCGTTCCCGGTTATCCCGTTTCAGCTGCACTTACGGGGGAGATATTCGTCGAGCCTTTGATTGCCCGATGGACAGGTCGACCTCCGCAGAAGTTATCTGTAGAACAAGCTTACTTGACTCGGAAGATAACGTCCCCTGGAGGCGACGACGATTACGTGCGCGTGGCGGTAGGAAAGGTGGGTTCCAGATTGCTGGCTGCGCCGCTGGCACGCGGTGCAGGCATCATTTCGTCATTGGTACGTGCAGATGGGCTGGTGATCATACCCAGTGGCGTTCAGGGTGCAGAAGCAGGGGATTTGGTTGACGTGCATCTTTACCGTTCGCACGCTGACCTCGAACGGACGATTTTTTGCATCGGTTCCCACGATATGACTCTCGACCTGCTGGCGCAATTCCTTTCCTTGCGCGACCGGAGGTTCGCTTCAGCAAATGTTGGCTCTCAGGGAGGCCTCATCGCCCTGAAGCGCGGGGAGGCACACCTGGCCGGGTCGCACCTTCTGGATCCAGAGACAGGAGAATACAATCTCTCATCCATTCGTCAATACCTAACTGGAATTTCAGTAATGGTTTTTGGGTTTGTTGGACGCGAACAAGGTTTGATGGTGAAAAGAGGAAATCCAAAGTCAATAAAAAAATTGGAGGATCTAAGGAGACCAGAGGTTAGCTTTATTAACCGACAGCGAGGCGCTGGAACACGCGTGTTATTGGATTATCAAATATCCAAAATGGGAATAGCCATCGAAGAAATTCAAGGTTACAAGCAGGAAGTGTATACCCATTTGGGTGTAGCAGCGGCTGTTGCTTCGGGACGTGCTGATTGTGGGCTGGGGATTCCAGCAGCAGCCCAGTCGCTAAACCTGGACTTTATTTTTCTCTTTCAGGAAACATATCAACTAATAATCCCGAAGGTATTTGCAATAAGTGAATTACTTGCACCTATATTTGATGTATTAAGAGATCGTGAATTTCAGGTTGCCGTCTTAAATATGCCCGGATATGATATAAGTCAAATGGGAAAGCTGATGGCGGAAGTATGAGATGCTTCTAAAGGTTAATAATTATCCAGTCCTGGCGGACAAATAAGACAATCTATAAATCATAGATATTATCCACCCATCTTGGCGTTAATGTTTTGTAATAATGGCAGCGTTATACTGGTAAATTGATATATTTATCATTATAATAAGACAATTGGTATCCAAATAATTCAGGAGATTGCAATGTCCATTACCTCAGGAATTCAGGCACCGGATTTTGCGTTACCGGACGAGAATAATGTAACTCGCCGCTTATCTGATTTTAGAGGCAGACCAGTGGTTTTATATTTTTACCCAAAAGACGACACACCAGGATGCACTACAGAAGCATGTGGTTTTCGTGACGATTACAGTGCCTATGTAAATGCAGACGTGGTCATTTTGGGCGTAAGTCCAGACGACCCAAAATCGCATGCAAAATTCAAGAAGAAATTCACACTTCAATTCCCGTTACTGGCTGATAATGAGCATAAAGTGTGTACCCAATACGGTGTATGGGGACCAAAGAAGTTCATGGGACGTGAATACGAAGGCGTTCAGCGCACAACATTTCTGGTCGATTCAAACGGCAGAATTGCCAAGGTGTTTGAAAACGTCAAACCTGCTGAGCATAGTGCAGAAGTTCTGGCTGCCATTAAATCGCTCTAAATAATAGTAAAAGTAGGATATATTTCGGGTGGCACACTAGATGCCACCCGACGGTTTTAAGAACAGGCATTAGCTTGTTGGAAAAATCAGACAGTATGGGGATTTTTACCAGTTCATCTGAAGATTATGCAAGGAATTAGTTAGGTGAAGATGTTTTGGCTTTGAATTGGCTAAATTGGATAAGACCAGTTTTATGGAGCCAGTATTTTACCAATACCCCAATAATGCCAAACCCATAAACAACACTCCGCCCAAAATTGATAGAAGATGCTTCTGGAAAATAGCGGGTCACAATTGGCACTTCCTGGAAAGTAAGATTGTTTGCCATCCCTTGGGCAATGATTTCTGCGTCAAAGATGAAATCGTCGCTATTTTCATCCAGCCTGACAGTTTCCAGGTACTTCCGCGTATAAGCCCGGAAACCTGAATGAATTTCAGTGAGATAACGACGGAATATGATATTCGCCATAGCGGTAAGGATTACATTGGCAAAATATTTCCAATAGGGCATCCCGCCTTCCAGAGGACGGCCTCCCAGCATGCGCGAACCAAATACCGCGTCGGCCTCATTATTCAGCAGGGGTCGCGTCAGGTGTGGGATCATGGTGGCATCATACTGGTGATCGGGATGGAGCATTACTACGATATCAGCCTGTAATTTTAGTGATTCGCAATAACATGTTTTTTGATTAGCACCATAGCCGCGGTTGGTGGGATGCTCAAAGACGATTAACCCGCACGCTTTTGCGATACCCGCTGTATTATCATTGGAAGCATCATCCACCAGGATAATGTTTTTTTGATATTCTGGCGGAATTTCAGCTAGTGTACGGTCCAAGGTCTTAGCAGCATTGTAAGCTGGTAGAACTATGACGATTTTGGGTTCCATCTTCAGTCACTCTCCGCGCACTAAAATGACGGCAGTATCGTCATGATAGACTTCCCGCCAGCCGGCTTTAACGAGGGCACCGGCCAAATCCCAAACTTTCGGAACCAGTGCCCAGTTAACGTTATATTTTGTCAGGATATCCTGCCAGCCATCAGCAAGCGTGACTATTTTTTCGTACTCGCGAATGAATGCTTCTCCATAGACATCCCCCTGGCTGTCAATAAAAACAAGCTTTTCCGGCCAAAGTTCCAAGCTCAGGTATCCCCCCCAGTCAAAGGTATTAAACATATTTCCAGCCTGGGGATTAGCTTTAAGCCATTCGGTGGCCTGGATTGGGAAAAATGTTGGTGAAAACCGCTCGATTTTTCCGACCGGGGTTAAAGCCAGCAAGGTCACTCCGACCAATACCGTCAGAACCGGCCAGAGAATTCCCCTAATCCGACTTTCTATTTGCTCGAACAGTTCTTCAACGGGTTTGAGTGGTGATAATACCTGCTGTTTAGAAAATCCAGTGACCAATACGAAAGGAGCGACCAACCCATAAAAATGGACGTTCCGAGCCGAGAGAAGGACCATGGCCGAGAACCCTGCCAGGATAATCGCCATGCGGGGGGGAAGCTTTTCGCGTTTAATTGCGAGAAAGAAAAATGAAAAGACCAAATATGCCAGTAATATTAGGAATGCTGGTTCGGCAAAGTTGGGGGGAATGGTTTCGTTGGTGTGCGACATCAGGTAATCATTTCCCAGCCAACTTGTTACCGTCGACAAGGCTCGGAAACTAATCGGGTTTACCAGAGTCACAAAGGTGATTGTTGCCAGTACAATCACCAGGCGTTTTCCCACTTGAATATCCACGTTAAGACGATCGAAAAAATACTCCCAGATCCATCCTGCAAGGGTCGCGCCTGTGACCAGGAACCCTGAAATGAATTCCCCGTGTATGTTGTTCCACAACAGCATCAACCCGGCAAAATACCAGATTGAAACCTTCCTGCCGCTCGCAAGTCTTTCGTTCAAAATGAGCCAGACCGCAAATAATAACATAGTAAATAACTGCGGTCTGGAAATCCAGTGCAGCGAGGATATCGCCGCGCCCCAGGCAACCAGAAATAAAACCGGGAGACGGGTTCCGCTGCGTTTCACCCCATCAGAATAAATCAAAGCGAAGGTGGTTGCAAGCAAAAGAGCTGACAGGATAACAATTCCACGTTCATCAAAAATGAGATACGCGAGATAAAAAAATACCCCCGACAGCCATTTATGAGGTGCTATAGGAACACCATTGCGTGTAAAAGAAAAAACATCATTGATCGGGGGAAGGTGGCCCTGCAAAATGTATTTTCCGACAGCAAGGTGATGGGGTAAATCCCCGTCTGCATTGAGCATGCGCGGACCGAGCAATAGGGCTGCAAAAAAAATGGACAGGAATAAAATGTCGCGCAATCGTGGAATGACGAAAGGTTTCATTCTTGTGATTTTACCACCTACACATCCTTCAAATCCTCCGGTTTGGAATTTGGGAAGTGGTTGGGATTGATCCTAGATCTATAATAAAAATACCAGCAAATATTGAGGGGATTAATGTACTATTTATTCACCAAGATAATCAAGGAGGTTAAGGCAGATAGACGGATGTCGCGAACGACTCAAAGCCTAGCAGTGACTAATAGGATTTATATGGTCGTAACCCCCCCCACTAAGCGCCCGACTTTCTCTAGCGAGCAGGTCTTTCATCAAAGAGTCCCCAGCACAATTACTGGATGCATGCTTCGCGCAGGGGGAAGCCAATATTAAACAGCGATAAGGTGTTTTCGGTGTATGTTGAAGGTAGTGGTTTGTTTAGGACTACGGCTTTACCACCTTCGATGAAAATGCTCAGAAAATCCGAAGCTTGTAAACATCGAACGGAATATAAGATACCGCCCATTGGGTTTACATTTGCAATCAACTTATTTTTTGTCAAAAAGTACGCTTAATTGGTCCTCGTATACAATTTCCCAGCCAGAGGATTGGCGTAAAGCGCTTGCAAGGCCCGATTTCGGATCTACCAGCACAAGTCTTACAGACTGTTTGTCAAGTGCTTCTTCCCAATTAGATTGGGCGCGGTAGGTGTCCATATAATCGTAAAGGAATTTATCTCCATAAACATCAAAGGCACGCCCATCAACGTAAACCTGATATTGCGGATAAAGCCTCCAAATAATGTAACCACCCCAATAATATGAATTGAAAATATTTCCTTCGGGATGATTTTCTGCAATCCAGTCTACTGCGGCTTTGGGAAAGTCCTCAGCTTCCGACTTTGGCTGCTGCTGAACTACGTGCACAAAGCATATGCTAATAACCGCCACAGAACATACCATTAGAATTGGAATTAGCCAATTGAATTGTCGGCTCGGCTTCTTTACCTCGGGCTGGATTTCAAAAAACGATCCAATCTGTTCAGATAAGATCGGGATAGTAACAATGGCGAAGAGAGGAACATAGCGCATCGAACGCAAGGCGGCATATACAAAGACCACCGTCAGCAGAATTTTGGAAGCAGATATACCCTGCTTTCTGAGCATGCCTGCGATGATAATTGCCAAAATAAACCATGCCAGTGGTTGCCATATGAGTTGATGAAAGTCTGGCGAGAACCATTCCTGGATAAATTGCTGCGTGGCCTGGCTGGTTAACGATAGGAAGGGGTAAAGCAGAATTCGGAGGCCATTCGGATTGACAAATGTTGCCAGAATGCTGGCCCCCAAAGTCGCACTCAACCTCAAAGTTGAATTAAGGGGCAACGCGTTAGGGCTTTTGGTTTTCTGTAATTTTTCCTTGAGAAGTTCAATCAGACTACCAGCAACATAAATAGCAATAATGATTAGACCCAGAATATACCCAGCGTGAAGGTTGACCCATACTAGCATTATCACTGGCAAAGGGACGATAAATTTGAGTTTACCTTCTGCTTGGTATCGGTCAAGCATATATAAAAACAAGCTTGTAAGTAGGAGGGAAATCATTTGCGGACGCACCCCCCATGTGGGCCAAGTCGCGAAAGCTCCAAGGAGGAGCGTAAACCCAGCGACATATGGCCTCGACTTTCGAGGGCTGCGTAAATAAGATAGTAAGAATGCCCCAGTGATGATCAGGGAGAAAACGAAGATGAGAAGACCGTAACTACCAATTCGATAGAGCCCAAACATAAAAACCTCGGACAGCCATTCTTGAGCAACCCATGGCTTACCGATACTTGTAAATGAAAAAGGATCTGTGTGAGGAATGGCATGAGTCTGGAGAATGAGTTGGCCGGTACGCAGGTGCCACCAGAAGTCCGGATCTGTAATCGGGTACAAGGTCATCAGGAAAAGAAGAAGGAATAAAAGGATAAAAAAAACTTGGCGGAGTGTCAGTCGCATAGTTTCATTTTAACATAAACAGGGGCGGATAATTGATCCGCCCCTGTTTATGAGTTGAAGTTAATTTATTCGCCGAGGTAGTCACGCAGTTTGCGGCGGATGGACGGATGCCGCAAGCGACTCAAAGCCTGGGCCTCAATTTGGCGGACACGTTCGCGGGTTACTCCCATCTTACGCCCGACTTCCTCCAGTGTATAAGCCTGGCCATCCAAAAGACCATAGCGCAATTGCAGGATGCGTACTTCGCGAGGGGGAAGCCCATTCAACACTTCGGTCAGATGTTCACGGAGTAAATTATAAGTGGCGGTATCATCAGGTGGAGCAGCTTCATCATCTTCGATGAAATCGCCAAGGACAGAATCCTCTTCATCATCCGTTGGAGTCTCGAGAGAGAGAGGTCGCCTTGCCACCTGGATCATGTTCTCGACTTTCTTGGGCGGAACTTCCAGAGCGGTAGCCAATTCTTCCACGGAAGGCTCACGTCCCAACCGCTGGGTTAATTGATGCTGGACGCGGAGAAGCTTATTGATCTGGTCCCCCATATGAACAGGAACTCGAATTGTGCGGCCCTGGTCAGCGATGGCGCGTGTGACAGCCTGGCGGATCCACCAGGTGGCATATGTGCTGAATTTGTGACCGCGGCGATAATCAAATTTTTTGGTGGCGCGGATCAGGCCAATATTCCCTTCCTGAATTAAGTCAAGGAACGGAACCCCACGTCCCATATACTTCTTGGCTACACTGATGACAAGACGGGAGTTGGCAGTAATCAAATGCTCACGGGCAGCCCAGCCATCCTCAATGAGCTTGCGAAGCTCGATCCTGCGCCGCGCGCTGACGTTACCGCGCGCCAATTCTTCGCGGGCCATCCGGCCGCGCTCGATACGCTGGGCAAGATCAACTTCTTCTGTAGCGGTAAGCAGTGGAACACGGCTGACTTCCTTAAGATATAAGCCGATGGTGTCGTCAGTGTCAATATTTGCGAGGTAATCATCTAAAGATAATTCCGGTTCTACCTCAGCCTCGGGTTTTTCCGCCGCAATAAGTTCATCCTCGGGAGGTTCTCCGGTAGGTGTATCTTCCATGAAGGCAACCCCCGCGCTTAATAGAGCCGCGAAGGCTTCTTCCAGTTGTTCTACATCCTGTTCGGCTTCAGGGAAAAAATGCAAGATGTCATCAATCGTGACATAAGTTTTCTGCCGACCCAATTCAATCAGACGGGCGATGGCAGAATATTCTTCATCTTCTTCAAGCAATAAAGGGTTTTCCATTACATTTCCTTACTTAGCAATTCTTGAATCAGAATACTCTTTTTTTGAACAAAATACAATACCCTTATTGGAAATGTTGGGTAAATGAATCCTCCCATCCCGGAAGTTCTTCCGATAGATAGTATCCAAAAGGTTGCGATGTATTCCAATATCAATCAGGGTGTTGGGGTAGCCATCTCCAAGGTTGGAACAGGTGTAACCAACTCAAGTGTAGGCGTGGCTGTCTCCTGGACAGTAGGGAGGGGTGTCACAGTAGCAGGGAAGGGTGGAGCAGTCAGCAGGTTAAGTAATGCATCGATCCCTGCCTGGCTCACAACATAAAGATTCCCTGCGTCAAAACGTACGTAATATCCGCTACTTGTGGGAGTTAGAGTCCCAACCTGGATAATGTGCTTTAAACCACCACTAAAAGTCAATTCGATGGTGTAAGACGGGGAATCTAACCCGGCATCTGCCAAGTTTAGTTGCTTATCAAGGGTCGTCACAATGCGCAACGCGCCGACCTGAGTCTCGGCAGCCGCTGCCAGAGACTGGTCCGCGGTTCCAGATGTTGGCTGTATAACAACCCACGTCCCGCCCGTATCACGCTGCATCTGAAAGATATGGTTTTGAGTACCGGTGATACGTAGGATTTGCAGCGTGCCATCTGCCTGAGTAACAAGAAAATTATTACCCTGGGCAGTCGGCGTCGGCTGTGAGGACGTTATCGAGCCGCGATTCTTGACGATGAAGTATGCAATGACAACAAGAGCCAGGATGACCAGCAAAATCCATGTGGGGCGTTTGATCATGAGGTTAACCTCTGGAGCGCCGAACCAGCCAGGAAATGACCCCGCCTGCGATAATCAGACCCGGCAGGAGGAACAGGAATGAAATAGCCATCACCAATAACCAGAAACTGCTTGGAAGTACAAGAGTACGGCTAATGGCTGTTGGGGTATTCAGGTTTATCAATTGTTCCTGTCCAGCCGCCCAATCAATCGCATTAATAAACATGTCACCATTGGCATACTGACTGAAGAAAGCATCCGACGCGAAATCGGAATCGCCGAAAACGATAATATGGCTACCGGAAGTAGTGTCTGTGGCAGCGACGGCCAGCGTTAGCGGACCCGGGAAATCCACCGCCGGGTCAAAGGCAACTTGCCCGTTCGCTTGCAATGATGCAAAATCAGTTTCTCCCCATGCGGAATTAGCGGTTGTGACCAATACAGTGGGTTTGTTGGTTAAATTAGAGGCTAAGGAAACACTGCGCGCGGATGGATAAAAAGAAACCAGGCCTTGCAGTTTTTCGGTTATTGGATGAGTACCGTATGTCGAGGCAACCGCATATAGTGGTTGACTTGTATTGGTATCTATGACGATATCGTTATCGAAATTAATACCCCAATTTGCTGCAAGATACGCTGCCAAGGGATCGGGAGAGTTGCCGAATTTTGTCAATGGGGTAGGTTCTTCCATAACAACAAGTGCGCCACCCTTTGTCACATAGTCTTGCAGTAAAGTCTGTTCACCTGCAGAAATCGGTTGAGTTGGTCCGGCAATGACAATGACAGTGGCATTTTCTGGAATTTTATTCGTGGCGATCAAATTTAAAGACTGGACTGTGTAGTTCTTGGCAACTAGCGCGGATTTTGCGGTCGTGAAAGCTGTATTGCCAGCGGTTTGAATGTCCCTTTCACCGTGTCCGGTCAGGAAGTAAATTGTTTGTTGCCCAGGGTTCATCAGACGCACCAGGGCTGAGGTGATATCCTGCTCGGAAGCCAAGGCAACAATTTCGTGACGATCTCCCATTTGAAGATATATTTTTCCATCACCCGTGATCCCGGCCTGCCGGGCAGCAAGAGGATTTTGGTCAGGGTCAATGAATGTAAAATCAAACTTTCCGTGTGAATTGTTTTTAAAATTATTGAGTAACTTTCGCGCAGTATCGCTCGGTGTCTGGGATGTAAAGAATGCAGTGGCCTGTACAGAAGCTGGCAATGCCTTCAATGTATCCAGAGAAACAGTAGCAAGACTATTCTGCTTGTCCTCGGTAAAATCAAAAGGTTTTCCAGGGTATTGGAGAACCAGTATGTTAACCACGAGAAGAATGCCGAGAAATGCAAGCAGCATGATTGCAGCATTGCTACCATAACGGGCCTGCCTTCCAGTGAGGAGTTCGCGCACACGTTGCGGATCAAGCAAGGCAAATGAAGCCAGACCCAGCACGATGAGCGCTGCAGAAATCCCAAGCGCCCAGTTAAAAGCTGAAGTATTAGGGAGAGAATAGATTTTGGCAATTGCGAGCATCTTAACAATCAACAGGAGGACCGTTCCAAACAAGGCGATACCAGATACCCACAATGCAATGACAGGGAACTTTATAGGTCTGGTCTTCTTTTGGGTGTTCTTTGTCTTGGCCATTATCTCCACCTTCTTATTTCAACGGCGAATGCACTTAAAAACAAGCCCAGGGCGGTCAAACTAAGCGGATAGATTATGTCTGAGAGCGTCATTGTACCGGCAACCATGGAATTAAAGCGACCGTTCAAATCCAGATAGTTGAAAATATTAGTGATGGAATCATTCTGGATAATATAAGTTGGTAGACGTATGAGCCACCAGAAAAGGATGAGAACCGCCAGTGTTGCGAAAAACGCTGCAAACTGGTTACTAAAAAACGATGACATCGCTGTCCCGATTGCCAGGAAAACCGCAGTCAGCAAAATGATAGCCAGGTAAGCTGATAACATGGCACCCTGGTCGATGCCTGGTGTAGTAAGTTTATTGAGAACAATCGGGTACACCAGAGTAATTGCAATGATGGTAAGCATGAACAAAAAGGCTCCGAGCCATTTTCCAACAACCAATTCACCCTCCTGGATGGGTGTCGTTAGAAGAAGTTCGAGTGTTCCCATGCGCTGTTCATCGGCAAGTAAACGCATGGTCAAAGCCGGGGTCGCAAACAAAAACACGGTTGCCAGGGGGCCGATCACAATATCGATACCGGGAGCTGAGTTGCCATAGTACGACTGGTTGGTAAGGTAATAGATGATTACGACGAAGTAGATCCCTACCGTCAACAGTGCCAATAGTGCTGCAATGTAAGCAAGCGGACTAGTGAAATAATGCCGATACTCGCGACGGGCAATTGTCCAGATATTGCGCATGAATTACCTCTCTTTCCTGGCATTATCCTGCGTTAGTTGCAGGAATATTTCTTCAAGGCTCAACCCAACCGGGTGGAACT
Source organism: Anaerolineales bacterium (assembly GCA_036385495.1). Classification (GTDB taxonomy): domain Bacteria; phylum Chloroflexota; class Anaerolineae; order Anaerolineales; family Villigracilaceae; genus UBA877. The sequence continues at coordinate 867 of DASVKG010000171.1, read as the reverse complement.
CAAGAAGGTCGAACCCGGCTTCTATAGTTGCTCTGGCAACCGCCGGGCGAACATCTGCAGCAGGTGCAAACTGGAATTCCAGAGAGCCATCTGGCTGGAGCTTGGCGTTTTGTACGCCATCTATCCTGGCAACGATGGGGAGCAGGTCGTCCGCCTCTCCCTTGACCCGCAAAACTACATGTTCTGCTCCGACCAAACGGGATTGCAGGTTTTCAGGGGTGTCCTCGGCAACGATTCGACCTTTATTTATAATCAAGACGCGATCACAAAGCTGCTGGGCCTCAGAAAGGATATGGGTTGAGAGGAGGACTGTGCGCTCTTTTCCCACCTCTCGAACGGTATTTCGGAATTCAACCACTTGAGCCGGGTCCAAACCGATGGTCGGTTCATCAAGTATCAATACCTCCGGCCTATGCAGCAAAGCCTGTGCCAGCCCCACCCTCTGGCGCATACCCTTCGACAAGTTTGAAATGTATCCGTCAGCGCGATTTTCCATTTGAACTAAATTCAGTGCAGCGTCCACCATATCATCGCCATTTGGGAGGTGGCGCAAATCAGCCATGAATTTCAGGTATTCGAAAACGGTCATTTCGGGGTAGAGAGGAACCGTTTCGGGCAAGTAACCAACGCGCCGACGAACTTCAAGCGATTCACTGATTACGTCGAATCCTGCAACCTGGGCTGTCCCATAAGTTGGAGGCATATACCCGGTCAGGATGCGCATGGTCGTTGTTTTCCCGGCACCATTTGGACCAAGAAATCCGACAACCTCACCCTGTTTGGCCTCAAAGGTCAAATTCTCAATTGCCCTTCGTGAGCCGTAATCTTTCGTGAGACCAGTGGCACGGATCATGGGTTTTCCTTTAA